>DASUGK010000138.1:0-41743 GCA_036274075.1 Steroidobacteraceae bacterium | reverse complement strand
CGATGAACACGCGCGTCGTCGACACGCCGGCATTGTTGTCGAACACCAGCACCTCGCCGGTCTTCTGCACCACGTACCAGCGCGCGTTGTTGCCGGGCTCCTGCAGCATGGCGATGGGCTGCGTGAAGTCGGGCAGGTTCGCAAAGGCGCGCTGCACGGACAGCGACACGCCGCTGCCCGGCGCGTCACCCGCGAGACAGGTGGTGTTCGACGGCCGGGAGTCGAGCCCCGTCACGGGCGGCGTGGTCACCGCCAGCGTCGTGGCGCTGGCCGGCGACGAGGCCGCGGATTCGTTGGGAGGTGTTGCGCCATCGAAGGCGCGCACCGTGTAGGTGTAAGTGGTGTCCGCAATCAGGCCCGTGTCCGTGTATGTCGTGGTGGTGACGGTCGCGATCGCCGTGGTGTTCGCGTCGCGATACACGCGGTAACCGGCGACGCCCGTGCCCGCGTCGGTGGAAGCGGTCCAGCTGAGACCGATCTCGGTGGTGGACTGCGCCGTGGCCGCGAGGCCCTGCGGCACCGTGGGCGGCGTGGTATCCGCGGGCGGTGGCGAAGGTGAAGGCGGCGGAGTATTTCCCGGGCCGCTGCCGCTGCATCCCGTCAGCAGGATCAACAGGGCCTGGCTGGTAAGGCCGGCGGCGATTCGGGGCGCGGCACGCATGCGAGAGACCTCCGCTGGTTCCCGGTCCTCGGGATGATGCCCGGCGCCAGGGTTGTTAGCAGCACATCACAGCCCTTTGGCCGTGCCTAGCTGTCAGGGTTCCGCGACATCCATTTGACCACCTGGCCGTCGATCCAGCTGCTGTCTCCCAGCGTCTCGATGAAGCCGCAATGGCCCCCGCGCTCCGTGGTGACGACTTGCAGCCGCGGACTGCGCGCCAGGCGCGGGAGGTCAACGTGCTCGATGATGGGATCGTCCAGCGCCGTCACCAGGATGGACGGCACCGCGAGCGTGGCCAGGCGGCCGCCCGTGATCGCGTACCCCGCGAGGTAGTCGTCCATGCTCGGGAACTCGGTGTGGCTGCGCACCAGTTGCCGCGTCATCTCGCGCAAGTTGCGGATGCGCAGCAGCTCCTCGAAATCGTAATGCTCCGGCCAGGCCTGCTGTTTCTTGGCCAGCGAGCGGCACCACTTCTTCACGAAGTAACCGTGGTAAACCGGGAAGCCGTTCTCCAGCGTGCGCATGGTCACCGCCGGATCGAGCACCGGCGAGATCGCGATCACGCGCTCGAGTGGCAGGTGGCGCGCCTCGGGATCGGCCGCGACGCGCAGCATGAAATTGCCTCCGAGTGAAAATCCCGCGAGCACCAGCGGCGCGCCGGGAAACCTGCCGGCCAGCGAGCGGATCGCGCCCACGACTTCGGCCAGGCGGCAGGAATGGAACAGCTCGCGGTTCAGGTGATGCGTGGCGCCGTGGTCGCGCAAGTTGAGCCTGACGACTTCGTGACCCTGCGCGAACAGGGTCTGCGCCAGCGACAGCAGGTACGTGGACTCCGAGCTGCCTTCCCAGCCGTGCAGCAGCACTGCGACTTTCTTGCCGGGCTCGCGGCCACGCTTTGCGGGACTGGAGTGGAAGGCCTGCAGCGTGACGCCGTCACCGCAGTCGAGCAGCAATTCCTCGCTCGAGGCCAGCAGCGGGATGGCGCGCCGCTCCACGCGCGCGCGCCGCGGCAGCAAGCTGGGCAGGATGGTCTGGAAGTGCCGGTTGCGCAGCCAGCGCCTGGGTGTGAACGGCGTGTCTGGCGCGGATCCGGTCACTGCGCCTGCTTCGGGGCGGGCGTGTCCGAGGCCACGGGATCATCCGCGGCATCGTCGGCGGGCACCAGCTCCGGCACGTCACTGTCGATCACGGCCATGGAGACCGGCAGGCTAACTACTTCCGGGCGCGCGCGCAACGTTTCGACTTCCGCGTAGGCCGCCTGCAGGTCGTCGTGCATCGCGGCCAGTTCGCCGCCCTGCTGCCACCACATCCAGGACATCACGGCGGCGCCCGCCACGGCCAGCACGGCCAGGGTCCAGCCCGTGATGGCGGCCCACGGGCGGCGTTCCGGCACCAGCGTGGCGGTGGCGAAATCCGGCGTGCGTGGCGCCGGCTGTAATGCGGCGAGGTCGCCCTGGATGCGCTCGGAGTGCGTGTCCAGCGAGGTGGCGATGAAGCTGCGCAGCGCTGCGATCTCGCGCTGCAGCGTGCCGTCGATGGCCGCGCGGATTTCCAGCGACATCTGCGGCATCAGCTTCGTGATGTCGGCGCCATCGGCCGCGTCCGGGGATTCCAGCGCCACCGTTGCTGCCTGCGCCGGGGCGTTCGACGCCTGGCCACTCACGACAATGGCGGATTCATTGGCTGGCATGAGATCCGCGCCCAGGCCGATGTCCTGCGCCATGCGCGAAAAAGTCGATTGCTCGGCGCTGCGCCGGTCGGACACCAGCCGCAACTGGAACAACATGCGCGTGACGTCGGCCTGCTTGATCTGCTTGGGCAACACGCCCTCGGCGCCCAGCGCGCGCGCCTGGCCGAGATACAGGTCCCCTTCCTGCGAGGTGTACATGAGGATGGGAATGGCCGAGGTGCGCGGGTTGTTCTTGATGGTCTGCACGGCCTGGAAGCCATCCATGCCCGGCATCATGTGATCCATGAAGATGACGTCGGGCTTGTTGCGGGCCAGGTATTCGATGGCCGCCTCGGCGGACTCGGCCGCATCCACCTCTATTTCGTGACGCTCGAGGATGCGCGCCAGGAACGCACGTGCGGATTTCGAATCGTCAACGACCAAGGCGCGCTTCGAGGACATGGGTTCGGCTCCCTCTTGGATTTCTTTGGACGGGTTTATGGAAAGTTTAGCGTCAACGCCAGCGCGTTGCGCACGTTGTCGTGCGGGACCGTCAAAAAATTTCGGGAGGAATCCGTGACGACACGAACAGGCGTAAAGATTTTCGGCACACTGGGTCTCGTGGTGCTGCTGGCGGCCGCAAACACCGCCGCGGCGCGTGAGGCGCAGCTTCGGCGCGGCACCCAGGCGCAACGCGCATCGCAATCGCACACCCGCACCACCGAGCGCCAGCGCACCGACAACGGGCGCACTCGCACGGATACGTGGACCGGCGCCGATGGACGCAGCGCTCGCCGCGATGCGACGGTGACAAATGATCGCGAGGCCAGTACGCGTACGCGCAACGTGGATTACACCGGCCCGAATGGCCAGACGGGCAGCGTCGACAGTGTCCGCACGAAAACCGACGATGGCTTCACGCGTTCGACCACGGCCACGAATCCCCAGGGTGAAACCGCGACGCGCGATCTCAGCGTGTCGCGCGACCCGGAAGCCGGCAGCGTGACGCGCGAGTCGACCTACACCACGTTCGATGGGCGCGAAGGATCGAAGAGCGACACCGTGCAGCGTACCGACGGCGGGTACACACGCGACACCACGCGCACGCTGCCCAATGGCACCACCCAGACGCGCAGTGTCGACCTGTCCTGCGACAAGGACGCGGCGAAGTGCGTGAAACAGGTGGAAACCGGCAAGCAGCCCTGAGGGCCGGGAACCAGGTGAGACCTGCGGGGCCCGATCGGGCCCCGGAATTCCTCGTGCGGAGCCCCGGTTGAGGAGGTTTCCCGGTCCTACGTCATTCAGTTCTCACGGCGGCACAGGCCTGCTGGCTACAATCCACCCGAATGACCTGCCGACCTAACCACCGCGGCCGTTCGCTTGCAGGCCTCGCGGTGTTGACGTTCTTGACGCCCCTGGCGCACGCCATCGACGCCGTCGTGCTCGAGGTGCGCGAAATGACCGTCGCCGGATTGCCGGTGAAGGGCGCCAGCGTGCGCCTGGATCTTCCCGGCGGCGACCAGGCGCGCGTGCGGGTGCAGGCCAGCGAAGTGGTGCTGCCCGACCCTGCCGGCAGGTTTACGCAGCTCGACCTCGATTGCGAACGGCCGGTGATCGCCGAACCGCGTTTCGGCTGCGAGGCCGGGCGCTTCACCGCACGCGGTGGCCCCACCGGCTCGCTCGACATGCAGGTGCGCGCGGAGCTGCGCAGTGATACCGGCGTGACCACCTTCGGCGGCAGCGGCATGAAGTTCGCCGGCACCACGGCGTCCTTCGACGGACGGCTCGACGACAAGGGCTGGCAGGTGCGCGGCTCCACCGGCGCCGCGAAGTTTTCGGAGCTGCGCAAGTTCGTGGCGCCGTGGTTCGAGCTGCCCGCCGACGTGACCGGCGATGGACAGGTCAGGATCGAAGGCGCGGCTTCCGATGCCGGCAAGGGACTGGTGGCCGATGTCAGCGCCGCGCTGGAAGGGCTGGATCTCACCAACGAGGCCAGCACCATCGTCACCGACAAGCTCGTGGCCACAGCCCGGCTGCGCGCCGAACCCAGGGGCACCGGCACGCAGCTCGTGGTCGACGTGCAGGGCAAGAGCGGCCAGGTGCTGGCCGTTCCTATCTACTTCGACTTCGGCGCGAACCCGCTGTCCCTCGAGATGCGCGGCGCGCTCGGCAAGGACGTACTCGACATCGACTCGCTGCAGCTGAAGCAGGTGAAGCTGCTCGACATGAGCGGCGGCGGAAAACTGGACTTGCGCGGCGAGACTCCGCTGTTCAGCGGCGAATTCAGACTCACGAAGGTGGAATTCCCGGCGGCCTTCACTTCCTACGCGGCCAACTTCCTCGCCACCAGCATGATCGGTGACGCGCAGACCCGCGGCACCCTGAGCGGCGAACTGTCGATCGTGGACAACGGCATCGCATCGCTGCACGTGAAGCCGGAGGGCCTCGATTTCAGCGCCAACAAGGGCACCGTGCATCTCACGGGGATGAAGGGCGACATCCATTGGGCGCCGGCCGGCGGCGGGGACGCGCGCGTCTCGAACCTGTCGTGGGACGAGGGCGGCGCGTATGGATTGTCGGGCGGCGCCGCGGGCATCGAGTTCGTCGCCTACTCCACCAACTTCGCGCTCACGCGGCCCACCAAACTACCGCTGTTCGACGGCGCCATCGCCATCGAGAATTTTGCCATGGGCAACATCGGCAGCGACAACATGGAAGTGTCGTTCAAGGGGGACGTCGAGCCCATCAGCATGCAACTGCTGGCCAAGGCCTTTGGGTGGCCGCAGTTCTCGGGAAAACTCGCCGCCAGCATCCCGGGCGTGCGGCTCAAGGACAACGTGCTGACCTTCGACGGCAACGTCGAGTCGGAAGTGTTTGGCGGGCGCATCACGGGCAGCAATATCCGGCTGCAGGATCCACTCGGCGATTACCCCACGATGTTTGCCGACGTGCGCGCGCGCGACCTCGACCTGGGGCTGGTCACGCAGACATTCGAAGTGGGCTCGATCACCGGCAAGCTCGAGGCAGACGTGCTCGGCCTGGAGCTGTTCGCCTGGACGCCGCGCGCCTTCGACGCGCGCCTCGCTACGCCGAAGGGCGACAAATCGCGGCACCGCATCAGCGCCAAGGCGGTGAGCAGCCTGTCCAATGTGGGTGGCGGTGGCGGCGGCGTGGTGCAGGCACTGCAGTCGGGCGTGCTCAAGTTCTTCGACGAATACAGCTACGACAAGCTCGGTATCCGCTGCCGACTGCGCGAAGACGTGTGCGAGATGTCGGGGATCGAACCGGCGCCAAACGGCTACTACATCGTCAAGGGCTCGGGACTGCCCCGCATCGACATCGTCGGCAACCAGGGTCGCGTGAACTGGAGCCAGCTCATGGCCTCGATTCCCAAGGATACGAGCGGCGTTTCCGTGAAATGAGCCGATGGACGCGGGGCCCGTTCGGGCCAATAATCGCGCGCAGATTTGACGTATGGCGTGTTCAGGACGCGTTCATTGGCACGACTCGATGATGCCCGCGTCCGGGCTCACGCCTGGAATCAAGGAGTAAACAATGCGTCGCGTATTGCCGTTGAAGATCCTGCTGGCCAGTGTGCTGATCGCCGCGTGTGTGACGATCAACGTGTATTTCCCGGCCGCTGCCGCCGACAAGGCTGCGACGGACTACTGGAACGATGTCACCGGCGGTGCCAACAAGGGCAGCGCGCCGCAGCCGCAGTCCCAGACGCCGCCGCAGTCCAACTTCGTTCCGGACGCGGAGCCGGATGTGCTCGTGGCCGCGGTCGCGAACGTGTTGTATGCGCTGGTACCCGCCGCCGAGGCGCAGGGTGCCGAGGCGGCGCTCAACACCAGCTCGCCCGCGGTGGCCCGGATCAAGCAGTCGATGGGTGCGCGCTTCGGCGATCTCGAGAAGTTCTTCGCCAGCGGCGCCGTCGGCCTGAACAAGGACGGCCTGCTGGAGGTGCGCGACATCAACGCGGTTGCACTGCCGGACCGCGCCACGGTCAAGCGCCTGGTGTCGGAGGACAACAGTGACCGCGCGCAGCTCTATACCGAGATCGCGCGTGCCAGCAATCATCCGGAGTGGGAGAAGGACATCCGCAGCGCCTGGACGAAGGCCTTCATCCGCGACGTCATGAAGCCCGGCTGGTACTACCAGGACGACAGCGGCGGCTGGAAGCAGAAGTAAGGCGCTCGGTGCCGGCCCGGCACCATCTTCCCAGGGCCCGTGCCGCACCGCGGTTCGGGCCCTGTGCTTTTCAGGTGGGAGCTGGTGCTCAGTTTCTGCCTCGGGAAAGGCGTATCTAGCAGGCTGGCCTTGGGAGATTGCTCATGAACACCCGGATTCGACTGGCGGCTGTCGCCGCGCTGGCTTCGTTGCTCACGGCCTGCGGACTCGCGGAGACCAGTGCGGTCACGGCGGCCCAGGGCGAGAGTGCCGCCGAACAGGCCCAGGAAGCCAAGAAGACCCAGGAACGCGTGGAGCAGAAGATCGAAGACGCGCAGCAGGCCGCCGCCGACGCGCGCGCGGCCGCCGAGAAAGCTTCGGAATAGGACGGTGCCGGGCCGGCAATTCGGCATTGCGGCTCGCGAAATCGAATCTTGGAAGCGTCCGGGTCGCAATGCCGAAATGCCGGCCCGGCACCATCTTATTCCCGCATCCCGGTGCCGCGGTTCATGAAGAACACGGCCACCGCGAAAAGCACCACGGCCGACAGCGTCATGATGCTGAAGGCCACCACCACGCTCACGTCGCTGGTGCCCAGGAAGCCGTAGCGGAAGGCGTTCACCATGTGAAGGATGGGGTTGGCGTACGACACGTGCTGCGCCCATTCCGGCAGCAGCGTGATGGAGTAGAACACGCCACCGAAATAGGTGAGCGGCGTCAGCACGAAGGTCGGGATCCAGTTCACCTGGTCGAAATTCTTCGCGAACAGCGCGTTGATGAAACCGCCGAGCGCGAACACCACCGAGGTCAGCACCACCGCGCCGACGATGACCAGCGCGTGGTGCACGGTGAGCTGCGTGAAAATCAGCGACACGATGGTCACGGCGCAGCCGACAAGCATGCCGCGCACCAGCCCGCCGCCCACGTAGCCGAGCACGATGATCCAGTTGGGCAGCGGGGCCACCAGCATCTCTTCCACGTGCTTGCCGAACTTCGCGCCGAAGAACGACGACACCACGTTGGCGTAGGAGTTGGTGATCACGGCCATCATGATCAGTCCGGGCGCGATGAACTGCATGTAGGGCACGCCTTCCATGAGCCCCACGCGCTGCCCGATCAGGCTGCCGAAGATCACGAAGTACAGCGCCGACGTCACGGCCGAGGGCACGATGGTCTGCGCCCAGATGCGGATGATGCGGCCGTACTCGCGGATGATGATGGTCTTGAGGCCGGTCCAGCGCGCGCGCTCCAGGCCCTTGGGCGTGTCGGCTTCGCGCGCCAGTTCGGTGACGTCGCTGCTCATGCGCGCGCCCCCGCAGCCGGCCTCTGCGCGGTTTCCTTCGGCTCGGCCCGCGACTCGACGAGCTTCATGAAAATCTCTTCGAGCCGGTTGACCTTGTTGCGCATCGACAGCACGCCGATGCCCTGCTCGCTGAGCTTGGCGAATACTTCGTTGAGGCTCTGTTCCTTGGAGACTTCGACTTCGAGCGTGTGGTCGTCGACCAGCTCGAACTCGTAGCCCGGCACCTGCGGCACGCTGCCGATGGCCTCGCGCAGGTTGAGCACGAAAGTCTCGGCCTGCAGCTTGCGCAGCAGGCTCGACATGCGGTCGCGTTCTGCGATCAACCCGCCGTTGATGATGGCGATGTTGCGGCACAGGGTCTCGGCTTCCTCGAGATAGTGGGTCGTGAGGATGATGGTCGTGCCGCGCGCATTGATGTCGCGCAGGAAATCCCACATCGAGCGGCGGATCTCGATGTCCACGCCGGCGGTGGGTTCGTCGAGGATCAGCAGCCGCGGCTCGTGAACCAGCGCGCGCGCGATCATGAGGCGCCGCTTCATGCCGCCCGACAGCCCGCGCGCCATCTTGTTGCGCTTGTCGGCGAGCTGCAGCAGCGACAGGTACTTGTCGGCGCGCTCGCGCGCCAGCGGGCGCGGAATGCCATAGAACCCGGCCTGGTTCACCAGGATGGTCTCGGGAGTCTCGAACTGGTTGAAGTTGATTTCCTGCGGCACGATGCCGATGCAGGCCTTGGCCGCCTCGAGCTCGCGGTCGAGATCGTGGCCGAACACGCTGACGGTGCCGCCGGACTTGTTGACCAGCGAGGTCAGGATGCCGATCAGCGTGGTCTTTCCGGCGCCGTTCGGCCCCAGCAATGCGAAGAAATCGCCTTTCTCCACGTCGAGATCCACACCCTTGAGGGCCTGGACCCCGTTCTTGTAGGTCTTGGTGAGTCCGCGAATCGACAGTGCGTACATGTTGCCCGCGAGCTTGAGCCTTCCCGGCACGAATTCAATTGGCCATTAGGGAGAGGCGCTCACTTCGGAACGGCTTCGTCCAGCACGACCTTGAACACGCCGTCCCAGAAGGGCACGCCGGGGCTTTCCTCGCAGCGATCGGCGGATTCACGCAGCGCCTTGGGGGCGGCCTTCCACACCTTGACGTCCACGTATTCGCCGGCCTCGGTGCGCATGGCGGCATACATGGACGTGGCGATGCGCGGCATGAACTCGGTGTAAACGGCGTCACCCGCCTCGTCGCGCAGCAGGTTCCATTCCCAGAGGAAATCCGAGCAGCGCATGCGCTTGATGCGTTCCTTCTCCTTGTCCGCCAGTTGCGGATCGGGATTGGCGGCCACCGGCTTGGGCTCCACGCCCGTCGACTGGCGCAGTTCCACCTTCATCTCGATGCTCGCCTCCACCGGCTTGCCTGAGGCGTCGATGGCGGGACGGAACCGCGCGCTCTGCAACACCTTGATGAGCTGCGGCTCGAAACCTTCGGTGGTGTTCTCGCTGATCAGGACGTCGCTGACCTTGCCATCTTCGCCGACGCGCACCGTCGCCACCGCGTAGCCGGCGAGCTTCTTCTGGCCGATGTTGATCTTGGCGGTGGAAGCGCCCGCGATGACCTGCGGCTCGCTGGGCCCGGTCTGCGCCATCACGGCAGCCGCCAGGAAAATCGACATGATGAACGCAAGTCCTGCGCGTGCAGTCAGTGACATGTATTGGCTGGCTCCGTCTGTCCAATTGCCCGCGTTTGCCAGACGGTCCGGCATCCGCCGCGTGGCGGATGCCGATGTCGCCGTCTGGTTAGAAGCCGCGGGTTGCGCGCAGCGCCCGCTGCGCGTCCACGAATCCGAATCCGGTGTCGAAATCGAACCCTCGCGCATTATCGACAGGTTGCGGCCCGATGTCGCCCCCGAAATTCCGCAGTGTCATATCGTCGGCCGTCAGGCGCAGGGCCCAGTAAATGAGGTTGGGCGTCAGTTTCCTCGGGCCAATGAAGCGCTTACGCGCAGCGATATCCCGCGCTCTCTGGTCCAGCATCAGCGCAGCCACGGCCGCCACGTGGGGTGCTGACGCCGAGGTGCCGAAGAAGTTCGGGAAACCGTCGGGCTCGGTGGTCCCCGGCACCTCGAAACTCAGGTCGAAGAAGAAGAACGTGGTGTTGCCGCCGTCCGGCCCGGTGACGCCGGGCTTGATGCGGATCTCCGGCCTCGGCAGCCGGTGGCCATTCTTGCCGAAGAACACCGGCGTGCCGCCGGCCGACGAGAACGAGTTGAGACAGGCCGGCACGCACTGCGGCCGCAGCGGGCTGCCCCACTCCTCGGTCTGGTACCAGGCGGCGGCACCGACCGCCTCGGCTCCCGCGGCATTGGCGTGGCCGTAGAGCGTGCTGCTGGCGGTGTCGAACTCGTTGACCGTGTAGATGCCGGCGTCCAGGTCGAACCACACGTACTTGAGGTAGTTAGGTGCAGGCCCCTCGAACAGTTCGATGCCGAGCTGCACCTCGACGTCCTCGTCGCCGAGGTTGACCATGATCGGCACCTCGACCGCGTCGCCGCCGACGTTGATGTCGATGCCGGGGATCTGGCAGACCAGCTGCTCCGGATCGTCGGTGCAGAACTCGATCGGTTCGCCGTTGGCGTCGTAGAACCAGGCGTCGATGTCGCTCTGCGCGCCGCGCTTGCCGTTGGCCGACAGCGAGCGCTGGTCCCACTGCACCGACAGCAGCGTGACCGAGCCTGCGCCCGCGGTGGCGCTCTGCAGGCCGTCGACGGCCTTCCCCGGCGCGAAGTCGTGGCGGCGCCCGGAAATGCCCTCGTCATCCGACAGCCGGAAACGCGACTCGTACGACAGACGCGCGTCGTTGCCCGCCGAGGAGAAGTAGGCGACGCCGTCCTTGTACACGTCGTCCACCGCCTGCGCGATGATGCCGTCCTCGAACATCGGCTCGGCGAAGTAGATGACGTCGTCGACGATCACCTGCGATCCCGCGTCCGCCAGCGCGCGGATGCCCGCGGCGAAATCCTCCTGGCTGACGAAGGCGGTGTAGAAGGCCAGCGGCGAGCCCGGCGCGACGTCGTGGATGAGCTGCATCATCGCGCGGCCTTCATCCGCGCAATCCGCGCTCGGCACCGGCGACAGGTCCTTGAGCACCATGACGTCGGACGGCAGATCGTTGCTGGCGATGTCGTCAGCGGCGCGCGTGAACGGCGCTCCCGGCTCGAACGCGCCTTCGGCACAGTCGTAGCTGTCGGACAGCACGCCGATGCGGATGCCGCGGCCGTTCACGCCGCTCCCGGCGCGCGCCAGGTCGGAGCGCAGCGACTTGTCTCCCTGCGAGGTGACGCTGCCGGTGCGCGCCATGGCCAGCGTCGGCCGCAGGAACTTGAGACCCGGAGTCGCCGCCATGTCGCCCAGCGCGGCGATGGGTGCGCGGCCCGACACCGCGGTGGCGTGCAGCGAGACGTCGGTGAGGCCCTTCGCTACGAGCTGCGTGCGCAGGCTGGCGAGATCGTCGCCGTACGCGCTGACCGACACGTAACCGTCGCTCGCGCGCAGCGCCGGGACTTTGCGCGTCAGCGCGCTGGTGACGTCCGACTGCGGCACGCGCCGCGCGGCCGCGTGTTGCAGGACCGAGAGGCTGGCGCCCAGCCTGGCGCCGCTGCCGGCTTTCGCCGCATCGCGGGCGGCGACCGCCTGCTGCCGGGACGCGGCGCCGGCGCCCAGCGAGAAAAGCATGGCCAAGGCGGTGCAGGCCGCGATGGCTGTCGTTGGTTTGATCATGGTGCTCCCCATTCCTTTGAGTGTGAGTGGCGGGCTGGCCCCGCACTGCCAGTTGATGGCACACGCTTGGTCTTCCATGCGCGTGTGTGTGATGTCAGGGAGCATGCGCCGCCAGTGTTTCGGCGGCAAGGCGCTGGATTCCACCGAGCAGCAGTTCGTGCAGGCGCTTGTCGGCGCCGGCTGACGAGCACGCCAGCAGTTCGCGCCAGAATGCGTGTTGCTGGGGCCAGCGCGGGCGCAACGCATCGGCGTGGCGTTCCGCGGCGGCTTCGAGCGTGGACAGGGAACACGCGGCGAGTGATTCCACGGCCGCGATGGTCGCGCCGAACACCAGGCAGGCGGCGCGCGGACGGCTGCGCGCCAGGTGCCAGCCGTAGACCAGCATGCGTCGCGTGAGCGAACGCGCCGCAGCAGGCCCGAAGTACACCGGGTCGCAGCGATGCTGCTGGTCGTTGACGCCGCGGGAACGCAGCTCCAGCCAGCGCGGCGCGGAACCGAACCCCGCGTCGAACAGCGTGAAAGGAGCAGCCGCGAGACGGCGCACCGCGTGCGCGGAGAGACCGGCCCACTGCGCGCGCAGCGCCGAGATCAGCGGCGGCAGCGCCACGTCGCCACTGCCCCGGCCCTCACCGTGACCCTCGGTGGCGCGCATGACCAGAAGTCCGAGGCACTCGGCATTGAGCTCGGCCAGCGGCGCCGGGTCGACGCCCTGCGACGGCAGCCAGTGACGGGATTCCTCGCGCGCCGGTGAAGCGGTGCGTGTCGCCATGTCATTCCTCCCTGTACGCGCGAGATATCTTGCGCCGCACCCCCTTGAAAGTCATTTCCAAATTTGGGAAATTTTTCCCAAAATTTCGGATAACAAGAATGGCATCAGGGAAGGCGACAACATGCGTATTTCCGACGACCGCTACAGCCGGGACCGGCTGCGGCTCGACCTGGCACTGCGTTTCATCCAGCACGAGGCGCGCACCCATACCATCCGCGCCTGGACCGGCCTGACGGATGACCGCATCCGCAAGCTGTACCGCACCTATCTATGCGAGGCCGGCGGCACGCCCGTGGCTCGCCACCGGGGCAAGTCGCCGCGGCAGGCGGCCTATTTCACCCGCAGCCTGCGCATGCGGCGCGAGGCCGCGGTGTTCGCCAGCGTCAGCAGCCTGTTCGGGCTGATCACGCCGCAGACCATCACCGTGGACCGCGGCGCGCGGCCCCCGCCCACGGTGGCGCGCGGCGCGCTGCTCTGCGAGGCTTTCGAGACCTACAGGGCCCTGGTCGACGAACCGCAGATCTCCTTCGAACACGCGGTGTTCCTGGTGGGCGCGCTCGACTGCGGCGACGAATTGCGCGTGGCCCACTGCCGCGATTGCGCGGGCGTGCTGGTCACCGACCGGCTGGCGCTGCGCGCCGCGGTCTGCAACGACTGCGCCCAGGCCCGGAATTCTCCGTCGGAAGGCGCCGGGGGCTGAGGCGGGGACCCGTGCCGCCACGCGGGTGGTAGATTTGCCCGCGTGACCATCCGTCCCACCCTGTTCTCCGGCCAGTTCCTCGATCGGCGCGCCGAGCTGCGCGACGACCCGCGATGGGTGATCGCGGCGCGGTCGGACCCGGCCACGCGTTACGTGCTGGGCGCCGGGGCCGCGCAGCTCGTGACCGGCGGCGCCAGCGTGGAGATTGCCTTCCTGTCGGGCGCCGATCCGGTGGTCGCGGCCGCGCACGACGAACAACTCACCTTGTTAGGCTGGTTCCGCGGCGCGCGTTGCGTGCTGGTTGAGCTGCGCGAACCGGCCCCGGCGCCCGAGCTGCCCAGCGGCACCGAATTCAGGGAGCTGCGGCCGCTGGCGCCGCTGCTGCCGGCCGATTCGGCCTCGTTGCTGGCGTATGCACGCGCGCTCGGCCTGTGGAAGTCGCGCCACCGGTTCTGTGGCACGTGCGGCGCGCCGAATCTCCCCGCGCGTGCCGGCCACGTCATGCGCTGCAGCCGCGAGGGCTGCGGCAACGAGACCTTTCCGCGCCTCGACCCGGCCATCATCGTGCTGGTCACCGATCCCGGTGGCGAACGCGCCTTGTTAGGCCGGCAGGCCGCCTGGCCGCCCGGGCGTTACTCGACCATCGCCGGCTTCGTCGAGCCCGGCGAGAGCCTCGAGGACGCGGTGGTGCGCGAAGTCGCCGAGGAAACCGGCGTGCAGGTGGCCGAGGTGGCCTACGAGTCGTCGCAGCCCTGGCCCTTCCCCTCGTCGCTGATGCTCGGATTCCGGGCCGTGGCCGGTACCGAGGCCATCACGTTGCGCGATGGCGAGCTCGAGGACGCGCGCTGGTTCACGCGCGCCGACCTCGCGGCCGGCCACCCGGCGCTGCCGCCCGCGGGCGCGATTTCGGCCCGGCTCATCGATGCCTGGTACAGCCAGCCCGGCAGTCCTCCGCGGCGCCGGTGACCGCGGATGTGTTTGTTAGTCCTCGCATGGCGCCGCCACCCGCTCTATCCGCTGGTCATCGCCGCGAACCGTGACGAGTACCACGCGCGTGCCGCCGCGCCGCTCGCGCCCTGGAACGATGGCAGCGGCATCTTGGGCGGCCGCGATCTCGCGGCCGGAGGCGCGTGGTTCGCGGTCGACGCCCGGCACCGCGTCGGCATCGTCACCAACTTCCGGGAGTTCGGCCGCCGCCGGCGCAGCGCGCCGTCGCGCGGCGGGCTGATCCCGGCCTTCCTGGGTGGAAAGGCCTCGCCGGGCGAATACCTGCGGAACCTGGAAACCGATGCACCCGGCTACGCCGGCTTCAACCTGCTGCTCGCCGACCGCGGCAGCCTCTGGTACGCCTCCAACCGCGCCGACCGGTTCGCGCGCGAGCTCGAGCCCGGCATCTATGGGCTGTCGAACGAATTCCTCGACACGCCATGGCCCAAGCTCGTGCGGGTCCGGGCGCGCTTCGAAGCGGCGTTGGCGGCGCCGGGTTCGGCCGACCGGCGGGCGCTCGCCGGCGAGTTGTTCGACATGCTCGCGGACCGCGAGACCGTGGCCCCCGAGTCCCTGCCGCCCTCGGAGTTGTCCCCGGATTGGGCTCGCAAGCTCTCCGCTCCATTCGTGCTCGACCCGGGTTATGGCACACGGTGCTCGACGGTCCTGACGCTGTCCGGCGACGACGTGCTCGACATCAGCGAGCGCCGCTTCGATGACCGGGGCGAATCGACCGGCGAATCTGAATACGCGCTGAATGGCGTGGCCGCTTGACGCGCTTCGCAACGAGGCGCGGAACCCGCGCGCCGCGTGGCGACTCTCATTAGAATTCCCCTCTTCCGCCCGTAAGCGGTGACATGCCGACGTCGCAACACAGCCAGCGCACGCGCCTTCCCGCGATCACATTGCTCACGTTGGTTGTCGCGCAGTTCGCCGCTCCCGCGTTCGGCGAAATCGAGGTGGAAGTGCTCGGCGTCGGCGAGGACGTGCGCGCCAACATCCTCGCCTACCTGTCGTTCGAACGTTACAAGTCCTCGGACGACCTCTCGCCGGAATTCGTCGAGCGGCTGCAGGAGCGCAGCGAACGCGAAGTGCGCAGCGCCATGCGGCCCTTCGGCTACTACGAGCCGGTGGTCAAGTCGGAAGTGCTCCGCCGCAACGGCAGCGACCAGGATTACCACGTGGTGATCACCGTGGATCCCGGCAAGCCGGTGATCGTCGACGAGGTCGAGGTCAAGGTCACTGGCCCGGGCGCCGCCGATCCGATCTTCACCAGCATCACCAACGACCTGCCGATACAGAGCGGCGACCGCCTCAGCCACTCCAGCTACGAGGCGCTCAAGGGCGGGCTGCTGCGCGCCGCGGCCACCTACGGCTACCTCGACGCGCGCATGCTGCGCAACGAGATGCGCGTCGACCCGCAGGCCTATTCCGCCGACGTGGCCATAGAGTTCGAGACCGGCGAGCGCTACACCTTCGGCAAGACGGTCATCACGCAGGACGCTGTCGATGAAGCGCTGGCGCGCCGATACCTGCGCTACAACGAAGGCGATCCGTTCAACGCCAGCGAGCTGTTGCGCACGCAGTTCGCGCTCGACGACAGCCTGTACTTTTCCACCGTCGAAGTGCTGCCCGAGGACCGCGACCGCGAGAACCACATCGTGCCGGTGAGCATCGCGGCGCAGCCGAACCGCAAGCACCGCGTGCAGTACGGCGTCGGTTACGGCACCGATACCCAGGTGCGCGGCACCGTCGCCTGGGAGAACCGCCGCGTGAACACGCGCGGCCACCGGTTCCGCACGGAAATGAAGGCGGCCGCCACCGCGCAGTCGCTGGACGCGCGTTACATCGTGCCCATCGGCGACCCGGCAACCGAGAAGTTCACGCTGCAGCTCACCGGCGAACACGAGCGGCGTGCCGACTCGGACGACCAGACCATCGACTTCATCCCGAGCGTCACGCACGTGCGCCGTTCCTGGTTCGGCGAACATTTCTGGCAACGCGTGATGTACGTCGAGTTGCTGGAGACGCGTTCGGAATTCGTGGAGTCAGGAGGCATCGACGAGCAGACGCTGTTGATCCCGGGCATCAGCTTTGCACTGGTACCGCGCAACTACCTGGGCGAGGCGCTGTTCACGCGCACCTTCTACACGGAGCTGCGCGGCTCGCACAACGCGCTGGGCTCGGACTCGGACTTCATCCAGTTGCGCGTGCAGGGCGAACGCGTGTTCGACTTCACCTTCGCGCCCAGGTGGCACGTGCTGATGCGTGCCGAGGTCGGCGCCACGGCGGTTTCCCAGACCAGCGCCCTTGCGCCGTCGCAGAGATTCTTCGCCGGTGGCGACCGCAGCGTGCGCGGCTTCGGCCTCAACGATCTGTCTCCCGTGACCAACAGCATCGACCAGCAGGGCAACCCGGTGCAGGAGAAACTCGGTGGCAAGCACCTGTTCACCGCCTCGGTGGAGCTGATCCGGGACCTGCCCAAGAACCTGGCGGTGGCGGCGTTCTACGACACCGGCAACGCCTTCGATGAATGGGGCGATCCGCTCATGTACTCGGTGGGCCTAGGCGTGCGCCTGCGCCTGCCGGTGGTTTCGGTGGGCATCGACGTCGCGCAGGCGCTCACCATTCCCCCGGGCAGCACCGAGCGGCCCGGCCCGCGCCTGCATCTGAATTTCTCGCCCAAGTTGTGATCAAGCGCAGGCTCAAGATCGCGGCCCTGACTCTCGGGTTGTTCCTGCTGCTGGTGCTGTCGTTCCTCGGCTGGATCATCTACACCGAGGCCGGGTTGCAGTTCGCGGTCGCCCACCTGCCCGAGAAAATGGGCAAGGTGACGCTGCACATCGAGGACGTGCGCGGCACGATTGCCGGCGGCTTCCGTGCCGCGCGCGTGGACGTCGACCACGAACGCAGCCACGTCTACATCGAGAACGCCTCGGCACGCGTCAATTTCTGGCCGCTGCTGGTGGGACGCATCTCCGTGCGCCGCGCCGACGCCGAACTCGTGCAGGTCGAGGTCAGGCGCCGCGTGCGCCCGCCGCCCGACACGCCGCCGAAGTTCATGCCGCGGCTGCTCAGCATCAGCGCCGAACGCGCGACCGCGAAGAGCCTGGTCGTCATCGCGCCCAACGGCAAACACGTGGTGTTCAACGACGTGAACGGCGCCGGCATCGTCGGCCACAAGACCATCCGCATCTACGAGGGCAACGCCATCTACGGCGTGCTGCACGCGCGCGCCATCGGCGTGCTGCGCGCGGACAATCCCATCAAGCTAAGCGGCGAGTCGACCACGCGCATGATCATCGATGGCCAGCCCGAGTGGCTGGCGCAGGCGAGTTTCGACGGCGACCTCGCCACACTACCCGTGACCGGCAAGCTGCAGGCGCCGTTCCGCGCCGACATGCGCGGCGAGCTGCTGGAGCTGAACACCAACTTCCACTGGCGGGGCAAAGCCACGGTGCACAACTTCGACCTGCGCGCCTTCGGTGCCGGCGGCGCGCTCGGCATCGTCTCCGGCACGCTCGACGTCGGTGGCGAGATGAACGCCTTCCACGCGCGCGGCCCGCTGCTGGTGCCGGGCCTCGGCGAAGGGCTGTTCGACATGGTGTTCGAGGGCAACTACGCCGAAGACAAGGTCAACGCCACGCACTACGAGGCCACGCACCGCGCCACCGGCAGCCACGTCGACGGCGCCGGGACCATCGAGGTGGTGGAGAACGGGCCGAAGCTGGACCTGGGCGGGAACTGGAGCGAACTGCGCTGGCCGCTGCAGCAGCGATTCACGGCGGAGAAGCCGCAGATCTTCTCGAGCCCCGCCGGGAGTTACACGCTCGCGGGCGTTTGGCCCTATGCGCTCACCGCGCGCGGCGAGTTGTACGTGCCGCAGCTCGAGCCCATGACGGTGGCGATGCGCGGCGCCCTGCACAAGGATCACCTGGCCGTCGACGAGCTCGACCTCGGCGCGTTCGGCGGGCATGCGCGGCTGGCAGGCAATGCGCGCTGGACTCCCGACGAGAGCTGGGCACTCGAGGGCGACGTGAAGGGACTCAACCCTGCGACCCTGCGCCGCGGGTTCAGCGGCGCACTCGATTTCCACATGAAGGCCAGCGGCGCGCCCTTCGGCGGAGACAACCTCGATTTCGCCTTTGCCAGTCTCTCCGGCCAGCTGCGCGGCAATCCGGCGAGCGGCAGCGGCCGCGTCATCAAGCAGGGTGAGGACTGGACCTTCCACTCGCTGCGCCTGCGTGCCGGCACCACGCGGCTCGCGATGGACGGCCAGCTGGGGCCCACGCGCCCGCTGAACCTCGACTTCAGCATCGACGCCGACAATCTCGGGCTGATCGCCGAGGGTGCACGCGGCACGCTGCATGCCGACGGCTCGGTGGCGGGATCTTCGGGTGCCCCCGTCATCCGCCTGAACGCGCAGGGAGCCGGCATCGAACACGAAGGCGTCGAAGTCACCAAGCTGGCCGCGAACATCGACGTCGACTGGCGCGGGCAGCGCAATTCACACGCCGACGTCGCCATCTCGGGGCTCACGGTCGACGAGCGTGCGCTCACGCAATTCAACGTGGTGCTCGATGGCACCACCGCCGATCACGCCTTCAAGGTGGACGCGCTGGCCTCGCAGACCAGCCTGCACCTGTCGGGCAAGGGCGCATTCACCAACAAGGTCTGGAACGCCACGATCGGCGACTTGTTCATCGACGACACCGCCAACATCAACCTGAGGCTCGACGCGCCGTTCCAGGTCATGGCCAGCGACAAGGCGTTTTCGGTGGATGCGCTTTGCATGCGCGGCAAGGTGGCGCGACTGTGCGGCCAGGGCATGTGGAACGAAGGGCAGTGGAACGCGCGCATCGACGCCAGCAACCTGCCGATCGGCACGCTCACGGCGGGCCTCACGCCGCGCGTCGAATACCAGGGCACGGTCAATGCCACGGCCAGCGCCAGCGGCAGCCGCGGCGCGCCCTGGGTCGGCGAAGCGCGCGCGGACCTGGCCGATGCCGCCATCCGTCACCGGCTCGCCAGCGGCCGCACCGACGTCATCAGTTTCGGCTCGGGCTTCGTGACGCTGCGTGCGCAGCCCGAGCAGGTCAGCGGCGAGCTGCGACTCGACGCCGCGGAGCGCGGTGTGATCGCCGGGCGGCTGCGCGCCGATCGCACCACGCCGGAGATGAAGTACTGGCCGCTGCGTGGCCAGTTGCAGATGGCCACGGGTGAACTCGGCTTCATCACGCTGTACGCGCCGGCGATCGACCGGGCCAGCGGCCACTTCGATGCCAACCTGAGTTTCGAAGGCACTGTCGGCCGCCCTGTGGCCAGCGGCGTGGTGAAGCTCTCCAACGCCGAGCTCGACTTCTACCAGCTCAATCTCGCGATGCGCGCGCTCGAGCTCGAAGCCCGCATCGTCGCCAACAACCTGGAATTCAGCTCCACCGCGAACGCCGGCAAGGGAAAGCTGCGGAGCGCCGGCAAGATCGAATGGCGCGACGGCCTGCCCTACGGCGAGCTGCGCCTGAACGGCGAGGACCTGCGCCTGGTCGACGTGCCCGAGGCGCGCATCGACGCGTCGCCCGATCTCGATTTCCACATCTCCGGGCGTGACATCTTCGTCAAGGGCGACGTCAAGGTGCCGCTGGCGCGCATCCGTCCCGCCGAGCTCACCAACGCGGTGCTGCCTTCCGCCGACGAAGTGATGGTGAGCGAGGCGCAGGTGACGGAGAAAGATCCCTTCCGCGTGACCTCCGAGATCACGCTGACACTTGGCGAGAAAGTGACGATCGAGACCTACGGACTCTCGGGCCACGTCGAGGGCAGCATCACCGAGCGCTCGTTGCCGGACGAACCGACTCGGGCCACGGGCGAGCTGCAGGTCAAGGACGGCGAATACGTGGCGCTGGCGCGCAAGCTCGACATCGAGCGCGGCCGCCTGATCTTCAGCGGCGGCCTGCTGGTCGACCCGGCGGTGGACATCCGCGCCGTCAAGGAATTTCCCGACGTGAAAGCCGGCGTCAACGTGCGTGGCACGCTGCGCGAGCCGCGACTGTCGTTCTTCTCCGAACCGGCCATCCCTCAGTCGCAGATCGTCTCGTTGTTGCTGGCGGGCGGCTCGCTTGCGTCGGTGCAGGACCAGAGCCGGGCGGGTACGCCGGAAGCGAAGCAGGAAGTCGCAGGCCAGGCGGCGGCGCTGCTGGTTTCGCAATTCGGCAGCAAGCTCGGCCTGCCGGACATCAGCGTGGAATCGGATTTCGACCGGTCGACCCGCGAAGAGACCGGGACCTCGCTGGTGCTGGGCAAGTACCTGTCGCCGCGGCTCTACGTGAGCTGGGGCGTGTCGCTGACCGAGTCGATCAACACCTTCAAGATGCGTTACACCATCGACGACCGCTGGACGGTCAAGACCGAGGCGGGCAAGGAAACCAGCGCCGACCTGGTCTACACCATCGAGAAGTAGCCATCGAACATGAACACGCTCGAGTTGTTCGGCACCGGTCCGGGAGCGTCCGTGTCCCTCGGCGCCGGTATCTCGCTGCTGCGCGGCTTCGCCGATTCCTCGCGGCTCATGCCGCTGGTGGAGCGCGTGGCGCGCGCCGCGCCGTTCCGCCACCTGGTGACGCCGGGCGGGCAGACCATGTCGGTGGCGATGACCAACTGCGGGCCGCTGGGCTGGGTCAGCGATCGCAGCGGCTACCGTTACGACCCGCGTGATCCGCAGACGGGGCGCCACTGGCCCGCGATGCCCGGGGAATTCCTCGAGCTGGCGCTGGGCGCGGCGACAAGCGCCGGTTTTCCGCACTTCGTGCCCGACGCCTGCCTGGTGAATCGTTACGCGGCCGGCAGCCGCCTGACCGCGCATCGCGACGCCGACGAGCAGGACTACACGCAGCCCATCGTATCGGTGTCGCTGGGATTGCCGGCGAACTTCGCGTTCTACGGACTCACGCGCGGCGGCAAGGGCCGCAGCGTCGCGCTCAGCGACGGGGACGTGCTGGTGTGGGGCGGGCCGTCACGGCTGGTGTACCACGCGGTGCGGCCCATCAAGCCCGGCCACCACCCGGTGACCGGCGAATTCCGCTACAACCTGACGTTCCGCCACGCCCGCTGAGGCGGTAGTTAGTTCCGCGCGTGCAGCATGCGGAACAGCGGGTCACCCTTGAAGCCGTAGTTCTCGCGCGCGTACGCGAACTCCCACAGCAGCGGCGACGAGTACAGCACCGTTCCCTTGCCCGTGGCCGGGTCCAGCGACAGCACCACGCTGGCGCTGCACGAGGTGTGCAGGCCGTTGCCGTGCGCCGGGCACCAGCGCCAGATGCCGAACTTGCGCTCGGCTTCGTCGGTGGATTCGCCTTCCATGGTCTCGATGACCACCTTGCCGCGGCGCGTGAAACCCTCGGGGCGGCCGTACTTGGCGATGAGCTTGTCGAGCACGCGGTCGTAGACGGTCTCGTGGTCGTAGCCGAGCTTGCGCAGTTGCTCGCGGTTCTCGCTCTGGAACAGGAACTTCATGCCGCAGAACTTGTTGATCTCGTCGAAGTTGGGCGGCGTTTCGGTTTTCCTGGTCTGTCCCCAGTTGGCGCAGAACTGGTAAACCACCGGGTGCAGCACGATTCCCGAGGACTCGTCTCCGAAACGGAAGCCCTGGCCTTCGATGCTGTATTCGGACAGCACGTAGGTGCCGCCGCCTTCGAACGTCTTGCGGAGCCGCAGCAACGTGGCCTGGAAATCACAGCCGTCGACGGCGCCGGAAATCTGCGGCCCCGGATTGAAGACCGGCACGCAGGTGATGTCGGTGCGCTTCTCCTTGGGCTGCATCCACGCGGCGCCCACGCCGATGGGCTCCTCCGGCAGTCGATCGAAGCTGGAACGCAGGTCGCCCCACTTGTGCTTGCCGAAACCCTCCGGCGCCACGTACTGCACGCGCTTGTCCGTTGCCGGCGGTTTCGCCGGCGGGGCAGCCGAGGCCGGCACCACTGCCAGCAGCAGCATCGCGGAGAGGATTCCCTTGGCCAAACTATCCATTTTCATGCGTGCATCCTACTCAACCCGCCGGGCGGGTAACCATGGCGCCGTTCAAAAACGGACGCCGCCCACAATTTTTTCCGCCATTACGGCTCATCGGGGAACCACGGTCTCGAGCAGCGGCGAGGCGAATTGCGCGCCCGGCGAAATGACGGGTTCGTCCAAGGGCACCCGGCTGCCGTACCGTTCGCGCAACTTCGCCTTCACCGCCGGGTCAGTCAGATCGAACTCGTGCAGCTTCTGGAGTTCCCCGAGCTTCACGCCCAGTGCCTGGTCGTACAGCTTCCAGACCAGTTCCGAGCAATAGATGCGGTCGTCGGACCATTCGAAATACAGGTCGTAGGGCTTGCCTTCGAAGGCAAGCGCGGCGCGGCGCAATTTCGCGGCTTGCTCGGCGGTGGGCGCCTGCTTCAGCCGGCGCACCACGTAGCGGCCGCCATCGCCACGCGCTATCCACTGCGCCAGCGGCGTGTAGCGCACGGTCGCGATGGCTTCGAACACATAAGGCTTGCCGTCGCGGAAGAAGACCACGCCCACGTGGCTGTACGGGGAATTCGTGGCGCGCTGGATGGCGGCCGACTGCGTGGATTTCGAGGTATGGAAAATGATGTCGCCGTCGCGCCAACCGTTGGCGGCCGCGGCGTCGCCCACGGCCCATGCGCAGGCCGCGAGAATGAGCAGGCGCCATCTCATTCGAGGTCCTTGACCACCAGCCGCGCGCCGCGCTGCTCCACGAAGTCCGGCAACGCCGCCAGCAGCTCGAACACCGCCGCATCCGATTCCTTGTGGATGTTCACTTCGATGTCGGTGTTCCCGGTTCCACATTGCTCGCGGTACTCGTCCGTGTCCTTGTAGTCCAGGTGCCCTGTCAGCTTGCGGAACAACCTGAAGATGGATCGCGGTTCGGCGCTCAGCGGGGTTGCGATGATGACCGCCATGGTCGAGCCGCCCGTCTTCCTCACGGCGTGCACGTCGATCACGCCGAGGTTGGGGATGGGATGCGTGTCGTCGATCTCGCGTGGGTCGATGAGCTCGAAGCGCCCCGCCTGCCGCGACATGAGATGCCGCGAGATCGGGTACTGCGCGGTGCGGAATCCATGATCCACCATGGTCGCGAGGTTCCAGACGCCCAGCGGCGAGGTGTCCGTGCTGGCGAACAGGCAGTCGCGCTCCGGGACCGCGGCCAGCACTTGCGGCGCATCGCGGAAGCGGTGGTTCTTCCACACCTCGTCGTCGAGCAGCAGCGACGCCTCGAAGGCGCCCTCGGCATTGAGCAGCCAGGCGCCGTTGACCGGCGAGAACTCGCGCCTGGACGTGCGCGCGCGGAGATTCTCCAACGCGCGCACCCGGATATCGGACTGGCTCAGGCCCGCCGCGGTGAAGTCGGAACGCGGCCGGTAGGAAAACCCCTCGCGGTGTTCGGCGTACACCACGACCAGCTCATCGTTGTAGTCATCGACCCAGAAGGCATCGTCAGATCCCAGCGTGGGCGGATGGGCGTCGCGCGCGTACTGGTCGTCGAGCCAGCCGCGTGTCTTGATCATGGGAACCACGTGCGCCGTGTCGAGCGGCAGCTCCTCGCGCTGCCGGGTCACCAGCGCCATGAAACGCTCGAGAATGTCATCGCGTTGCGAAGGATCCTGCTCGAACTCGGCATAGGCGCGGTGCAGCGAAACGATGGACTGGCTGCCGCCGGCGCCTGCGACGGTGACTTCGAGCTCGTCCGTGTCGGACAGGGTGCACAACAACTGCGGCGCGTCCTGCTGCAGTTTTTCCACGAACTGTCTGCGAAACTCCTTCTTCGAAACGCGCCCGCGCCACTTGAAGATGCCCATCTGCCGATCCGTCTCCTCTAATATGCGCAGCCTCCCCGATTTCGCGTGAGCCCGCCATGCATTTCCTGCTCTTCTATACCTACGTGCCGGACGTCCTCGAGCGCCGGGCGCAATTCCGCGGCGCCCACCTCGCGCACGCCTGGGCCGCCAAGGAGCGCGGCGAACTGGTGCTCGCCGGTGCACTGGCCGACCCGGTGGATGGTGGCGTCTTGTGGTTCTCCGCGCCCGGCAAGGACGTGGTCGAGCGGTTCGCGGCCGAGGACCCGTACGTGAAGGGCGGGCTGGTCACGAAGTGGCAGGTTCGCGCCTGGAACACCGTGGTCGGTGACGCCGCAACCAACCCCCTCCGCCCCGACGCCTGACGCAGCGCGCCCTTCCGGGCGCGGGATGCCACCGGCATCACGCGGCGCAAGAAAATCATTGACGGGCTCTGCATTTTTATGCACGATGCGCGAACTTTATTCACTGGTGGATTCCCCTTCATGTTGACGGACCATCATCGCGAGGCGCGTCGCACCGCCATCGTTCGCCTGCTGCGCCACGCTCCCGTGCGCCGCCAGCAGGAACTCGTGCGCCTGCTCAAGCGCGAGGGCCACGCGGTCACCCAGTCGTCGGTGAGCCGCGACCTGCGCGAGCTCGGCGTGCTCAAGCACAGCGAGGGTTACGTGCTGCCGGACAGCGCGGAAATCGCTGCGCGGACGCAGGATAACTTCGCCACCGTGGCGCAGTTCGTGCGCGAGGTGCGCACCGCCGGCACGTCGATCACGGTGGTCAAGACCACCATCGGCTCGGCCGGCAGCGTGGCGGCCGCCATCGACAAGGCCGGCTGGGACGAAGTCGCCGGCACTGTGTCGGGTGACGACACGATCTTCATCGCCACCGCGGATGCACGCGCCCAGTCGCGCGTGCTCGAGCGGCTGCGCGACGCCTTTGGAGTCTGAATAAAAATGCCGTCTGCGAACTCATCGACCCCCATCGTGCTGGCCTATTCCGGTGGCCTGGACACCTCGTTCCTCGTGCCCTGGCTCAAGGACAACTACGGCCGGCCCGTCATCACCGTCACCGTGGACACCGGCGGCATCGACGCCGAGGGCGCCCGCACGCTCGCGGAGCGTTCCAGGGCCTACGGCGCCATCGCGCACCACCAGATCGACGCGCGCGCCGAGTACTTCGAGCAGGTGCTGCGCTTCCTCATCATGGGCAACGTGCGCCGTGGCCAGCTCTATCCGCTGTGCGTGGGCGCCGAGCGCGTCATGCAGGCGCAGCAGATCGCGCTCATGGCGCGCAAGCTGGGCACGAATTCCATCGCGCACGGCTGCACGGCCGCCGGCAACGACCAGGTGCGCTTCGAAGTGGCCATGCGCACGCTCGCGCCCGAGCTCGAGGTGATCGCGCCGGTGCGCGACAAGGCCTTCAAACGCCAGGAAGAGCTCGACTACCTGAACGCGCGCAACCTGCCACTGCCGCCGTATGGCGCGGCCTACTCCGTCAATCGCGGCCTGTGGGGCGTGACGATCGGGGGCAAGGAAACGCTGACCTCCGAAGGCAGCATCCCGGACAGCGCCTGGGTGCTGTCGAAGGACGCGTTCACGAATCCCAAGCCGCCGGCGAAGCACACCATCGAGTTCGAGAAGGGCCGCCCCGTGGGCATCGACGGCAAGAAGATGTCGGCCGTGGAAGTGGTGGAAGCGCTGGAAACCCTCGGTGCGCCCTACGCGATCGGCCGCGGCATCCACCTGGGCGATACCATCATCGGCACCAAGGGCCGCGTGGCCTTCGAGGCTCCCGCCGCCGAGACGCTGCTCACCTCGCATCGCGAGCTCGAGAAGCTCGTGCTCACGCCGCGCCAGCAGCGCATCAAGGAGTCGCTCGCCGGCCCCTACGGTGACTGGGTGCACGAAGGCCAGTTGCTCGACCCGGTGTGCCGCGACATCGAGGCGTTGTTCCTGTCATCGCAGGAACGCGTCACCGGCAAGGTGCACGTGTTGTTCCGCCCCGGCAGCCTGTTCATCGAGGGCGTGGAATCCCCGCACTCCTTGATGAAAGCGTCCAAGGGTGTATACGGCGAGTCGCATGGCGAATGGTCGCCGCAGGACGCGCTGGGTTTCTCGAAAATCGTTTCGCTCACCGGCATGTTCCATGCGCGGGCGGGAGGCAGGTAAATGCGCACGGTAGTCGTCGACAAGATCGCTTCGGTCACCCAGGCCTGTGGGCTGGGCAACGAGGTGCGCGTGGCCACGGAAAACATTCCCGCCGAGGAAGGCGTGGTCGTGGTCGTGGAAATCCTCACCAACAAGTCCACGTACAACACGCTCGAACTCACCAGCGGCCGCATGGCCAAGGTGAGCCAGGGCGACATCGTCGTGGGCGCGCTGGGCCATCGCAAGGCGCTGTTCGGCTATTCCGGCCACGTGCCCACCAGCGTGAAACCCGGCGACATCCTGCAGATGCTCAACATCGGCGGCGTGCTCGGCGTGTGTGAATCGGTGAATCCCGACAAGGGCAAGCCCTTCGACTGCCGCGTCATCGGCGGCGTGCTCGACTTCCCCTACCTCGGCGAGCGCATCGGCGTGCCCGCGCGCGTGGGTTATCGCAAGTTCGACCCCGACGCGAAACTGGACACGCACGGCGTACCCGTGGTGGCGCTCGCGGGCACCTGCATGGAGGCGGGCAAGACGGCCGCGGCGGCCGCCATCATCGCCCGCATGCGGCATCGCGGGCTCACCGTGGATGCCTTCAAGGCCACGGGCGTCTCCCTGCGCCGCGACATCCTCACCTTCGAGGATTCCGGAGCGCGCAACACACTCATCTTCACCGACTTCGGCGTGGTCACGACGACGCGCAAGGTCGGGCCGGCCATCACGCGCACCATGCTCACGGAGCTGTCCGAGAAGAAGCCCGACGTCATCGTGTTCGAGCTCGGCGACGGACTCATGGGCACCTACGGCGTGGACGCCATCCTCGAGCAGGAAGACATCCGCAAGGCCATGACCGGCGTGGTGCTCAGCGCCAACGACCCGGTGGCGGCCTACGGCGGCGTGGACATCCTGCGCAAGAAATACGGCATCGAACCCATCGCGGTGACGGGTCCCTCCACGGACAACGCCGTAGGCGTGCAGATCATCCAGGAGCAGCTCAAGGTGCCGGCTTTCAACGCGCTCGCGGCCGGCGCGGCCCTGGGCGATTCCATCATCCACTCGGTCGGGCTCACGCAGGCGCGCGCATTGCGCGCGGCCAACGAATAGAGCCCAAAGCAAACACGGAATGAACAAACAGATTCCCGCCATCGTGCTCGGCGGCACGGGTTACGTGTCCGGCGAGCTGCTGCGCCTCGTCGTCGGGCATCCGAATTTCACGCTCGCCGGCGTGATGTCGGACAGCTCGCCCGGCGAGTTCGCCGGCAAGTCGTTCCCGCATCTCGCGGGAGTGCTGGGCGACCTCGCGTTCAAGTCGCAGGCCGACATCGCGGCGCTGGTCGCCAGCCAGCCGGCGTCGGCGGTGTTCTGCGCCGCGCCGCATGGCGCGGCCGCCGCGCTCATCGACAACCTGCTGAAGGCCGCGGAGACCGCGGGGACGAAGCCGCGTTTCGTCGATATTTCCGCGGACTTCCGCTATTCCACGGCCGCGGCTTACGAGGCGGTGTACAAGCACCCGCACGGCGCGCCGCATCGCATCGCGCAGTTCACCTGCGCGGTTCCCGAGCACCTGAAGAAAGTGACCACGCCGCACGTCGGCCACCCCGGCTGTTTCTCGACCGCCATCCTGCTGGCCAGCGTGCCCCTGCTGGCGTCGGGCCTCACCGATCCCACGCTGTTCGTGAGCGGCGTCACCGGCAGCACGGGCTCGGGCCGCAAGCCGGTCGAGGGCACGCACCATCCCACGCGCCACAGCGACCTGTACTCCTACGGCGCGCTGGGGCACCGGCACACGCCGGAGATCACCGCGCTCGCAAAGGCCGCCTCCGGCGTCGAGGCGGAGTTCTCCTTCGTGCCGCACTCGGGGCCGTTCGCGCGCGGCATCCACGCCACGGTGCAGGCGCGCCTCAAGAGCGCGCGTGACGCCGCGAGCATGGTCAACCTGCTGCGCGAGTACTACGCGGGCTCGCCGTTCGTGCGCGTGCTCGACAACGCGCCGCGCGTGAAGGACATCGTCGGCAGCAACTACGCGCACCTGTCGGCCGCCGCCAATGGCAGGACAGTCGCCGTGATGAGCGTGGTCGACAACCTCAACAAGGGTGCGGCCGGCGGCGCCGTGCAATGGATGAACCGCCTGTTCGGCCTGCCCGAAACCGCGGGCCTCACCGCGCCCGCCGCCGGATGGACCTGATGAACGCCGAACTCTCGAAACCGGCTTCGCCCGCCGACGGCCTCGCGCCGGTCTACGCGCAATACCCCATCGAAGTGGTGGCCGCCGAGGGCGTGTGGCTGCACACGCGCGATGGCCGCAAAGTGCTCGACCTCTACGGCGGTCACGCGGTGGCGTCGCTGGGATACGGCCACAAGGGCTGGACCAAGGCGCTGGCGGACCAGGCCGCGCAGATGAATTTCCAGACCAATGCCGTGCCCATGGAAATCCGTGCGCGCGCGGCACAGAAGCTCCTGAAGTTTTCCCGTTTGCCGTTCGACAGCGTGTTCTGGATCAACTCTGGCGCCGAGGCCAACGAGAACGCCTTCAAGATGGCGTTCAAGATGCGGCCCGGCCGCACGCACGTCGCCGCGGTGGAGCAGAGCTTCCACGGCCGCACGGCTGCGTGCGCCTCGGTCACCTGGGGCGCGCCGCAGAAGTGGTTCTTCCTGCCGCGTGCGCCCTTCGACGTGAGCTGGATCAAGCGCCGCGATGTCGCGGACATCGCCCACCACGTCACCGACAACACCGCGGCCGTCATCGTCGAGCCCGTGCAGGGAGTCGGCGGCGCCTTCGACATGGGCCAGGAATTCCTCGCCGCGCTGCGCAAGCGCTGCGACGAAACCGGCGCGCTGCTCATCTTCGACGAAGTGCAATGCGGCGTGGGCCGCAGCGGCACGGCGTTCGCGGCCAACTACTACGGCGTGATGCCCGACATCATCACCACGGCCAAGGCGCTGGGTAACGGCTTCCCGGTGTCCGCCATGCTGCTGACGCCGCCCATCACCGCGGCGCTCAAGCTCGAGAATCTCGGCACGACCTTCGGCGGCGGCCCCATGGCCTGCGCCGTTGCCGAAGCTACGATCGATGCCATCGAGAACGAAGGCCTGCTCGACAACGTCACGCGCGTGTCGTCCTACCTGCGCAAGACCTGCAAGGTCGGACCGGTGGTCGACTTCCAGGGCCTCGGTTTCCTGCACGGCCTGCGCCTGGACAAGGCGGCCAAGGACGTGCAGAAGGCGCTGCTCGCCAGGGACATCCTCGCGGGCACCGCGGGCGATCCCGCCATCCTGCGCCTGCTCCCCGCTTTCATCCTCCAGGAGGAACACATCGACCGGCTGCGCGCGGCCATCGTCGATCTCTGATCCCATGAACCACTTTCTCGACCTGGCAGAGCTGTCGCGCGAGCAAGTCGTCGAGCTGCTCGCGCTCGCCGATCGCCTGCAGTCGCGGCCTGAACCCCAGGCACTCGCCGGCAAGATCCTCGGGCTGCTGTTCTTCAATCCTTCTCTGCGCACCCTCGCCTCGTTCCAGGCGGCCATGGCGCGGCTCGGCGGCACGTCGTTCGTGATCTCCGCGGGCAATGGCACTTGGCAACTCGAAACCCGCCGTGGCGCAGTCATGAATGGCGCTCCTGCGGAACATGTTCGCGAGGGAGTGCCGGTATTGGCCCAATATTGTGACGCCCTGGGCATTCGAGCCTTCGCGGGCGGCACTAATCTCGAAGCCGATCTCAACGAGACTTCATTCAAGGAGATGGTCGGCCTCGTGAACAAGCCGGTCATCAACATGGAGTCCGCGGCCAACCATCCCTGCCAGGCACTCGCCGACTGGAAGACGCTCGACGACCTGGCCGTGCCACGCCGCGGGAAGTTCGTGCTGTCGTGGGTGAATCATCCGCGCGCGCTGCCGCTGGCGGTGCCTGCGGCCACGGTGCACATGGCCGCCATGCGCGGCATGGACGTGGTGGTGCTGCGGCCGGATGGCTTCGCGCTGCCGCCGGCCATCATGCAGAAGGCCACTGCGGCCGCTGCCGCCGCGGGCGGCTCGGTGCGCGAGACCACCGACCGCGACGACGCGCTCGACGGCGCACACGTGGTCTACGCCAAGGAGTGGGGATCCACGTCCCACTACGGCAACGCCGAGGCCGACGCGCGCGCGCGCTCGGCGCTGGCCGACTGGTGCGTGCGCGACACCTGGTTCACGCATGCCACCGTCGATTGCAAACTCATGCACTGCCTGCCGGTCCGGCGTAATGTCGCGGTCGCCGACGAGGTCCTGGACGGCCGCCGCAGCGTCGTGCAGCGCGAAGCTTACAACCGCATGGTGGTGCAGACCGCAGTGCTGCACCGACTGCTCGCCACGCAACAACACTAACGGATTCTTTCACAATGATGATGCATCGACCCGATCCCACCGCCGCCATCCGCAGCCTGCGCAGCGCGGCGCCCTACATCCGCATGTACAAGGGCAAGACCTTCGTCGTGAAGGCGGGGGGCGGCGTGTTCGCCGACGCGGCCGCGGTGCGTGGCCTCATCGAGCAGATCGCCATCCTGCATTACTTCGGCGTGCGCGTGGTGTTCGTGCACGGCGGCGGCCCGCAGCTCACCGAGGTCACCGAGAAGCTGGGCGTGCCCACGCGCATGGTCCAGGGCCGCCGCGTGACCGACCAGGGCGCGATCGACGCCACGTCGATGGTGCTCAACGGGCTCATCAACACTCAGCTGCTTTCCTACTGCCGCGAGATGAACATCGACGCCGTGGGCGTTTCCGGCGTGGATGCCGGCCTGGTGCGCGCGCACAAGCGCGGCCCGGTGAAGGTGGACGGCGAGACCGTGGACTACGGCTTCGTGGGCGACATCGACGCCATCGACACATCCGTGCTGAACAAGCTGCTCGACAACGGCCTCATGCCCATCGTGAGCCCGCTGTCCGCCGACGAAAACGGCACGCTGCTCAACATCAACGGCGACACGGTGGCCGCTGCGATCGGCGCCGCGCTCGATGCCGAGAAGCTCATGTTGTGCACGGGCGCGCCGGGCATCCTCAGCGACGTCAACGATGCCACGTCCATCATTTCCTTCACCGACCTCGCCGGCCTCAAGAAGCTGCGCGACGAGAAGAAGATCGTCGACGGCATGTTGCCCAAGGCCAAGGCCATCGAGGACGCCATCAAGGGCGGCGTGCGCCGCGTGCACGTGCTGTCGTACAAGTCGCCCGAGGGCATACTCGCCGAGGTGTTCACCAATGAAGGCGCCGGCACTCTCATCGTCGCCGACGTGAACGCGCTCTCGGCCGCAGAGAAGCAGCTCGGCGGCGTCTGAATGTCGCGGCTCTGGGACAAGGGCATCGAACTCGACCAGCGGGTGCTCGCGTACACCGCGGGCGACGACTACGCGCTCGACGAACGCCTGGTGAAGTACGACGTGCGCGCCTCGATCGCGCACGCCGAGATGCTCAACGCGGCGAAGCTGCTGCCCGACGCCGACCTGGCCCTCATCCGCGACGGCCTGGCCGCACTCGCCGCGGAACACGAATCCGGCCAGTGGGAGATCGAGCTCGCCGACGAAGACGGCCAGACCGCGCTGGAGAAACGCCTCACGGCGCGCATCGGGCCGGCCGGCGGCCGCGTGCATCTCGGCCGCTCGCGCAATGACCAGGTGCTGGCGGCGTTGCGCCTCTACCTGCTGGACGCCGCGGACGAGCTGGCGGAAGGCGCCGACGCCTGTGCGCGCGCACTCGACGATCTCGCGCGCCGCGAAGGAAAAATCGCGCTGCCCGGCTACACGCACATGCAACAGGCCATGCCGAGCTCGGTGGCGCTGTGGGCCGAGGGCTTCGCGGCCGAACTGCGCGATGACGTCGAAGGCCTGGAAGCCGCCAAGCGCCGCGCCGCCAAGAGCCCGCTGGGCTCGGCGGCCGGTTATGGCACGCCCGGCCTGCCGCTGGATCGCGAGGTGACGCGCAAGAAGCTCGGCTTCGCCATCGTGCACGAGCCCGTCACCGCGGTGCAGATCTCGCGCGGCAAGGCCGAGGCGCAGTTGCTGTTCGAAGCCACGCTGCTCATGCAGGACCTGGGACGCCTGGCATCGGACCTGCTGCTGTTCTACACGCAGGAATTCGGGTTCGTGGCGCTGCCGGAATCTTTCACCACCGGCTCATCTATCATGCCGCAGAAGCGCAACCCGGACGTGTTCGAGCTGGTGCGCGGCCGCACGGCGGTGGCGCACGCCTGCCTCTCGGAGGTGCTCGGCATCTTCGCCAAGCTGCCGTCGGGCTACCAGCGCGACCTGCAGCTCATCAAGGCGCCGCTGTTCCGCGGCATCGATCTCGCGCTCGCCACCGCCGCCATCATGGCCGTGGGCATCGAGGGCGTGCACTTCCGCGCCGATGCGATCAGGCTCGACGCTTCGATCCACGCCGCCGAGGAAGCCAACGCGCTGGTGGTACGCGAGGGCATTCCCTTCCGCGAAGCGTACCGGCGCATCGGCGAGAAATTCCGCAAGTAGCGCCACGCGCCGAGGCCGCAGCATGGCAATCTGGTTCGCCACCACACCGACGGTCGAGGAAGCCCGCGCCAGCCACATGGGGCTGCTGGCCTCGCACCTGGGAATCGAGTTCGCCGAGTTCGGTCCGGACTTCCTGCGCGGCACCATGCCGGTGGAACCGCGCGTGCACCAGCCCATGGGGTACCTGCACGGTGGCGCGTCGCTGGTGCTGGCGGAGACACTGGGCAGCGTGGCCGCGAACTACGTCGTCGATCGCACGCGCCAGCGCTGCCTCGGGCAGGAAATCAATGCCAATCACCTGCGGCCCGTGTCGGACGGCATCGTCACCGGCGTGGCGCGTCCTTTCCACATCGGCGCCCGCAGCCAGGTCTGGAGCATAGAAATCCGCGACCCGCGGGAACGGCTGGTGTGCGTGTCGCGTCTCACCATGGCCGTGGTGGAATGGCGGCCTGCATCCGAGGAGAAGACCTCATGGAAATGAACGCTACACATCCCGTGACCGGGTATGTACACGCCATGTACGCGCTGCATGCGCTCGCGGGCCTCATGGGCGTGACTTCCGGCGCCACGGTCGTCGGCGCCTTCGTGTTCGGCCTGCCGTCGATCGTCGCCATCATCATGAACTACGCGCGCCGCGACGCGGTGCGTGGCAGCTGGCTGGATTCGCACTTCGAATGGCAGCGCCGCACCTTCTGGGCTGCGCTGGTCATCGGGCTGGTGATCTTCGGCGGCGCGCTGCTGCTGATCATCCTGGGCGTGCTGAGCCTGGCCTCGACGCCGATCACCGGTGGCGCCGGGGCGCTGGGCGCGGGCGGCGCCTTCGTTGGCGCGTTCGCGGCACTGGTGCTCGGCGCCTTCATCGCCGGTGTCTGGATCCTGTATCGCGTGATCCGCGGCTGGCTGGCGCTGGGCAACGGCCGGGCGATGTATGCCTGAGCTGCGCGTCGCGGGCGCGGTGGCGCTGCTCGGCCTGCTGTCGGCCGGGCTGCTGGCGGGCTGCGGCCAGAAGGGCCCGCTCTATCTACCCGAGAAGGCGCGCGACATCGTCACGCGGCCCGCCGGCTCGACGACGACGCCGCCGGAGGAGCCGCAGGCACCCAGCACGCCCCGGTCGCCGGATTCGACGCCGCAGCCGCCCAACCCGGCGCCGGAAGTCACCGCGCCGGAAGACGACGAGGACGAGAAGCCCCCCGGCGGGAATCCGCCGCAATCATGAGCACCCGCCCGGACCTGGTACTGGTCGACGGTTCGTCCTACCTGTACCGCGCGTTCTTCGCGCTGCCACCCTTCAGCAACTCGCGCGGCGAGCCTACGGGGGCGGTGTTCGGCGTGTTGAACATGCTGAACAAGTTCCTCAAGGACTACGAGCCCGAGCGCATCGCGGTGGTGTTCGATGCGCCGGGCAAGACCTTCCGCGACGACTTGTTCGCCGAGTACAAGGCGCACCGGCCGCCCATGCCGGATGAACTGCGCGCGCAGCTCCAGCCGCTGCTCGAAGCCGTGAAGGGATTGGGACTGCCCATCCTGCGCGAAGCCGGCGTCGAGGCCGACGACGTCATCGGCACGCTGGCCTGCGCGGCCGCGAAGCAGGACCTCAACGTCCTGATCTCCACCGGCGACAAGGACATGGCGCAGCTCGTCGCGCCGCGCATCACGCTCATCAACACCATGAGCAACACGCTGCTGGACCGCGAGGGCGTCAAGACCAAGTTCGACGTCTATCCCGAGCAGATCATCGACTACCTCGCGCTCGTGGGCGACAGCTCCGACAACATCCCCGGCATCGACAAGGTCGGACCGAAGACGGCGGCCAAGTGGCTCGGGCAATACCAGACGCTGGACGCGCTGGTGGCCGATGCGGCGAATGTGGGCGGCAAGGTGGGCGAGAACCTGCGCGCCGGGCTGATGACGCTGGAGCTGTCGCGCAAGCTCGCCACCATCCGCACCGATCTCACGCTGCCGCTGTCGCTGGACGACCTGCGGCGCAAGCCGCCGGACGTCGGCACGCTGCGCAACCTGTACACGCGGCTCGAACTGCGGTCACTGCTGAAACAGCTCGATGGCGGCGCCGCGCCCGCGCCGGATGCGGCGACTGCCGCTGCGCCGGCTGCACCCGCGGCGCCGGCCGCGGCGGCCGGCATGACTCCGGCCACGCCCGCTGCCGGCCTCGGCGACGCGGCGCATGCGATTGCCGCCGCGCCCCGGGCCTACGAAACCATCACCACCGAGGCGCAGCTCGATGACTGGCTGCGCAAACTCGAGGCGGCCGAGCTCTTCGCCTTCGACACTGAAACCACCAGCCTCGAGTACATGCGCGCCGAGATCGTCGGCGTGTCGTTCGCGGTGGCGCCGGGCCAGGCGGCCTACCTGCCGCTCAGGCACGACTATGCCGGCGCCCCGCAGCAACTCGACCGCGAGAAAACCCTGGCCCGCCTCAAGCCGCTGCTGGAATCGGACAAGCGCCCCAAGGTCGGGCACCACATCAAGTACGACGCACACGTGCTCGCGCGCCACGGCATCGACCTGCGCGGCATGCGCTACGACTCGATGCTGGAGTCGTACGTCTGGAACAGCGTGTTACGCCACGACATGGATTCCGCGGCCGAGCGCTACCTCGGCATCCGCACCATCCACTACGAAGACGTGGCCGGCAAAGGCGCCAAGCAGATTCCCTTCAGCCAGGTGCCGGTCGACAAGGCGGCCGAGTATTCCGCCGAGGACGCCGACGTGACGCTGCGCCTGCACCTGGTGTTGTGGCCGCAGATCGCCGCCGTGCCGCCGCTCAAGGCGTTGTACGAAGATTGCGAACAGCCGCTGGTGCCGGTGCTGCTGCGCATGGAAGAACACGGCGTGCTGCTCGACCGGCAGATGCTGCGCACGCAGAGCAGCGAGCTCGCGAAGCGGCTCATGGAAGTGCTCGCCGAGGCGCACAAGGAAGCCGGGGCGCCGTTCAACCTCGATTCACCCCGGCAGCTCTGCACCATCCTGTTCGAGAAGATGCAGCTGCCGGTGCTGCGCAAGACGCCCACCGGCCAGCCATCCACCGCCGAGGACGTGCTGGAAGAACTGGCCGAGAGTTACCGGCTGCCGAAGCTCATCCTCGAGCACCGCAGCCTCTCGAAGCTCAAGTCGACCTACACCGACAAACTACCCGAGCAGATCAACGAGAAGACCGGCCGGGTCCACACCAGCTATCACCAGGCGGTGGCGGCGACCGGGCGCCTGTCGTCACAGGATCCCAACCTGCAGAACATCCCTATCCGCACGCCCGAGGGACGGCGCATCCGCCAGGCCTTCGTCGCGCCGCCCGGGTACGTGCTGCTCGCGGCGGACTATTCGCAGATCGAACTGCGCATCATGGCGCACCTCTCCGGCGACAAGGGCCTGCTCGACGCCTTCGCGAACGACCGCGACATCCACCAGGCGACCGCGGCGGAAGTGCTGGGCATCGGCCTCGACCAGGTCACCGCCGAGCAGCGGCGCTCGGCCAAGGCGGTGAACTTCGGCCTCATCTACGGCATGAGCTCGTTCGGCCTGGCCAAGCAGCTCGGCATCCCGCGCGGCGCCGCGCAGGAGTACATCGACCTGTACTTCGCGCGATATCCCGGCGTGAAGCGCTACATGGAAGAGACCCGCGCGCAGGCCAAGGCGCAGGGCTACGTCGAGACGGTGTTCGGGCGGCGGCTCTATCTACCCGACATCAACGCGCGCAACAAGCAGTTCCAGCAGGCCGCGGAGCGCGCCGCGATCAACGCGCCCATGCAGGGCACCGCCGCCGACATCATCAAGCGCGCGATGATCACCGTCGACGCGTGGTGCGGCCGGCCCGACTGCGGCGCGCGGCTCATCATGCAGGTGCACGACGAACTGGTGCTGGAAGTGCGGCAGGAGCGCCTCGCCGAGGTCACGGCCGCGGTGCGCGACTGCATGACCGCGGCCGCATCGCTCAAGGTTCCGCTCAAGGTGGACGTCGGCTCCGGCGCCAACTGGGACGAAGCCCACTAACCACTCGCGGGTAGTCAGGCCGGCACCCGGTGCCGGATCCCGATACTCCCGGTATCCGCGGCCGGGCCTAACAAGCCACCAATTGTTGCGGCCCCGCGACGCTGTCAGCATGCAAATGCGGAACGGATCACACTGCCGAAATAAGTTCAGGAAGCGTTAATATGTTCCGGGTTTTAATGGATTTTCCAAACCACCAGTGGAGAGGTCTCAAATGAACATGAAGTCCGCGGCCCTCGCCGCGTTTGCCACCTTTGCCCTGGCGGCTCTCGGGCCCCAGGCGATGGCCGCCGACAATGGTTTCTATCTCGGCGCCGGCATTTCCCAGGCCAACACCGAGCTCAGCTTCGAAGGACTCGGCAGCGACGATGTCGACGACACCGGCTTCAAGCTGATCGGCGGCTTCCGCCCGCTCGACTGGCTGGCGGTCGAAGCCAACTACATCGACATGGGTGGCGACAGTGAAGACGGCACATCGATCGATTCGAGCGCCATCAGCGTCTCGGCGCTGCTGCTCGCGGAAGTCGGCATCGTCGACCTGTACGCGCGCGCCGGCATGGCCATGTGGGACACGGAATTCACCGATCTCGGTGACAGCGTGTCGGACGATGGCTGGGAGCCGACCTACGGCGTTGGTGTTGGCTTGCACTTCGGCAGCCTTGGCGTTCGCGCTGAATACGAGTATCTGAAGGCCGAGCCCTTCGACGACCTCGTCAGCGGCATCGAGACGAAATACAGCACCATCACGCTGAGCGTGACCTACACGTTCCTGTAGTTTTGGTGCCACAGGTCGCTTCGTAACCACATGATTTTGGGCCAAAGTTTTTTTAGAACTTTGGAACCTTTCCGGAGGGCCAGGTGTCTCAACACCTGAGCGCGTAAAACCGCTCCCCGCTTCCCTCCCTGAGCGGGTAGCCCGGTTCACGAGACCTGTGCCGGGTTAGTCTGGCCCCGGTGGTTCTGCCACCGGGGCTTTCTTTTTCAGGGGCTCGCGCCCCACTTTTAACGAGGCCGAAGCGGCCTCGACAAATAGAGAAGAGCGCTCTTTCGGGGGCTCAGTTCAGCATTTGGAGTAGGCGTTTCTGTGCGGGTTGCACGCCGGTGCGGTCCTGGGCGGAGAACAGCTGGACGGTTACCCCATCACCGCAGGATTCCTGGGCCGCCTTGAGGGCGGCGGAGCGGTCGCGCTGATTCAGCTTGTCGGACTTGGTCAGCAGGACGTGTACCTGCCAGCCGGCGGCGTGCGCCCACTGCATGAGCTGTTCGTCCTGCTCGCCGATGCCGCGGCGGATATCCACGATGAGGAAGAGTCCTGCCACGCATTGCCGCGACGGCAGAGCGTCGATGAGCTGCGTCCATTGGCGGCGCTCGTCGGGGCTGGCCTCGGCGTAGCCGTAACCGGGCAGGTCGATGAGGCGCTGGCCCTGCGCCACCTCGAAGAAGTTCAGTAGTTTGGTGCGGCCCGGTGTGCGGCTGGTACGCGCCAGGCCATGGCGCGCGGTGATGGCGTTGATGGCGCTGGACTTGCCGGCATTGGAGCGGCCGGCGAAGGCGACCTCGCGGCCCTCGTCGGGCGGAAACTGGTCCGCGCCGGCCACCGAAAGCAGGAAGCGGATATGGGGAAACTGGCTCATCTGGGCGCTCGCGCTTCCGGTACGGGCGCTAGTGTACAATTCGCCGCCTTCCAGGGAGCCCGCAAGACCATGATTGAGAGCAGATTTTCCATGACGTTGCCTTTGATGATCCTGATGACGGGACTGAGCCTGGCCGGCACCGCTGCAGCCCAGGGTGAGGCGCAGGCGCCGAACGCACCTGCCGCCGAAAACGCCGCCGCTCCTACCACCGCAGGCTCCGTGGAAGCCGGCGCCGCCAAGTCGGCCGTGTGCACTGCCTGCCACGGGCCGAACGGCAACAGCGTGAATCCCGAGTGGCCGAACCTCGCGGGCCAGAACGCCGCCTACCTGCGCGAACAACTCCAGATGTTCAAGGCGAAGAAGCGCAACAACCCCATCATGCAGCCCATCGTCGATCCGCTCACCGAGCAGGACATCGCGGACCTCGCCGCCTACTACGCGGCGCAGACCCCGGCAGGCCTGGAAGCCGATCCGTCCTACTGGAAGGCAGGCGAAGCGCTCTACAGGAACGGTGACGCCGCGCGCGGCATCCCGGCATGCATGGCCTGCCATGGCCCCGCGGGCCAGGGCAATGCCGGCGCCGGTTACCCGGCATTGCGCGCGCAACACTCGGTGTACACGGTGAAGCAGTTGCAGGATTACCTCACCGGCAACCGTTACCGTGACGCCGCGGATCCGGCCAAGGTCCACGAGACGCGCAACAGTGCCATGATGACCACGATTGCCGCACGCCTCACGCCCGAGGACATCCGCAATCTCGCGTCCTACCTGCAGGGCCTGCGCTAACTACCGACCCGGAGGGCGGCGTTGATGAACCGTGGCATCGTCATCGCCGCCGTGCTGGCGGCGGCAGCGGCCGCCGCGATGATCTCGGTGCGCGCCTGCGCGGCCGACGGCACGGCCGGTTCCGTCGAATGGGAGTCCGGCACCAACTACGTGATGCTGGGGCGCCCGCAGGTCACCAACGTGCCGCGCGGCAAGATCGAGGTCGCCGAAGTCTTCTGGTACGGCTGCAGCCATTGCTATGCGCTCGACCCGGCACTCGAGAACTGGAAGCGCAAGGGCAAGCCCGACTACGTCGAGTTCGTCCGCATCCCCGTGATCTGGGGCGAGAGCCACCTGCAGCACGCGCGGCTCTACTACACCATGCTGGCGCTGAAGCGTCCCGAATTGCACTCGAAAATCTTCGACACCATCCACCAGAAGGGAAACATGCTCTCGGCGCCGACCGACGAGGAGGCGCGCGCATTGCATCTCGCCTTCTTCATGGCAAACGGCGTGACCGAGTCGCAGTTCAATGCCGCCTACGATTCGAAGGAAGTCGAGCAGAACGTGCATCTCGCCTCGCGGCTCACCGGCCGGTACGAAGTCGGCAGCGTCCCGCTGATGATCGTCAACGGCACGTATTCGACCAGTGTCTCGCAGGCAGGCAGCAGCGAGAAGCTGCTCATGCTGGTCAACTATCTCGCCGCCCGCGAGAAAGGTCGCTAGCGCCGCGGCGCTCGTCAGGCAACGCAGCCGGCAGCAACCACCCATGCTCAGCGCTTTCGTTGCACAACCGCAGGGACTCGCTCGCTTCGAATTGCGAGCGGGCGCCGCCATCCCCGGCGAAGCCGTGTGGATCGACCTGCTCGAACCCACGCCCAGCGAAGAACGGCAGGTCGAGAGTTTCCTGTCCATCGACGTGCCCACGCGCGACGAGATGCGCGAGATCGAGGCGTCGAACCGGCTCTACGAGGAAGACGGCGGCCTGTACATGACGGCCACGGTGGTCACCAAGCTCGATTCGGACCTGCCGGAGAGTACTCAGATCACCTTCATCCTGGCGGGCGCCAAGCTGGTCACCAACCGCTACGTCGACCCGCTGCCGTTCCGGCGCTTCATCTCCTATGCCGAACGCCATCCGAACTCCTGCAACTCCCCGCCGGCGGTGCTGGCCGGGCTGCTCGAGTCGGTGATCAACCGCGTCGCCGACGTCATCGAACGCGTCGCGACGGATCTCGACGCGGCCTCGGTGGAAGTCTTCACGGTGTCGCGCAAGAAACGCGGCGCGTTTCGCGACTTCCGCAGGATCCTCGAACGCCTCGGCCAGAACGGCGAACTCATCTCCAAGGCGCGCGAGAGCCTGGTGAGCCTGGGCCGGCTGCTGACCTTCGTTCAGCAGAGCACGGTGGTCCCTATTCCCGATGACATCCGGGCCCGCTTCCGCACCCTGTCGCGCGACGTGCTGGCCATGAGCGATCACGCCTCGTTCCTCGGAACCAAGGTGTCGTTCATCCTCGACGCCACCCTGGGCCTCATCAACATCGACCAGAACAACATCCTCAAGATCTTCTCGGTGGTGACGGTGTTCCTGCTGCCCCCATCGGTGATCGGCGCGGTTTTCGGCATGAATTTCACGAAAATGCCCTGGCTGCACGAGACCTGGGGCTTCTGGTCCGCCATGGCCCTGATGCTGGTTTCGGCCATCGGCCCCTTCGTGTTTTTCAAGCGGAAAGGGTGGCTGTAGACTACGCGGCCCCGCGCGCCCGTAGCTCAGCTGGATAGAGTGACGGTTTCCGAAGCCGTAGGTCACAGGTTCGAATCCTGTCGGGCGCGCCAGTTTTTTGATCTATATACTTCGCGCCCATGAGCAAGCAGGACTCACATTTCTTCAATAATTTCAGCCTGGTTCTCGGCATCCTCGTGGCCGTGACCCTGGTGTTGTTTGCCTTCGCGCGGCACGTCGGTGCCGAGCACCAGGCCAAGCAGGTGACCACCGATCCGCGTTACCTGGAGAGCGTCAGGGAACGCATTCAGCCGGTGGCCCGGGTCGCGGTAGCCGGCCAGGACAACTCCGCGCTCAAGATTGAAAGCGTGGGTCCCGCCACCCCCGCCGCTGCCGTTCCTGCCGATGGGGCCGCCGCCTACGAGACTGCCTGCGCCGCCTGCCACGGAGCCGGCATCGCGGGCGCTCCCAAGGTGGGAGACAAGGCCGCCTGGGGCCCGCGTATCGCCCAAGGCAAGGACACGCTCTACAACCACGCCATCCAGGGCTTCACTGGCAAGACCGGCGTCATGCCCGCCAAGGGTGGCCGCGACTGGCCGGACGACATCATCAAGCAGGCCGTCGACCACATGGTCGACATGAACAAGTAACCCTCACGGGATCGCGCGCCGCAGCTGCAAGGCTTCGGCGAGATGAGCGGGGCCGATCGACCTGTCGATGGGTCCCGTTTCATTTCCGGGCTCCGTCATTTCCAGGTCGGCAATGGTGCGGGCCACGCGCAGCGCGCGATGGATGGCCCGCGCCGACAGGTTCAGCCGCTCGCGCGCCTGCGCGATGAGCAGCCGGCATTGCCGGTCGAGGCGGCAATGTTCCTGCAGCTCCTCGCCCGCGAGTTCCGCGTTGAGCTTGCCCGCGCGCCGCCGTTGCAACTCGCGCGCCCGGCGCACGCGCGCCGCCGCGATGTCGCTGCTGAAGCCGGTCGCGGCCATCTCGCCTAACAACTCCTCGCTCGACAACGCCGGCACCTCGACTCGTAAATCGATGCGGTCGAGCAGCGGGCCGGACACACGCGCGCGGTAACGCGCGATTTCCGGCGGCGCGCA
>DASUGK010000137.1:0-9009 GCA_036274075.1 Steroidobacteraceae bacterium | reverse complement strand
GCCGTCCATGGGATTGCCGCGGATCGACTCCTCGACATCCATGCTGGCGAGATTGCGGAACAGCATCGCGGTGGGTTTGAGCTGCGTCTCACCCAGCGACATCACCGGGAATTCCAGCGGAAAACCGCCGGCTTCGTAGACGCCGCGCTTGACGAATTCCGCGATCTCGCGGAAGTGTCCGTTGCACGGAGTCAGCTCGCTCCAGGTATTGCAGATGCCGATGACCGGGCGGCCGTCGAACATGTCGTCCGGATAGCCCTGGTTCTTGAGCCAGCTGCGATGGATGAATCCGTCCTTGTCCTGCTTGCCGAACCAGTCCTGGCTGCGCAGCCTCTTCTTCACCTTCGAATCCATCGTCCGCCTCTTCGTTGCCGCCCCGCACTATACTTCAGCGCCGTTTCACACCAGGATTTTTCCGAGGCTACCTAATGTCCGTCGAACGCCGCGATACCACCAACGCCCTCAGCGGCAATGCCATTTACCCGTCGTTGCGCGGCCGCAGCGTGTTCATTACCGGCGGCGGCGCCGGAATCGGCGGGGTTATGACCGAAGCCTTTGCAGCACAGGGATCGCTCGTTGCCTTTGTTGATATCAATGAGACGCTCTCGAACGCCCTGGTGCAGAAGATAGAGGCGGCGGGCCATCCGCGCCCCTGGTTCCGCAAGGTGGACGTCACCAACGTGCCGGCGCTGCAGACCGCCATCCGGGACGCCGCGCTGGCGCTCGGCGACTTCCACGTGCTGGTGAACAACGTCGCCAACGACGAACGCCACAACTTCATGGACGTCACGCCCGAGTACTACGACGACCGCATCGCCGTGAACCAGCGCCCCGCATTCTTCGCCACGCAGGCCGTGGTGCCCGGCATGAAGAAGATGGGCGGCGGCTCGATCATCAACTTCGGCTCGAACAGCTACGGCGCCAAGGGGCGCAACATGTCGGTGTACACCACCGCGAAGTCATCGGTGATCGGCTTCACGCGCGGCATCGCGCGCGAGCTCGGCGAGCACCGCATCCGCGTCAACGTGATCACGCCGGGCTGGATCATGACCGAGCGGCAGATCACCAAGTGGCTCGACGCCAAGGGCGAGGAAGAGATCCGGCGCAACCAGGTGCTGCCCGACAAGGTGCGGCCCGAGGACGTGGCGCCACTCGCGCTGTTCCTCGCCTCGGACGATTCGCGCGCCATGTCCGCGCAGGAATACATCGTCGATGCCGGCTGGCTCTGACGCCATGCGCCTTCTGCAGTACGTCGACAACCTCCTGACGCGCGTCGCGCGCGTCGACGCCGACGGGAGCGTGGTGCCGCTGCGGCACTACGAAAGCGTCTACCACCTGGCGCGCAAGGCCATCGAACTCGGCGGCACGCTCGCCGACATCGTGGCGCGCGAACCGGTCGATGCACCGCTCGACTACGAAGCGCTGCGGCGCGAGGGACGCCTGCTGCCGCCGCTCACGCACCCGGATCCGGCGCATTGCCTGGTGTCCGGCACCGGCCTCACGCATCTCGGCAGCGCCACGGCGCGCGATGCCATGCACCTGAAACTGCAGAGCAACGAGCTCAGCGACTCGATGAAGATGTTCAAGTGGGGCGTGGAAGGCGGCAAACCCGCGGGCGATGCGCCCGGCATGCAGCCGGAGTGGTTCTACAAGGGCAACGGCGCCAACGTGGTCGCCTGCGGCCGGCCGATCCTCTCGCCGGATTTCGCGGAAGACCATGGCGAGGAACCGGAGCTGGTCGGCTGCTACCTGGTCGGCGACGACGGCCACCCGCGCCGGCTCGGCTTCGCCATCGGCAACGAGTTCTCCGACCACGTCACCGAACGGCGCAACTACCTGTTGCTGGCCCACTCCAAGCTGCGCCAGTGCGGCGTGGGGCCGATGCTCAACACCGGCGCGCTGCCCGCGCACCTGGAAGGCACCAGCCGCATCCGCCGCGACGGGCAGGTGCTGTGGCAGAAGCCCTTCCTCACCGGCGAGGGCAACATGAGCCACAGCATCGCCAACCTCGAGTACCACCATTTCAAGTACAAGCAGCATCGCGTGCCCGGCGACGTGCACCTGCACTTCTTCGGCACCGCGACCCTGAGCTTCGCCGACAACGTCAAGGTACAGCCCGGCGACGAATTCGAAATCGACCTGCCGGCGCTCGGTGCGCCGCTGGTGAACCGGCTCGAGGTCGAGCCGGCCGGGCACCGGCTGAATACGACCCATACGCTGTGACTCATACGGGGGAAAGATGAAGCATTCACGACGCGCGATGATTTTCCTGGCCGCTGCCGTGCTGGCCGCGGGCTGTTCACGGCACGAGAAGGACAATCGAATCGTGCTCGGCTTCAGCCAGATCGGTGCCGAGAGCGAATGGCGTACCGCGAACACCGAGTCGATCAAGTCGGCGGCCGCGACCATGAACATCGACCTGCGCTTCGCCGACGCGCAGCAGAAACAGGAAAACCAGATCAAGGCGCTGCGCACTTTCATCGCGCAGAAGGTCGACGTCATCGCCTTCTCGCCGGTGGTCGAGACCGGCTGGGACACGGTGCTGCAGGAAGCGAAGGCGGCGAAGATCCCGGTGATCCTCACCGACCGCTCGGTGACCGCCGACCCCTCTTTATATCTGGGCCTGATCGGCTCGGACTTCGTCGAGGAAGGCCGCAAGGCCGGCCGCTGGACGCTCGAGCATTTCAAGGACCAGGCGGGTGACGTCAACATCGTCGAGCTGCAGGGCACGGTGGGCTCGGGGCCGGCCATCGATCGCAAGAAGGGCTTCGAGGAAATCATTTCCACCCGGCCCAACTTCAAGATCATCCGCTCGCAGTCGGGCGACTTCACGCGCGCCAAGGGCAAGGAAGTCATGGAGGCCTTCCTCAAGGCCGAGACGCGCAAGATCGACCTGCTCTACGCGCACAACGACGACATGGCGATCGGCGCCATCCAGGCCATCGAGGAAGCCGGCATCAAGCCGGGCCGCGAGCTCGCCATCGTCTCCATCGACGGGGTCAAGGGCGCCTTCGAAGCGATGATCGCCGGCAAGCTCAACGCCACCATCGAATGCAATCCGCTGCTCGGCCCGCAGCTGATGACCGCCGTGGTCGAAGTGGTCGGCGGCAAGCCGATTCCCAAGCGCATCCTGGTCGACGAGCAGGTGTTCACCATGGAGACGGCGAAGCAGCACATCCAGTCGCGCAAGTACTGAACGCGTGACGGATCGCGACATCGTGCTCGAGGCGCGCGGCATCTCGCGCGCCTTCCCCGGCGTGCAGGCGCTGGCCGGGGTCGACCTGACGCTGCGCGCCGGCGAAGTGCACGCGCTCATGGGGCAGAACGGCGCCGGCAAGTCCACGCTGATCAAGGTGCTGACCGGGCTGTGCGCGCCGGACGCCGGCAGCATCAAACTACTGGGCGCGGAGGTCGCGTGGCACACGCCGCAGCAGGCGCAGCGCCTCGGCATCAGCGCGGTGCACCAGGAGAGCCACCTGCTGCCGAACCTGTCGGTGGCGGAGAACATCTGCGCCGGCCGCTACCCGCGCCAGCCGTGGTTCAAGGGTGGCGGCATCGACTGGCCGGAGACGCGCCGCCGCGCGCGTGACTTGCTCAGCCGGCTCGGCATCGACGTGGACGTCACGCGGCTCGCCGGCGGCCTGCCCGCGGCCGTGCAGCAGCTCGCCGCAGTGGCGCGCGCGGTGGCGGGCGATGCGCGCGTGCTGATCCTCGATGAGCCCACCTCGAGCCTGGACGCCGGCGAAGTGCAGGCGCTTTTCAGGCTGATTCGCGCGCTGCGCGACCAGGGCGTCGCCATCCTGTTCGTCACGCACTTCCTCGACCAGGTGTACGAGGTCTGCGACCGCATGACGGTGTTGCGCAACGGCCGACTGGTCGGCGAATACACCTGCGGCAAGCTCGATGCGCGCGGCCTGGTCGCGGCGATGGTCGGGCGCGAGATCGTCGAGGCGCACAAGTCCGCGGCGCACGCGCCGCGGACGCAGGAGACGCCGGCGGCGCTCTCCGCGCGTGGCCTGGCGCGGCGCGGCGCGCTCGAGCCCGTGGACGTGGAGATCCGCGCCGGCGAAGTGCTCGGCGTCGCAGGGTTGTTGGGCTCGGGCCGCACCGAGCTCGCACGGCTGCTGTTCGCGCTCGACCCGCGCGACCAGGGCGACATCCAGGTCGACGGCCAGCCGGTGCGGCTCGAGGAGCCGGCCGATGCGCTGCGGCTCGGGCTCGCCTTCTGCCCCGAAGATCGCAAGCAGGACGGCATCGTCGCGGAGCTGTCGGTGCGGGAGAACATCGTGCTGGCGCTGCAGGCGCGCATGGGACTCGGAAAATTCCTGGCGCGCGCCGCGCAGCGCGAGCTGGCCGACAGGCTGGTCGCGGCGCTCGGCATCAAGACCGCCAGCATCGAGACGCCCGTCGGGCAGCTGTCCGGCGGCAACCAGCAGAAGGCCATCATCGCGCGCTGGCTCGCGACCCGGCCACGCCTGCTGATCCTCGATGAGCCGACGCGCGGGGTGGACATCGCCGCGAAGCAGGAACTCATGGGCGAAGTGCTGAAGCTCGCCGCGGACGGCACCGCGGTGCTGTTCATCTCGGCGGAGATCGAAGAAGTGGTGCGGGTTTCGGATCGCATCCTGGTGCTGCGCGACCGCGCCAAGGCGGGCGAGCTGCCCGGGGACGCGGGCGAGGACGCCGTCTACTCGTTGATCGCGGGCGGCATGGCCGCGGGCGACGCATGAAGCGCCTGGCGCAGCACGCCCTCTTCTGGCCGTCGGTGACGCTGGCATTGCTGCTGGTGGTGAATGCCGCCTTCAACCCGTCGTTCCTCGCCATCAGCTGGCGCGACGGACATCTCTACGGAAACCTGGTCGACATCCTCAATCGCGCCGCGCCGCTCATGATCGTGTCGCTCGGCATGACGCTGGTGATCGCCATCCGCGGCCTCGACATCTCGGTGGGCGCGGTGGTGGCGATCGCCGCGACGGTGGCGGCCCTGCTGGTCGGCGGCGGCTTCAGCGCCGAGGGCGCGAACACCAGCGAGCATCCGCTGTGGTTCGCGCTCGGCGCCGCGTTGCTGGCGGCGCTCGTCTGCGGACTGTGGAATGGCGTGCTGGTGGTGCACGCGCGCATGCAGCCCATCGTCGCGACACTCATTCTCATGGTCGCGGGCCGCGGCATCGCGCAACTGTTGACCGGCGGCCAGATCATCACCGTCTACTACCCGCCGTATTTCGTACTCGGCAGCGGCTTCCTGTTCGGGCTGCCGGTGGCGTTGTGGATCGCGGCGGGACTGTGGCTGGTGCTGCAGTGGCTGGCGACGCGCACCGCGCTCGGCCTCTTCATCCGTGCGATCGGCGGCAATCCCGACGCGGCGCGCGTGGCCGGCGTGCGCGCCGCCGACATCGCGCTGTGCGTGTACACGTTCTGCGGGCTCGCGGCGGGAATCGCCGGGCTCATCATCAGTTCCAACGTCAAGAGCGCCGACGCCAACAGCGCCGGGCAGCTGCTCGAGCTCGACGCCATCCTCGCGGTGACGCTCGGCGGCACCGCGCTCACCGGCGGGCGCTTCTCGCTCGGTGGCACGGTGCTCGGCGCGCTGATCATCCAGACGCTGACCGCGACCATCTACTCGCTCGGCGTGCCGCCCGAGGTGAACCTGGTGGTCAAGGCGGCGCTGGTGTTCGCGGTGATGCTGCTGCAGTCGGCGGAGTTCCGCGCGCTCGTGGCGCGCGTCGCGCGACTGCGCGCGGGTGAAACATGAAGCGGCCGCGCGCGGGGGCCGCATGAAGCATCCGCTGCTGCCGCTGGCCATCACCGTGGCGCTGTTCGTCGCGATGGCGGCGTTCGGCGCCGTGCGCTACCCGGGATTCCTGTCGCTGCAGGTGTTCCTCAACCTGCTCATCGACAACGCCTTCCTGTGCGTGGTCGCGGTCGGCATGACCTTCGTGATCCTGTCGGGCGGCATCGACCTGTCGGTCGGCGCGGTGATCGCGCTCACCACCATGATTTCCGCCGCGCTGCTGCAGGCCGGCTGGAATCCCTGGGCCGTCATGGCGACGGTGCTGGCCGTCGGCGCCGCGTTCGGCGCGCTGCAGGGATTGCTGATCCAGCGCTTCGGGCTCGCGCCCTTCATCGTGACGCTGGCCGGCATGTTCCTGGCGCGCGGCTGCTGCTACCTGATCAGCACCGAGTCGATGCCGATCACCGACACCACCTACACCGCGATCGCCCAGGCGCGCATACCGGTGGGCTTCGACTCTTCGCTGACCGTGGGCGCGCTGGTCGCGTTGCTGACGGTGCTGGCGGGCATGCGCCTGGCGCACGCCACCGGCTTCGGGCGCACGGTGTACGCCGTCGGCGGCGGCGAGGGCGCCGCGCGCCTCATGGGATTGCCGGTGGCCGCGACGCGCGTCGGCGTCTATCTACTCAGCGGTTTCACGGCCGCGCTGGCCGGCATCGTCATGACCTTCTACATGCTGTCCGGCTACAGCCTGCACGCCGTCGGCCTCGAGCTCGACGCCATCGCGGCCGTGGTGATCGGCGGCACGCTGCTCGCCGGCGGCGTCGGCTACGTCGCCGGCACGTTGTTCGGCGTGCTGATTCTCGGCATCATCCAGACCCTGATCGCTTTCGACGGGACCCTGAGCTCATGGTGGACGCGAATCGTCGTCGGAGTTTTGCTGTTGCTCTTCTGCCTGTTGCAGCGGCTGTTCGAGGGGCGGGCCCGCCGCACGGAATGACGCGGCTGTTCGGGCGTCATCCCGACGGCGCCGACATCGAAGCCTGGACGCTCGGTTCGCCGGACGGCCTGCAGGCCGAGATCCTCACCTTGGGCGGCACGCTGCGCAGCCTGACGCTGCCGCCGCGCGCCAGGGGCCAGCAGCGCATCCCGCTGGTGTTGTCGCTGCCGGACCTGCCGGCCTACCTGAAGGACACCTCCTACCTCGGCCAGCTCGTCGGCCGCTACGGCAACCGCATCGGCGGCGCGAAGTTCGAGCTCGACGGCAAAGCCTACCCGCTCACCGCCAACAACGGCCCGAACACCCTGCACGGCGGCGCCGTCGGCTTCGGCAAGTACGTGTGGAAAGTGCTGGACAGCGGCCACGGCAGGAACAGCTTCGTGAAACTCGGGCACCACTCGCCCGCCGGCACCAATGGCTTTCCCGGCAACCTCGAGGTCAGCGCGACCATCGGCGTCTCGGGCCGCACGCTGAGCCTGGCCTACGAGGCCACCACCGATGCGCCGACGCCCGTGAACCTCACCTGGCATCCGTACTTCACGCTGTCCGGCGATCCGGGCACCCCCATCGACGAGCTGCAGCTGCGCATCGACGCCAGCCACTATCTACCGATCGACGGCGCGCGCATACCCACCGGCGAGATCGCGCCGGTGGCCGGCACGCCGTTCGACTTCCGGCGCGCGAAGAGCGTGGCTTTGCCGCCGCCCTCCGCGCATCCGCAGATCGCTCTTGCCGGCGGCTACGACCACTGCTGGGTGCTGGATAAATCCGCGCGCGGTGGCCGACCGGTGGCCGAGCTGCATTCACCCGCGAGCGGGCTGCGCATGGCGGTGCGCACCAGCCTGCCGGGGATGCAGGTCTACGGCGCGTATCACCTCAGGAACGCCTATCCCGGCTGGCACGCCATCTGCCTCGAGCCGGAGAATTTCCCCGACGCGCCCAACCATCCCAACTTCCCGAGCAGCATCCTGCGTCCCGGCCAGGCGTACCGCTCGTTCATGAGCTTCAGCTTCAGTTGACGACAAGGCCGAAGACGGCGCCTGATCGGATTCGGCCTCATTCGCTGACCGCGAACATCGGCCCCAGCGCCGCGCGGTGATCGGCGCGTTCGAGCTGCGTGGAGTACAGGCTGGAGCCGCAAGATACTTGTCGAACCGCGGGCCGCGCACCGTATCATCGCGTCGCGTGAAAGCCGCCTATCTCCATCCGAAATACTGGCCCACCTGGCTCGGGCTCGGGTTCCTGCGCGTGCTCGAGCCGCTGCCGCACCGGCTGCTCTATCTACTGGGCCGCGGGCTGGGACTGGTGCTGTTCATGTTCCCGATCCGCTGGAAGCGGGTCGCGCGCCGGAACATCGAAATGGCGCTGCCCGGACTCGACGCGGCGGCGCGCCACCGGGTGCTGCGCGAACACTTCGCCGGGCTGGGCTGCGCCATGTTCGAGACCGCGATCAGCTGGTGGTCGTCGAACGAACGCATCCTGCGCATCACCGAACTGCGCGGGCTCGATCACCTGGAGGCCGCGCGGGCCACCGGCCGCGGCGTGCTGCTGCTGTCGGCGCATTTCAATACCATCGAGATCGGCTGCCGCGCGCTGGCGGCGCGCATGCCGCTCAACGTGATGTACCGCCCGACCAAGAACCTGCTGATCGGCGAGTTCGTGAGCGCGCGCCGCGCGCTGCAGACGCGGCGCGCGATCCGCCGCGACGACGTGCGCACGCTGGTCAAGGCGCTCAAGGATGGCGAGGTGGTGTGGTACGCCCCCGACCAGAGCTTTCGCAAGAAGGGCGCCGAGATGGTCAAACTGTTCGGCATCCCGGCGGCCAGCAACACCGCCACCTCGCGCATCGCGCGCATGACCGACGCGCTGGTGTTGCCATATTTCTTCGAGCGGCTGCCGGGCGGCGGCTACCGCGGGGTGATCCACCCCCCGCTCGAGGGCTTCCCCACCGACGACCCGGTGGCCGACACCGAGCGCTTCAACCACATCGTCGAAGCCGAGGTGCGCCGCATCCCCGAGCAGTACCTGTGGATTCACCGTCGATTCAAGGGTTTGACCCCGGACTACCCGAAGTACTACGCCGGCATCTGACGGGGTCTGACCCCCTTTGCCAGCGGCCCCCGGAGCTCGCCTCAGGGTGAACGGAAACGAGTTCTGACCCCTTTTGGCGACGCGAAATTTTCGGGCCACAACACTATGATTGGCCGCTCACTCAGTATGTCCACGGGGATCCCATCGTCATGAAGCACTACATCACCGCCCTCATCCTGGCGGGCGG
>DASUGK010000136.1:0-43833 GCA_036274075.1 Steroidobacteraceae bacterium | reverse complement strand
CCAGCAGCATCACGCCGGCCCAGGGCAGCAAGGGATAGAGGAACAGGAAGTGCATCTGCCCCCAGGTCTTCGACATGGGGACGTGCAATGCCGCCCACAGCGGCGGGCTGGTATCCACCAGGCCCTGCGTCGCGGGCCAGTTTCCGTCGAGGCCATTGTGGCCCAGCACGATGATGGCTCCGGCCACCAGGCACACCTTGCGGCCGAGGAATTGCGCGAACGCCAGCACCACCATGCTGGCGCCGATGGCCCAGATCACCTGCATGAATGCCAGCGTCCTGCCGCCGAACTGCTCGAGGCCGCCCGGCGAGAACGTGATGGCCGTGGAAATGAGCGCGATCTCGACGAAGATCAGCCACAGCCCGCGGGTGAGCAGGAACACGCACAGGTCGCCTGCGCTCTTGCGTGCCACCATGAGGCCCGCGCTGGTTCCCGACAGCAGCACGAAAACCGGGGCGCAGAAATGCGTGATCCAGCGCGTGAGCGCCAGCACCACGGAGACGCTGTCGCCTTCCATCGGATCCATGGTGGCGCCGGTGTGGAAGAAGTCGCGGGTATGGTCTATGGCCATGATGATGATGGCCATGCCACGCAACATATCGATGGACGTCAGGCGGTAACCGCGCGCGTCAGTGGCAACAGTGTTCAAGGCGCCTCCCCGGGTTCCTGTTGGTGGGAATATTGAAACCTCGGGCGATCCGGGGCAAATGTCCGCGTATGAAAACTGTCATCTATGGCATCCCCAACTGCGACGCCATGAAGAAGGCGCGCGCCTGGCTCGAATCACACGGTATCGCGTACGAGTTCCACGACTACAAGAAGGCGGGCATCGAGCGCTCGAAGCTCGAGGCCTGGCTGAAGGCCGTCGGCTGGGAAGTACTGTTGAACCGCGCGGGAACGACATTCCGGAAATTGCCGGAATCCGCCAAGTCCGGACTCACCGAAGCCAAGGCCACGCGGCTCATGCTCGAACAGCCTTCCATGATCAAGCGCCCGGTGCTCGAACGCGGCAAGACCCTGCTGGTGGGTTTCAATCCCGAGAAATACGCGGCGCTGAAATGAGGCGGACTGCGCGCGGATGAAAAGGCGCCGCCCGTTGCCGGACGGCGCCCTTGTGTCGGGAACCCTGCGGTTCCCTCTCCCCCCAACCCCCTCGCTAGTTAGAAGCCGTACCTGGCCGTCACCGCCCAGAAGGTGCCCGGCAGGTCGTACGTGCCGGCGTCATAGCCGTTGAGCGAGCAGCTGTAACACACCGGCGGATCCTCGCCGAAGATGTTGTTGACGCCCAGCGCCAGCCTGAGGCCCTCCATGTTGAACGCCGTGTTCCAGGCCACCTGCAGGTCGTTGTAGATGGTCGAGTCCAGGGTGTGGATCAGGTTCGGGGTTTCGCAACCCGGCGCCGGCGCGGCCGACACCGCGTTGGCGCAGAACTCGTCCACCGCATCGATGAAGCGCGTGTTGAAGTTGACTTCCCAGCCTCCCCTTCTCCAGCCGAGCAGCAGGTTGGCCTGGATTTCCGGGATGGCGCTGTCGCTCACCTCGATGCCCACGGTGCGCTGCGAGACGATGCCGTCGGTGTCGGTGGCGACGTAGTCGTTGACGAAGGTCAGTTGCAGCCCGGCGTTCAGAGAACCCCAGGAATGTTCACTGCCCAGCCAGTCGACCTTGAAGTCGAAGCCATCGGTCTCGATCGAGCCCAGGTTGTCGAGGAAGTTCTGCGGGGGCTCGAGGTTGCCACCGGCCTGGCGCGAGAACGGCGAGCACAGCGTCGGATCCGTGCCACCCGCCGCGAGGCAGGCGTTGATCAAGGCCTGGATGTCGCGCGCCTGGACGGCGTCTTCGATCTGGTAGTTGAAGTACGTCAGCTCGAAGGTCAGGCGCTCGGCGAAGCCCTCCGACCAGGTCGCGTCGTGCACGATGCCCACGGTGTAGCTGTCCGAACTCTCGGGCTGCAGTTCCGCATTGCCACCGGTGAAGGTGGTGATCTGCGTGTTGGCCTGCTCGAAGCCGGACGGCACGCCCTGCGCGCGGCAGGCGGTTTCCAGCGGCGTGGTATCGGGACCGTCGGCGTCGTTGACCACCGGCGGAGCGCCCACCGGGCCGCAGGGATCGCTGAGCGTCGCGCCGAACTGCGTCAGGCCATAGAGCTCGCCGAGGTTCGGCGCGCGGAACCCGGTCGAATACGTCGCGCGCACCGCGATCGCTTCGATCGGCTGCCAGCGGAAGCCGAGTTTGCCGGTGGTTTCACTGCCGAACGTCGAGTAGTCGGACCAGCGCACCGCGGCGCTCACGTCCAGCGTCTCGAGCAGCGGCAGGCTGGCCTCGAAATACACTTCGTTGACGTCGTAGTCTGCCGATACCGGCGCCGCGAACGAGTCCTGCGACAGGCCGGTCTGGCGCAACGGATCCGGGTTGAAGTCACCGGTGTACTTGCGATGCTCGGCGCCCACCGCGAAGCCCGCGGTCCGGTCGCCGATGTTGAACAGGTCGCCGGTGATGTTCGCCGACGCCAGCTGCAGCGTCTGCCTGGAAGAGTCGATCTGCGTGGTGCGGATGAAGTTGACCATCTCCGGGGTGAACGGACGCCCCTGGCCACCGAACAGGTCGAGCGGCACGCAATTCGGCACCGCCGCGCACACCGCCGGGTCGCCGAGCGCCAGCGCCACGTTGCCGATGTTGTAGCCGTTCTGGAAAGTCTGGTCGGCGCTGTTCTCCGAGGACACGAAGTTCACGTCCCAGTGATAGGTACGCGTGGAGCCGAACGAGCCTTCGACGCCGAGGTTGAGGTACCAGGTGTCCACGTCCTGTTCGAAGGTGCGCGGGCCCACTTCGATGGGCCGCCGCGTGACCCAGCCGAAATTGCTGCTCGGGTCGAGGTCGATGCCGAAAGGATTGTAGGGATTCAGCGCCGAGATCGAGATCGTGTCGGCGAGCCCGCCGGTGCCGGCATACGGGCCGACGAAAATGGGCTCGGGCGCCGCCTGGTTGCGCGACACGCGATTGTTGAACAGGCCCTTGGCGTAGATGCTGACGTCGTCGGTGATGTTGAAGTCGACGCGCGCGAACATCGACTTGCGCTTCGAGGGCGTCAGCAGCAGGTTGTAGGGCGCGTAGTTGAAGCGGTCGTCACCCGCAAAGTTGTGGTACGTGCCGGCGGAAGGGTCCGCGGGATTCCACACCGGCGTGGTCGTGCCCGTGTCCAGCGAGAGGTCGTAGAAGAATTCCTGGCTGGCGCTGCACGAGCCATAACTCGCCGCTGGGCGCGCCGGGTCGCAGAACGTGTAGCGGCCTTGAGGTACGCCCGAGCTGCCGGCCGCGAGACCGGCATCCGGCTTCGGCCACGCGGATTGTTCCCAGTCCGCGGAGCTGATCTCGTCCTGGTCGAAGTAGCTCGCGACGAACAGGCCGTGGAATCTCTCGCCGCCGCCGCCCAGCGTGAGGCTGGCCTCCGTGGTCGGGCCGCCGAGATCGTATTCGCCGCGGTAGGCGCTGACCTCCACGCCCTCGTAGTTCTTGCGCGTGATGATGTTCACCACGCCCGCGATCGCATCCGAGCCGTAAACCGCCGAGGCGCCGTCTTCCAGCACTTCGATGCGATCGATGATGCTGATGGGGATGGTGTTGAGATCCGCCGCCCCGGAAACGCCGGAGGCGGAAGACTCGTTGACCCAGCGGATACCGTCGACCAGCACCAGCACGCGCTTGGAGCCGAGGTTGCGCAGGTCGACCTGCGCCGAACCGGCGCCGATGCCACCGCCGTCGGGCGGATATCCGAAGTTGCCGGAGGAGTTGAATTTCGTGTTCAACGCCTTGCCGCCGGTGGTCACCTGTTGCAGCAGGTCACCGATGTTGGCGAGTCCGGTGCGATCGATGGCCTCGCGATCGATGATGGACAGCGGCTGCTGTGAGTTCGCGCTCGACTGGATGATGCGCGAACCGGTGACGACGACCTCCTGCAGGGGCTCGTTCTCGGTATTCGCTTGCTGCGCATGGGCTGCTGAGGCAGCCATCAACGGGATCAGTCCGGTGAGATAACCGATTGGCTTTTTCATGCGACCACCTTCTTGGTTGTTTAACGCCGGCCCCTCCTGCCAGCTCGTGGCCCACTTTTACGCCGCGTCCCGCCAAATTGGTAGCCATCTGTCGCGTTGACGCGACGAAGCAACTCCTTAATGCGCCGAGGCGATGGCGCGCTTGTCGGCTTTATGCAACGCACAACTGGTCGGGGCGCCGGCTGATTGAAGGACTGCAGGCCGGCTGTTACACGTTGAAACCTCATAAAACCAAAAGGATTTTCTCCATGAAGGCCGGTTGGCCGCTCCTGGCTGTGGTCGCCTGGTGCGCCGGACTCGCCGCACCGGCCCCGGTGCGCGCCGAGGACGGGCGCTTCTACGGGATGCTGCGCGAACGTGACCTGACGCCCTTCGGCTTCCTGCGGCTGGACATGCGGCCGGCGCATGCCGTGAACATCGAGCCGCACACGTTCGCGTTCGAAATGTCGCTCGGGTACCAGAACACCTGGGCACTGAGCCGCAACGTCGAACGGTACCTGGTGGGACGCGAATCGCAGGGGCGTCGCGGCATCGGCGCGGAGGATCTCGAGGCCATCCGCGACCTGCCCGGCGAGAACTATCTACTCGACCTGGAGTCGGCGACGCTCGACCTCGGCGTGCACTACAAGCTTTCCAGCCAGTGGACGCTGTACGCCTTTGCCACGGCCGTCTCCTACCATGGCGGTTTCATGGACTCGACCATCGAAACGTTCCACGACACCTTCGGCTTCAGCAGTTTCGGCCGCCCGGCGGTGGCGCGCGATTCCTTCAACATCATCATGGATCTGAAGCGCGCGCAGATGACCTTGCTGGATGCACCGGACAAGCAGGGTTTCACGGACCCGATCTTCGGCCTGCGTTACTCGGGCATCTCCCTGCCCGGACGCTGGGAAATGTCGATGGAGGCAGCCGCGAAGGTGCCGCTGCAGGGCGAACGGCTCCTGCTCTCCACCGGGCGCACCGACTATGGCATGCAGGCCTCGTTTCGCCGGCTGGGCGAACGCAACGCCTTCCACGTGGATCTCGCGGGTGTCTACTACGCGGGAGAGGATCGCCCGGCGCCGCACGATGCACAGGTCATCCCGACGGTGGTGCTCGGCTGGGAGCACATCCTCACCGGCAGGACAAACCTGAACCTGCAGGCCTACGCGAGCACCAGCGTCTACGACAAGGACGACACCGACCTCGCGGAGCTCCTGAGCGAAAAGTTCCAGCTCAGCCTCGGCATCCGGCACCGCCTCGAGTGCTGCCTGATGACGTTCGCGATCACGGAGAACCTGCAGAACCTCAACAACACGCCGGACGTGGGCTTCCAGCTCGGATTCTCCTGGGTGCCGCGGATCGAGCCCGAGCAGCCATCGCCCGAGCAGTAATGGGCGCCGCTACTTGTTGCGCGACCCGGACGCGGCGCGCACCGACGAACTCGCCAGGAACAGGCCCGTGGTTTCCATCCCGGCGCGCGGACGCAGCGCCGCCGTAAGCGTCGTGTCGCCGCTGCCGTGGCTGGCGCTGGCCATCGCATTGGCATTGAACTCCACCATCCAGCCCAGGCACTGGTCGGGCGGCATCGCGCCGCTGTAGTGATAGCCCTGTGCGTAGTCGTAACCCGCGGCCGCCAGGAACTGCGCATCCCACTCGGTTTCCACCCCCTCGGCCACCAGTTCGAGGCGCATTGCATGTGCCATCTGCGCGGTGGACTCGACGATGATCCGGTCTTCCGCGTTGTTGCGCATGCCGGAGATGAAGGAACGGTCGAGCTTGAGCGAGTGGACCGGCAGATCGCGCAGGTAACTCAGCGACGAATAACCCGTGCCGAAATCGTCGATCGAGATCAGCACGCCGAGCTTGTCGATTTCCTGGATCACGCGCAGCGCGCGTGACGGATCGAGCATCATGGCGCTTTCGGTGATCTCGAGCTCGAGCGAGGTGGCCGCCACGCCGGAACTGTCCAGCAGCTGGCGCAGGCGCGCCGGGAACGCCGTGTCCTGCAGCAGGCGGGCCGAGAGGTTCACGGCGATGCGCACGTGTACGCCGCGATCGCGCCAGGCACGCACCTGCGACAACGCCGAACCCAGCGTCCACTCGGTGAGCGGGCGGATCAGGTCCGTCGACTCGGCGATGGCGATGAACTCCGCCGGCGAGATCGCTCCCTGCGTGGGATGGAACCAGCGCACCAGCGCCTCGACGCTGTCGACCATGCCGCTGCGCAGGTTGACCTGCGGCTGGAAATGCAGCTCGAGCTGGCTGTTGGCGATCGCCGAGCGCAGCTCGCCGCCGATCGCCAGCTTGCGCACCGAGTTCTCGTCGAGCGCCGAATCGTAGTACTCGAACGCCGTGCCGCGCCGCTTGGCCAGGTACATGGCGACGTCCGCGTGCCGCAGCAGCGTCTGCGCTTCGCTGGCGTCCTGCGGGAAACGCGCGATGCCGATGCTGACGCCGACCTCGATGGAAATCCCCGCGACGTCGATGGGCGCGCGCAGGCTGTCGATGAGCGCCTGGGAAGTCGCGGCGATGGTCTCGGCGCTGTGCGGGCGATCGACCACCACGGTGAACTCGTCGCCACCGATGCGCGCGATGAAGCCGCGGTCACCGAGCGCCTGCTGGAAGCGTTGGGCCACGTCGCACAACACGCGGTCGCCGACGTTGTGTCCCAGCGTGTCGTTGACCTCCTTGAAGCGGCACAGGTCCAGCATCAGCAGGGCGATCGACGGTTGCGACCGGTCGGGCGCCAGCGCCCTCTCGAGATGCGACAGCAGCGCCGCGCGATTCGGCAGCGAGGTCAGCGAATCGTGTGTCGCCTGGTGCTGCAGGCGGCTGGTCTGCGCACGGCGCTCGCGGATGTCACGCACGATGGCGGTATACAGCCGCTCGGTGTTGAGGCGCACACGGCTCAGCGATATTTCGACCGGGAAGACTTCGCCCCTGAAGGTGCGCGCGTCGCATTCGCGGATCTCGCCGTGCAGTGCCGCGAGGCGCGCACTCGCGCCGTCACCCGCCAGCAGCGTGATGAACTTGGCGATCGGTTCGTCGATGAGTTCGTAGGCGCCGCAGTCGAAAAGGCGGGACGCGGCCGGGTTGGCGGTCTTGATGATGCCGGCCTCGTCGATGCACATGATGCAGTCGGTGGAGGACTGGACGACGCTCTTGAGCAGCGCATCCCGGCGCCGCATGCCGATGGCGTAGGCGAAGGCGCGCCAGGTCTGCGTCTCCAGCCAGCGTACCGTGACGGTCAGGAACATCACGCAGACGGCCAGCAGCGGCGCGGCCACCCCGATGAGCACCCGGCTGGATGTGAAGGCGATCGTGGAGGTCGCGACGATGGCGGCCACCAGCAGGACCAGCACCACGAGATTCCGGCGCCAATTTGCGTCGAACAGCACCGCGGCCAGCAGCGCCCAGAACGTCAGCAATGCAAGGGAACCCCACTTGCCGACCCGCTGCGGCACGCCGAGGTTCACGGTCTCGGTCGCCAGGGACTGGACCACGATGCCCGGCAGCGGACCGTAAACCGGCGCAGTGAGCATGTCGTTGAGCTCCAGTGCGATGGCGCCCACGAACACGGACTTGTCGGCGAAGACTTCGCGCGGCACGTTGCCCTCGAGTACGTCCACGTACGAAACGTAGGTGAACGAACTCGGCGAGATCGAGTAGTCGATGAATACGGATTGTTCGCCTGACAGCAGCCGGCGCGGATCGATGACGCTGGGCGTGCGTTCGCCTCCCAGGGTCCAGGCGTTGCGCCACTGGCGCGTAAAACCGTCCGGGTCGGGTTCGCCATTCACGGCCACCAGTTCGCCGCTGCGGGCGAAGCGCGGCAACGGCCGGCTCACGATGCGCTGCGCGTCGATGCCGTTCGAATACTGCGTGAACGTGGGCAGCAGCACGGGGAAGTCGCGGCGCCGCGCCAGCGCCGAATCGAGCAACGCGTCATCGAGCGCGGTCGAGTTCGAGCTCAGATCGATGTCGAGGAACACGCGGCGCGGCGCGGCGCGCGTCAGCTGCTCGAGCAGCTTCGCGTGGTAGCGCCGCGGCCATGGCCAGCTGTCGAGCTTCTCGAGGCTGGCCGAGTCGATGCCGACGATCACGATGTCGGAAGGAACTTCACGCCGCAACAGCCTGGCGCGCAGGTCAGTCGCAGAGTTTTCGAGCGCGCGGAGCTGGCCGCTCGTCTCGAGCGCCAGGATCACTGTCAGCGTCCCGAGCGCGACCAGCCACCAACGATGCCGGCGGCGTGCAAGGTTCATTTGCTGCCCGGTCTGCGGAACAAGCCGTCGAGCAGCCCGTCGAGCATGCCACCAGTATCCGGAGTCTCCGGAGTGCTCGCGGGAGTACCCGTGTCGGTGTTGCCGGCATCTTCGCCCTGGCCGGCCTCGTCATCGAGTCCCAGGTCCAGGCCGACGTCTAGATCGACGCCGCCGAGATCGACGCCCAGGTCCACGTTGCCGCTGCCCAGGTCGACGCCTGCGGTGACGCCCGCATCGACGCCCGCGACATCGGCACCCACGTCCACGTTCGCATTGCCGGCGCCCACGTCAGCGCCCGCATTCACATCCACGTCGACGGTGGTCGTTCCGCCGAGATCCACGGTATTGGAGGCGCCGACGTCGACGCTGGCCGCGCCGCCGCCGACATCGAGTCCCGCGCCGATCCCGGTGTCGACCGTGGCCGCGCCACCACCGACATCCACGTCGACGTCTACGGCAGTGTCGACTGCGACTCCGCCAGTACCCACGTCCACGCCGGCGCCGACATCCGCGCCAACAGCCGCTGCGCCGCCGCCGAGGTCGACATTGGCCGAGGTGTCGAGGTCGACACTGGCGGCACCGCCGCCCACGTCCAGTCCCGCGCCGATTCCGGTGTCGACGGTGGCCGCGCCACCACCGACGTCCACATCGACGTCCACGGCGGTGTCGACTGCGACTCCGCCGGTACCGACGTCCACGCCGGCCGCGACGTCCGCGCCAACCGCGGCCACGCCGCTGCCGAGATCAACGCCGGCCGAGGTGTCGACGTCGACACTGGCCGCACCGCCGCCGATTTCGGCGTCGGTATTCACGGCGACGTCGGCCGCTACCGGCCCGACTTCCACGCTGGCGCCCACGTCGGCGTTCGCATCGACGACACCCGGGCCAATGGCGACGTCGGCGCGCGCGCCGCCATCCGCGACATCTGGCAATTCCACGGACACTCCGGGAGCGTCGCCACCGGCAAGATATGAATCGCCATCATCGGAGGGAAGCCCGGCGGGGGATGGCGCCGCGGGCGCCTCGGTATTGCCGCCGGTACCGCCGCTGCCCGGCGAGGGCCTCTGAGTCGGTGGCGCCTTGTCACCTTCCATCCTGATGACGGTGATGGCCTTGTCGCCTCGCCGGCGCGAGGCGATTTCGCCGGCCTTGAGGTCCACCACCGAGCTTTCATCCGCAGCGTGGATCTCGAGCAAACCTTCGAACAGGGAAATCGTGCCGCTGTCGTCGCCCGCGGCGACATTGAACTGCGTGCCCTTCACGACTCCGACGAGCAGCGGTGTTTCGACGCGCAGCTTGCGCCCCTGCCGCTTGCCGATGTCGTAGAACGCGTTGCCCCTGGGCTGGATGATCCGGTCGATCGGCCCGCCGGCCTTCTCGAGCGCCGGGAATTCGAGCAGCGTGTCCGGCCCGACGCTCACCGACGTGGCGCCCTGGCGCAACTCCACGGATCCCGTGCTGCCGGTGCGCACCGATGCGGGCAACTGCAGCACGCTGCCGGCGCGCAGCTTCGTTTCCACGCCGCGCACCACGAAGTGGACTTCGCCGCGCGTGCTGGCGACCACGATGTCGCCCGTGTCGAGTGACCACGACTTGCCGGGCAGGGTCATGGCGGCCAGTGCCAGCCCGAACGCCGAGAACAGCCTAACTACAAATCCGGCCCTGGCCTGATTATGGTCAGCGATGAACATCGCCCATCCCCTTTTTCTAATCTGCGAAATCGTACTAGGACCGTCTCCGTCACTATGTGAGTTGCATCTCATCGTGTCGCTGAGCGGAGACGGAAAATGCGCGCCCGGATAGCGGATGCAGGGGAGCATGCGCGTGCAAGTGACAATAAGCGGCGGCCGCACCCTCGCGATGCGCGCCCGCAACAGCAGTCGCGCGGCTCTTGTCATAAGCCTGCTGGCGCTGGCGGGCGGCACGGCCCGCGCCGCCGTGGCGCCTCTAACTACATCACCGTCCACCGCGCCGAAGCTCACCACCGTCGTGATCGACGGCAGCAGCGTGTACCCGGTGCCGCGGCTGTTCGCCACCTACCGCGACCAGCTCGGGCAGCCCATTTCGCGCGACTCGGCGCGCGCCATCGTCGATGCCATCGTGGCGCTGTACGAGGGCGACGGCTACGTGAAGCCGGAACTGGCGCTCGACGACTCGCTCACCGGCCGCGGCGTGTTGCGCGTCCGGGTGCACGAGGCGCAGATCACGCACGTCGGCTTCGATGGCGACACCGCGCGATTCGAGAAGGAGTTGCAGCGTGTCGCGGCAAAGCTCGAGAGCTCGAAGCCGCTGCGGCGCGACGACGTGCCGCAGGCGCTGCGCGAGTTGCGGCAATTGTCGGGCGTGGCGGTCACCGCGAGCACGCGCCGGGACGGCAAGGTGCGCAATGCCTTCGAGCTGACGATCAAGGCGGAATACTCGGCCATCGATGGCGTGGTGCGCATGAACAATCGCGGCACCGACCAGGTGGGACCCGCGTTCGTGCTCGGCCAGCTCTTTGCCAACGGCGTCATCGGCCGCCAGGGCAAGGCCGGGCTGATCTTCGCCTCGGCCACGGACCCGGAGGAATACTTCGGAGGCGGCCTGTACGCGGACGCCGTGGCTTCGGACGGCACGCGGTTCAGCGCCATGGTGTTCGATTCCCACTCGGCTCCGAACGAAGCGCCGGTCAACCTCGACGATACCTACGATCGCCGGCGTGCCACCTTGCGCATCTGGCGCCCGTTGCGCGATGGCGGCGGCTCGTCGCTTTCCTGGAGCGCGGCCTTCGACGCCGAGGACCTGTTCATCGACCGCGCGGGGACGGAGCTGCGCGAGGAACGGCTGCGCGTGTTCGAATGGGGCGGGCGCGCGGGCTGGCGCAGCTCCTCGGCGACGCAGTATTCCGCGGGCGTGACACTGCGCAAGGGCCTCGACGGATTCGGCGCCGGCCTGCAGGCGAGCTACCTGGCCGACGATCCGCGCCGCGTGGACTTCCTGGTGACGCGGGCTTCGGCGAGCGTCTACAAGCGATTTGCCACCGACTGGTCGGTGCGCCTCGATGCCCTCGGACAGGTCTCGGCGTACGTGTTGCCCGACAGCGAGCGCTTCAAGATCGGCGGCGACCGCCTGGGCCGGGGCTTCGAAGTAGCGGAGATCGCCGGCGACACCGGCATCGGCGGCAAGCTCGAGTTACGCCGCGACTTGCTCAACACCGAGGGCATGTTCGGGCGGCTTTCCACCTACGGGTTCTACGACACCGGCACGGCGTGGAAGCAAGACGCTCCCGGCAGCGAGTCCGCCTCCACCGCCGGCGCGGGGTTTGCCATCCAGGGCTCGACCATCACCGGTTACATAGAAGTGGCTGCGCCCGTCTCTGGTGCAGACATCGAGGGCAGGTACGACCCGTCCGTGTTCGCGGAACTCAGTTACCGCTTCTAACAAACTTCGCCCCATTTCGATGCGCCCAAAGGGCATGGCGGCCGGCGCAGTCGCGGGATATAAGGTTCATCCCCCACAACGAGAACAACCGGGGATGACATGGCCAACTCGTACAAAGAAGAGTCTCTGGACGGCGCCGGCGGGCTGAAGATCTTCACGCGTTCCTGGCGCCCGGCGACCGGGCCGCGTGCGGTCATCGTGCTGTCCCACGGATTCAATTCACACAGCGGCTATTACCTGTGGGCGGCGGAGCAGCTGCTCGCCGCTGGCCTCGCCGTGCATGCATTCGACTACCGTGGCCGCGGGAAGTCCGACGGCGAGCGTTATTACATCGAGAGCTTCTCGGAGTACCAGTCGGATCTCGACCTGGTGGTGAAGCTGGCGCGGTCGCGCGAGCCCGGTCTGCCGCTGTTCGTGCTGGGACACAGCGCCGGCGGCGTGATCGCCTGCAACTACGTGCTCGACCACCAGCCGGAAATCGCGGGACTGATCTGCGAGAGTTTCGCCTACCGCGTCCCGGCGCCCGATTTCGCGCTGGCGGTGCTCAAGGGACTGTCGCATCTCGCGCCTCATGCGCATGTGCTGAACCTTCCCAAGAAGGAGTTCTCGCGCGATCCCAAGGTCACGCAGGCCCTCATCGACGACCCATTGCTCGCCGACGAAGTCCAGCCCACCAGGACCGTGGCCGAGATGGTGCGCGCCGACGAACGCCTCAAGCGTGACTTTCCCTTGTTCAAACTACCGCTGCTGATCATCCACGGCACCAGGGACACGGTGACGCGTCCCGAGGGCAGCCAGGAGTTCCACGATCGCGCCGGATCGGCCGACAAGACACTCAAGCTCTACGACGGCTACTTCCACGATCCGCTCAACGACATCGGCAAGGAAGCGGTGATGGCCGACATCCGCGCCTGGCTCGAGAAACGCATTCCCGCCTGACGTGCTGGAACGCATCGACGCGCTCGACGCGGTGCTCGAGGCGCACAGGGCGGCGCTGGGCGAGGACCTGCAGGCGTACCGCAACCACGCCTACCGCGTGACCAACCTGTGCCTGGCGCTGCAGCCCGCGGATGGCGCGCGTATCGGCATGATCGCGCTGGCCGCCGCTTTCCACGATCTCGGCATCTGGACGGCGCACACCTTCGACTACCTGGAACCTTCGGCCAGCCTGGCCTGCGATCACCTGTCGTGCAGCGGCCATGGAGACTGGCAGCAGCATGTCAGCGCCATGATTCGCGAGCATCACAAGGTGCGGCGCTATAGCGGGACGGCGGCGGAGGTCGTCGAACCTTTCCGGCGCGCCGATTGGATCGACGTGTCGCGTGGAATCCTCACCTTCGGCTTGCCTCGAGCGCGACTGCGAGAGATCTTCGCGAAATGGCCGAACGCGGGATTTCATCGCCGACTGGTGCAGCTCACGCTGAAACAGGCGCGCGCGCATCCGTTGCGGCCGATACCTGTCCTCAAGTGGTGAAAGCCGGCGCAGGCCTGCTCGCGTCCTGGGCCTGCGCGGCGCTCGCGGCCGCTGCCGATTCACCGACCACCGCACAGGTCGCGACGATTGCCGGCTTGTTCCCGCCCGACCAGGCCGCGGCGCTCGAAAAGACATTGCCCGCCGATCGGGAAGTCACTTTCCGTGTTCGTCCGCCGTCCGGTGACGCGGCAACCGGCGTGCTGGTTTACATCTCCCCCACCGATTCGGGCGAACTACCGGCAAGCTGGATTCGCGTGCTCGATGAGAAGCACCTGCTGTGGATCGCGGCCGACGACTTCGGCAATTCGAAGCTCGCCGCCGAGCGCACGCTGGTGGCGCTGATGGCGGTCAAGCTGTCGGAGCGCCTGCGGCCGCCGGAAGCGCAGCGCGTCTGGGTGGCGGGCTTTTCCGGCGGTGGCCGCGTGGCCAGCCGCTGCGTCACGCTGTTCGCGCGCTACTTCGACGGCGCGTTGTTCATGGGCGGCGCCGATTTCGTGAAGGCGCCCGAGCCGGCGGCGACGCTCATGAAATCCCGCCGCATGGTATTCCTCACCGGCAGGCACGATTTCAATCGCCGCGAGATGAAGTCAGTTTCCGCCAGGTACCAGGATGCGGGTGTCACCGGACTGCTGCTCATCGACGATTCCGCCCTGGGCCACCAACTGCCGCCGCCCGACCTTCTCACCCGGGCGCTCGATTTCCTGCTGCAACCCTAGACGGTCTGCCGGGCGCTCTTCTGCACCAGGCGCTTGATCACCAGCGCCACGACGATGATGCCGAAGCACGATGCACTGGCGATCACCTCGGGTTGTTTGTCAGGCATGCGGGACATGGCGGCCATCACCCCGAGCATCGCGAGCGCGGCACCGCCGGCTATCAGCGCTGCGCCACCAGAAGTCCGCAGCTCGGGCTTCGTGTACGGGAATTTGAAATGCGCGGCCACCACGAACAGGTAGGTGAAAATCATCAGCGCGCCCGAAGAGTTCATCAGGAAGGTGAACAGCTCCGCGGTCTCGGAGCGGTCGAGCAGCATGACCAGGAAGCCGAATGAACTGCCCAGCAGGATGGCGCGCGACGGCACGTGGCGCTTGTTGACCGCGACCAGCCAGCGCGGCGCATCACCCCTGTCCGCCAGCGAGAACAACACGCGCGCGGTCACGTAGACGCCGGAGTTGAGGCACGACAGCACCGCGGTCAGCACGATGATGTTCATGATCGCCGCGCCGCCATTGATGCCCATGTGCTCGAGTGCCACGGCGAACGTGGAGTCACCCGGCTTGAAGTCCGTCCAGGGAACCACGCACAGCGCGAGCGCGATGGACAGGATGTAGAACAGCAGGATGCGCAGCACCACGGTGGCAGCCAGGCGCGACATGGTCCTGTTGGACTCGACCGATTCGGCCGCCGCCACCGTGACGATTTCGGCGCCCACCATGGAGAAGATCACCGTCGTCACGCCGCTCAGGATCATGGCCCAGCCGAAGGGCGCGAAGCCCTGGTGCGCAGTGAGGTGCGAAAGACCCGGGCTCCCGGGATTCTTCACGCCCATCACCCAGCCCGCGGCGACCACGATGAACGCCACGATGGCCGCCACCTTGATGGACGCGAACCAGAACTCGAACTCGCCATAGGACCGCGCGGAGGACAGGTTAACGGCGGTGAGGATCACCATGAGCGCGAGCCCGATCTGCCAGACGTCGAACGCCGGCAACCAGTCGTGCACGATCTTCGCGCCCACCAGCGCTTCGAACGCGACCACCACCACCCAGAACCACCAGTACAGCCAGCCGGTGACGAAGCCCGCGCCGTTGCCCAGGCCCACGCGCACGTATTCCGTGAATGAGCCGAGGCCGGGCTGATCCATGACCATGCGCGCCAGGATGCGGATCACGCAGAAGACCACGATGCCCGCCGACAGGTAGCTCAGCAGCACGGCGGGCCCGATCTTGGCGATCGCGCCGCTGCTGCCGACGAACACGCCGCCGCCGATGATTCCGCCGATGGAAATCATCACCAGGTGTCTTGCGCGCAGGGATTTGGAGAGCTTGTCGGAGGCGGAACCGGTAATCGCAGCGTCAGTGGCGTTCAAAGTGCCTCACTCATTCGGTTATCGCACCAGGTTGGCGCGTGCTGGCGCGCAACATACGCCGGATCGGCACGCCCGTCGAATGTGCAGGCGATCAACCGAAACGCAGCTTGAGGATGAGGATGGCCGTCGCCAGCAGCAGGGTCACGACGTTGGCAAAAATCATCGGCCAGGAATCGAGGGCGATGCCGTAGGCCAGCCACAGTGCGACGCCGATCGTGAAGATGATGTACATGCCGCGCGAGATGCCACGCGTATCCCGGGTCCGGAGGGTCATCACGGCCTGCGGAATGAAAGCCGAACTGGTGAGCACAGCGGCGGCGTAGCCGAGCCATTCGATATTCATGGCGCATTCTCGCCCAACCGCTTGAGCCCGGAATGACAATGTGCGCTACTGGCGCTGCGGCCAAACAAGGGGGCGAAAGATCTCCATGAGGCAGAATTCCAGGGCGGCTGAATTCCTTTCCGAGCACGGCTGGTTGTCTTTCACGCCGCCGGAATTCCGCGACAAGGTCCTGAGGCGCGTCGTGCTGCACAAGTTCGGCAAGGGGCAGACGGTGTACCGTGCCGGCGACGAGCCGGGTGGACTCTGGGCCATTGTCGAAGGCGCGGTCGAGATCTCGGGAGCCTCGCCGGGCGCGGTGCCTCATCTCATTCATTTCGGAGTTCCGGGCTTCTGGGTCGGCGAAGCCCCGCTCATTTATGGCATCCGGCGCATCGTGACCGTCACCGCGGTGCGGCCCTCCAAGCTGGTCACGCTGCCTTTGGCCGACTGCCGCGCGATTCTCGAAGAAGATCCCGGCGCGTGGCGCTGGATCGCGCTGCAAAGCGCGATGACCACGGACCTGGCCATCGGCGTGGTCGCCGACCTGCTGCTGCGCGATCCCGTGAAGCGCACCGCCGCGTTGCTGCTGCGGCTCTCGGGAATGCGCAGCCTGGTGTTTCCCGCCAAGTCGCCCTCGCCCATCTACCTGAGCCAGGAAAAGGTCGGCAGCCTGGTGAACCTGTCGCGCAACTCGATCATCCCGGTGCTGCAGGAATTCGAGCGCAACGGCTACGTCAAGGTGAGTTACGGCTCGATCGAAGTGCTCGACGTCGCGGGACTGATGGGGACGATCGGGAAGGAGCCTGCGGAAGGTTGATCGAGCGCAGGTGAAATGGTGGCCGGGGTCGGAATCGAACCAACGACACGCGGATTTTCAATCCGCTGCTCTACCAACTGAGCTACCCGGCCGCCGTTGGAGATGCCCCCGATCTGGGGGGCGCGTATTAGACCGGCCAAGCCCTTGATCGTCAAGCAACCCGAGGCGCAAAGCCTTGATTTTCGGCGCCTTGGTCACCATCAAGGGCCGACCATGAACACTTCGAACCCGGTCTCCTCCTCCTTCCGCGCGGTGTCCCAGGTCCTGCGCGGCCAGCCCGCCTCCGACGGGGCGGGCGTCAAGCTCACCCGGGTCATCGGCCAGCCCCGGCTGCCGGACCTCGATCCGTTCCTGTTGCTGGACGAGTTCGGCACGGACAAGCCCGAGGACTATATCGCCGGCTTCCCGGAGCATCCGCATCGCGGCTTCGAGACCGTGACCTACATGCTCGACGGCCGCATGCGCCACAAGGACAACCACGGCCACGAAGGCGTGCTCGAGCCTGGTGCGGTGCAGTGGATGACCGCCGGCCGCGGCATCGTGCACTCCGAGATGCCCGAGCAGCGCGAGGGCCGCATGCGCGGCTTCCAGCTGTGGATGAACCTGCCGGCCAGGGACAAGATGGCCGCGCCTAACTACCAGGAATTCGGCGGCGACCGGCTGCCGGTGGTGGAAAAACCCGGCGTGAGCGTCAAGGTGATTGCAGGTTCGCTGGAGGGCGCCTCGGGTCCCGTCAGGCAGCCGGCCACGGATCCCATCTACATGGACATCCGGCTGGATGCGGGCGTCGCTTTCGAGCTGCCCGTGCCGGCCGGCCACTCGGCCTTCGTGTACGTGTACGAGGGCGCGCTGACGGTGGGCGAAGGACAGGACGCCGCAACCATCAACGCGCAGGAGCTCGCGGTGCTGGGCGATGGCGCGCAGGTGAAGCTCGGAGGCCGGGCGCCGCGCACGCGCGCCATCCTGGTCGCCGGCCGCCCGCTGCGTGAGCCGGTGGCCCGGTACGGCCCGTTCGTCATGAATACACGCGAGGAGTTGCAACAGGCCTTCGCCGACTACCAGGCGGGGAAGTTCTAAACGCTGCAACCGGGGCGGACTTCCCCCTTCCGCCCCGCTACTGGGACGGCGCAGGTAACTGCGCCGTCATTTTTTTGGGGCATTTTTGTATGATCCCGCGCATGCGCAAGTTGGCTGCCGCCCTGCTGATGACCCTCGCCTGGCAATCCTCGGCCTTCGGCCAGTGCGCGCCGGCGCCCGACTCCGCGTACTTCTTCCGCGACCTGTCGGAGAAGCGTGCCGCGGCGAAGATCGCCGAAGATCGCGCCTATTTCGAGGGCCTGCTGAGCGATGACTTCACGACGCGCGGCGCCGATGGCAGAACCCTGGCGCGCAGGGAATACATCGAAGCCCAACTGGCCGAGCACCATGCTTCGGCCATGCGTCCCTTCTTCGCCATCAGCAACTACACGCTGGTCGAGCATCGCAAGGGCTACACCGTGGTCAGCTACGAGCTGCGCGAGGGCACGACGGGCAACGGCCAGGCCCAGATGGTCGAGCTGCAGATGCGCGAGGTCTACGCCGTGGAGGACGGCAAGTGGCGCCTGGCCGCGGTCGACGCCGCGCCGCTCGTGTACAGCGGCCCGGCAGTGCAGGCGCGGCGCTGAGCCTCACTCCTTCGGGACGAATTCCTTCGGCTTCTCCGAACCCTCGCCGAAGAAGAACTTCTCCATCTCGAATTCCAGCCGCTTGCGATGCGCGGGCTCGATGGGCGTCAGCCGGTACTCGTTGATCAGCATCACCTGGTGACGCACCCACTGCTGCCAGGCTTCCTTCGAGACATTCTCGAAAATGCGCTTGCCCAGCTCGCCCGGGTAAGGGGGCTTGTCCAGCCCCGGCGCCTCGCGGCCCAGCAACACGCAATTGACCATTCTGCTCATGACTCTCTCGACTCCAGGCGTCCCAGCAGGGACTTGATGGGCGCGGGCAGTCCGACGCGCGCGGGCTGCGCGAGGTCGTACCACAATTCTCCGCTTTCGCTCACGCGCCGCGCGCCCTGGCAACGCGCCTCGAGCGGCGTGATCACCAGGTCGAAGTGCGTGAAGCTGTGTTCGATCTCGGGCAGCGGCGCCAGCGCGAGGTCGGCATTCGCCAGCTGCGCCGCCGCGAATTGCTCGGCCGCATCGCGATCGCCGAACTCGGGCAGGCACCACAGTCCGCCCCAGATGCCGGTGGCCGGGCGTTGCACCAGCAGCACCGCCGATTCGTGGCGCGCCACGAGCATGACCGCGCGCCGCAGCCGCCGGGCCGTGCGCTTGCGTTTCGGCGCAGGCAACTCCGCGGCGCGCCCTTCGAGTCGCGCGCGGCAATCCGCGGCGATCGGGCAGTGCTCGCAACGCGGCTTCCCGCGCGTACACAAGGTGGCGCCGAGATCCATGATGGCCTGCGTGTAGACGCCGACGTCCTCGTGCGGCGTGTTTTCTTCGGCCAGCTCCCAGAGGCGTTCCAGCGTGGCGTTGTCGTCGGGCGCGCCGTCGACGGCGTAGTGCCGCGCCAGCACGCGCTTGACGTTGCCATCGAGGATGGCGTGCCGCGCACCCGTGGCCAGCGACAGGATGGCGCCCGCCGTCGAGCGGCCGATGCCCGGCAGGGAAACCAGTTCGTCGAAGCTCCGCGGGAACTTGCCGCCATGCCGGTCGCGCACCTGCTGCGCCGCGCGGTGCAAGTTGCGCGCGCGGGCGTAGTAACCGAGCCCGGTCCACAGGTGCAGCACGTCATCCACGGGCGCATCGGCCAGCGCCACCACGTCCGGGAAGCGCTGCATGAAGCGCCCGAAGTACGGGATGACGGTCGCCACCTGCGTCTGCTGCAGCATGATCTCCGACACCCAGGTGCGATAGGCGCGGTCGCTGCCGCGCGGATGCCGTTGCCACGGCAGATCGTGCCGGCCGTGCTTCGCGTGCCAGTCGACGAGCCGAGCCGCGATGCCTTGCCGCGTCTTCATGATTTCGCTGCCTGCGCCGGCGGACTGCGCAGGCCCTGCTCGTCGAGCACCAGCCGCAGCGTGACGCCCTTCATGACGATGTCGTCGTAGGTCGCCTGCTCGAGTTCCAGCACGCCGCGGAATTTCAACGCCTTCAGTGCCGCCGCGGGCAGCACGAAAGGCTCGCTGGCCGGATCGGTTGGCGGGATGTAGCGCCCGATGTTCATGGTGTCGCCGCGCAGCGTGAAATCGCCCACCGGATCCTCGCCAGCGCCGCGCGAGAATTTCCCGGTGAAGCGCGTGTCGTCCAGCGTCAGGGCCAGCGGATCGACGTTCGTGGCACCACCTTCGAAGCGCCAGCTGGCGACGAGCTCGACCTTGCCGAGCGCCTTGGGATCGGTGGTCTTCGGCGCCTCGATGCCCACGCTCGCGAGCAGCGCGCGCAGGTCGAAGGCATTGGTGTCGATGGCGCCCTTGAGTGTGAGCGGCTCATCCAGGCTGCCGCCGATGTTGCCCTTGCCTTCGAAGGCGCCGAACTGCAGCTGGTACTCGCCGACGTCGAGCTGCGAGTAGTCCTCGCTGAGCACGACCTTGGGCACCTCGAGGCGGAACGGCACACCCGCTTCGGGAAAGCCATCCATGTGCAGGTTGCCGGCGATCTCGGTGTCGGTGAACGGCTCGTCGGGCGCGATGTCGCCGGTGGTGAGATCCAGCGCCGTGACGGCGATGCGCCGCGGCGTGCCCTCGTCGACGAAGGTGATGCGGCTGTCTTTCAAATCCACGCCGTTGATGGTGAGGTGGCGGGACTTGGCATTGGGATCCGCCGGTTCATTGCCCGTGATGCCCTGCCAGTTGGCGGTGCCATCGGCCTTGAGCGTGAGCCGGACGTCGGCGCCTTCGAGCCGGATGCGGTCGACCTCGAGATCGCCGGACAGCAGCGGAACCAACTTCACGCCGAGCTGCGCATTGCGCCAGCTGGCCATGGGCTCATCGGGGAAGCCGGCCGGGTTACCGAAACGGCCCTCGCCGGTGCGCAGGGCCAGCCACGGGAAGAACTTCAGGTCGATGTCGCCGACCAGCGTGAACTCGCGCCCGGTGGCGTCGCGCACCGTGGATTCGATGCGTGACTTGAAGCTGTTCGGATCGACCATCAGCACCACGACCGCGATGGTCAGCAGCACCAGCACCGTCAGTCCGGCGAGGACCCAGGATATCCACTTGAGGGCAGTCTTGAGGGATGGCACGCGGCCGACATTGTAACGATGTCGGCCGCCAGGATCGGGCGGAAGGCGTTACTTGTTGCAGATCTCGATGTCGCCCGACAGCGTCTTGGCGCGCACCGTCGCGCCGGACTCGACGGTGCGGATCGTGAGCCGCTTGCCGGGTCCGTACTTGCTGACACGCTCCACGTTCTTCGCCAGGCAGCCGGTGATGTCGCCGCTGAAGGACTCGATCTCCGTGGACAGGCCCTCGACGCCCGGCAGGCTCAACGAGATGTCACCGCTCACGGCCTCGACTTCGACGCGCCCATCACGGCTGAGTTTGCCGCGCAGGTCGAAGCTGCCGGAGGTGGTTCGGCCGCGCACTTCGGTGAGCTCACCGAGCTGCAGGCGTGCATCGCCGCTCACCGTGACCGCGTCGAGCTTGCCCGCGGCGTTGGACAGGTCGATGCTGCCGCTCACGGTGCTCAGGCGCAGGGAGAGGGGCTTGCCGGAGCCATGCACCGTGATGTCGCCGCTCACCGAGCGGATCTCGGAATTGTCGCCGGCGACGTCGGCGGAGATCTCGCCGCTCACGCTCTTGATTCGCTGCGTGCCGAGGACGCCGCGCGTGGAGACGTCGGCGCTGACCGCGCTCACTTCGATGGCGCTGTTGCGCGGCACCTGGATCTCCAGGTCCGCATCACCGTCGTGCGTGCTGCCGCGCGGCAGCACCACCTTGATGACGGTGCGGCCCTTGGAGGAGTCGATGTCGACGCGTTCCACGTCGTCGCCAAGGTCGCCGGTGACTTTCACCTCGTTGCGGTCCCAGCCGCGCACGTCGATGGTCCCGGAGACGTTCGAGATCTGTACCTCGCCCTGCGGCTCGGCGGCCATCGTGCGGTCGATCCTGTCCTCCGCGGCAAGGGTGGCGATGGGCAGCGCGCCGAGCATCCACAGGGCGGCAACGGGACGAAAAACGGACAATCTCATGATCAAATCTCCTGGCTGCCGGAATCACGCACGGCGGTCAGCGCGCGCATCTCTTCCTGGCACGAACTCACGAACAACTCTTGCAACAGCGCGTTGGCAGGGTCGCGCCCCAGCGCCGCTTCGATTTCGAGGATCGAGCGCCGCAGCGTGGCGAGGCTCGCACCCACTTTTTCACGCTCGGCCGCGGGCATCGCCGCGAGCCGGGCCTGCACTTCTTCCATCAGCGCGTCGCGCTGCTTCTGGTATTCGGCGTCGCGGAACGAGGCCTGCCTGACGTTCGGGTTGACGGTCGTGGTGGTGCCGGCCGTCGCCGGGGTGGTGGGCGGGTCGACAACGCGGCCGATCAGCACGCCGATGGCCACCAGCGCCACGGCTGCGGCCATGCCGGCAGCCGGCATCCACGCCGGGCGGCGGCGCGCGCCGGCCGGCGCCTCGGCGGCGGCCTTGTCGGCCTCGATGGCGGCGGCAATGGCGGGCCACAGGTCACGGGCCGGCGGGATGTCCCGCTTCAGCTCGTCGATCCGGTTCACGCGTCGAGTGCTCATCTCACACCTCGTTCCAATCTGTCCTTCAGCAAGCCGCGCGCCCGGTGCAGCTGCGCCTTGCAGGTGCCGACGGCGATGCCGAGCATCGACGCGGCTTCCGAATGTTCGTAGCCATACACGCCGCACAACACCAGCGCGTCGCGTGCGCCCTGCGGCAGCGATTCGATCGCGGCCTCGAGCTCCTCTTCCTCCACCGGCGTGTCGAAACTCATCGCCGGCTCCTCGTGCACCGTCGGATCCTCGACGGCGATCTCCGAATTCGCGGGACCGCGGCGCCGCTCCAGCACCGTGTTCACCGCGATCCGGTGCAGCCACGTGGAGAAACTCGCGCGCGCCTCGAACTTCGGCAGCGCCTTCCAGGCCTTGATGAAGGCGTCCTGCACACAGTCCGCCGCCAGGTCCGGGTTGCGAGTCATGCGCAGGCAAAGCCCGTGCACGCGGCCCACGTGATCGCGGTAGAGACGCTCGAAAGCCTTGGCATCGCCGCGGCGGGCGCGCTCGATCAAAGCCACGTCGAATTCGACGATGGTGTCGGCTTTCATGACTCGGGCTGCGGAACCATCGGCCAAGCGTCTCTCCCTCGATGCACGGGGACAGATTTCAAATCTGTCCCCATTTGCATGCTTGGAGGGAAAAACGCGGCCGCGGGTTTGAAATCCGGGCGGCGAGCCCATCGAATCAACGATTTATGCACAACGCTGCCAGATGGCGGGAAACGCAGGCGTGGTGGTGTCAGAGAGGGAATGTCGGGATTACCGGGCGCAAACTGGAAAACCCTGATGGCCGCGCGCGGTAATCCCGACATTCCCTCTCTGACACCACCAACATCACCTAGCTGCGTTGTGTCCCGCCGCTGAACCACTTCATGGCGTACTGGAGCAGCTGGCTGTTGGTGGCCAGGCCGAGCTTGTGCTTGATGGTCTGGCGGTGGGACTCGATGGTCTTCACCGACAGCGTGAACTCCTGCGCGATCTCGCGCGAGCTCATGCCGCGGCCGATCATGTTGAGGATCTGCACTTCGCGGTTCGAGAGGCGCGCCACCGGATCGTTGGTCTCGGAGCGGTTCTCGCCCGCGCGCTGGTCGAGCGAACGCTGCACGGTTTCACTGACGTAGGTGCGTCCATCGAGCACGCGGCGCACGGCGATCAGCAGCTGGTCGGAGGCGGCCTGCTTCATGATGTAGCCCATGGCGCCCGCGGCCAGCAGGCGCTCGGCGTAGATGGTCTCGTCGTGCATCGACAGCACCAGCATGCGCAGCTCCGGCATCTCGGCGTGCATCTGGCGGACGAGCTCGATGCCGTCGCCGCGTTCCAGCGACAGGTCGACGACCACGATGTCGGGCTTCTTGGTACGGATGGCCTCGCGCGCGGCGGGCTCGCTGTCGGCTTCGCCGCACACGGCGAGGTCGGGCTCGGCTTCGAACATGCGGCGCAGTCCCTGTCGGACGATGGGATGGTCGTCGACGATCAGGATCTGGCGCTTGGTGCCCATGGCTGCGGTCATGCTCGCTCCCCTACGCGCAATTATTAGGATTGGGAACGAATCATACGGCGATGCCGCGAAGCGTCAATCCTTTGTCTTACAAGGGATTCTATAGTTAGACGAAAATCAATGGGCCATGGAGCCTATGGGCTAGTCCTTGAGCGGAAACCCGCCGCGCGGCTGCGTATCCCCGGCCTGCGGTGCCCGGTGCGGGCAGGTGCAGCGGACCGTGACCCCGCCGCCCTCGTTGTTTTCGATGGTGACGTCCCCGCCCAACATCTGGGCACGGTAGCGCATGAGCTTCATTCCCATGCCATTGCTGGCATTTCGCTCATCGAAACCCCTACCGTTGTCCTGGATGCTCAGGGTGAGCGTTCCGTCGACCGTGGCCAGGTCGATGGCCACCTGGGTGACCCGGCCGTGCCGGATGGCATTGGTGAAGGCCTCCTGGGCGATCCGGTATAGGTGCGTCGCAGCACCGTCTTCCAGGGTCAGCTGTTCCCGCAGCGCGGTATTGAAATGCGCCCGGACGCCATACCGCTCCATGCCGCGCACCGCCATGGACTGCAGGCCCGCTATCAGGCCGCCGCGGTCCGCGCCGACGGGCGCCAGGCCGCGGGCCATGGCCCTGGTGCTCTCGATGGCGCCATTCACCAGGCTGATGATGTCCTCGACGTCGCCGCGCGCCGCGGAGTTTTCCTTGCGCAGCTGGGCCACGACGCTGCGTAGCATGAGGGCAACTCCGGTCAGGTCCTGCCCCAGGCCGTCGTGCAGGTCCGAGCCGATGCGCAGCTGTTCGCGCCCGGCGATTTCCAGGATCTCGCGCTCCAGGCCGCGCCGCTCCGTGACATCGGTGATGACCGCCAGGCGGTGCGTGGCACCGTCGAGGTGGGTGTGCGTGGCGACGCAGGCGGCATCGAAAGTGGTCCCGTCGCGCCGGCGGCACTTGAACTCCACCGGAGCCGGCGCCGTCGTGTCGCCGACCGGGCCTAACAACTGCCGGTAGAGTTGCTCGCGGCGCACGCCGGGCACCTGTGCGATGAGATCTTCGATCGGCGTGTTCACCGCCGCGCCCGGCGCGAAGCCGAACATGCGCTCGAACGCGGGGTTCGCCATGCGGATGGTGTTGGCCGCGTCGATGACCACGACGCCTTCGTGCAGCAGCTCGAACATGCGCGCCTGGGTCTCGCGCAGGTGCTGCGCGGCCTGGCGATCGGTGATCTCCGTGATGTTGATGACCGCACCGCTGATGCCGCCCTGCGAACGCACGGCGCGCACCCGCGCATCGAAGGTTCGGCCGCCGTACTCGTTGTCCGAGGTGGTGAGCTGCAGGTCGGAGGACTCGCCCGTGGCGAGCACGCGCGTGAGCGCGGAGGTAATCGCCTCGAGGTGCTCGGGCTCGGCGAGCCCGTCGATCGGCCGGCCGATGAAGCTGTCGCGCGGCTTGCCGCGGATGTCGCGGTTGATGAACTGGATGCGCTGCGCGGTGTCCACCAGGATGAGCCAGTCGCTGGTGCCCTCGGCCACCATCTGCATGAGTTCCTGCGAGGAGCGCAGCGCTTCCTGGGCGCGCGCCTGCTCGCTGATGTCGATGGCCACGCCGACGATGCGCACCACCTTGCCGGCCGCGTCGCGCACCACGCAGGGCGAATCGAGCAGCGTGACGTAGTGACCGTCGCGGTGGCGGATGCGGTACTGCAAGGCCACCATCTGCGGCGCATCGCGGTCGAACCACTGCTGCAGCAGGTGCTGGTCGTTGGGATGGACCAGCTCCGCCCACTGCGCCGTGGTCGGCAGCTCGTCCGGCGTGTAGCCCAGCACGCGCTCGACGCCCTCGTCGTTCGACTTGCCCGTCTCGACGTCGATGTCGTAGATCACGCAGCGCAGCTCGCGCGCCACGGCGCGGAAGCGCTGGTCGGAGGCCGACAGCGCGGTTTCGCGGTTCTTGCGGTCGGTGATGTCGACCACCAGTCCGAGCACGCGGCGCGTCGCGCCGTCGGGGGCGCGGTCGACGACGTAGGCGCGATCCAGCGCCCAGTGCCAGCTGCCGTCGGTATGGCGGAAGCGGTACTCGGTCTCGAAGACATCGCGGTCCGGATCGACGCGCTGCAGGCCGCGGCGGAAATCGTCGATGGCATTGTCAGGGTCGGTGCCGAGCAGGTGCCGCCAGTTCATGTGGTTGGCGCGGCCGAACGCGGGATCGACGCCGAACACGCGGTAGTAGCCGTCGGTGTTGTGCGTGGTGCCCTTCTCGACGTCCCAGTCCCACACACCGGCGGTGGTCAGCTGCAGCGCCGCCTCGACGCGTTCGTTGCGTGCGTTGGCCTCGCGCTCGGCGACCTTGGTCTCGTCCAGGTCCATGCACACGCCGAGCATGCGCACCGCCTTGCCGTTGGCGTCGCGCTCCACCACGCGGCCGCGCTCGAACACCCAGCGCCAGTTGCCGCTGCGTGTGCGGATGCGGTACTCGGCATCGTAGTACTCGGCCTTGCCGTTGACGTGCTCGAAGAAGCGCCGCGTGGCCTCGGGTCCTTCGTCCGGATGCAGGTTGTCGTCCCAGCGCGAGACGTGTTCACTGCCATCGCAGGGATCGATGTCGTGGCGCTGGCACCAGTCATTGAACCAGCGCGTGGTGTCGGCCTGGAAGTTCGTTTCCCACAGGCCGATGCCCGCACCCCAGGCCGCGGTCTCGAGCATGTGCTCGCTCGAGGCGAGATGCGCCTCGGCGTGTTTGGCCGCCTCGATGTCCAGCGTGACGCCGATGACCAGTACCGGGCGGCCCTGCAGGTCCCACTCGACCGCGCGGCCGCGGTCCTGCATCCAGCGGTATTCACCGGAGGCGGTCTGGAAGCGGTATTCGAATTCCACCGAGTCGCGCTGACCCTGCGCGTGTTCGCGCAGCTGGCGATCGACGCGTTCGCGATCCTCGGGATGCAGGTTGCTGAACCAGGGGTTGGGCGAGGCGTCCCACTGGGCGCGCGAGTAGCCGGTCATGGCGAGCCACAAAGGACTCGCGGTGCGTGCATTGCTCGGCACGTGCCATTGCCAGAAGGCGGCACGCGCGCCCCACAGGGCCGTGGCCAGGCGCGACTCGCTGTCGCTGCGCGCGACTTCCTCGCTCTTGCGGCGGTCGATGTCGAGCAGCAGGCCGGTGATGCGCGAGGCCGCGCCGTCGCGCTCGCGTTGCACGACCCGTCCCCGGTGCAGCACCCAGAGCCAGCGGTGGCCGGCGGCTAACAACCGGTATTCACACTCGAAGCGGTCGCTGCCGTGCTGGCAGGAATCGGCGGCGGCATTGAATGCGCCCAGGTCGTCCGGATGGATGCGCCGCTGCCATTCGCGGATCGCGATCACCCCTCCGGACACCTCGATGCCGAAGGCGCGCAACCACGCTTCGTCCACCTGGAAACGATCGGCGGTCAGCTGCCAATCCCAGACAGCCGCCTGCGCCAGCTGCAGTGCCGAACGGAATTCGGCCGGCAGCTGGGCGTCGGGAGCCGCCTGCGCATCGGGACGGGCATTCATGGCCGATTATTGTTACCTGTTGGGCAATTGATCCGCATTGATCCACCTCCAGTTTCCGTCCGCCGGCATCGCCAGGTGCTGTCGAGCAGGTATTCCAGTAAGGGAGGTGCGGCTACTGGACGTCAGACCTCGTCAGTATTCTCCGACATACGGGGTAGATAAAAACACCGATCAACAATCTAACGGACTAGCGGGGAAGAGACTGTGGTTGACGGGAACGCAACTCGAAATCCGGTGGTCGCCGATTACTCCGAATGGAGAGCGCGCGACTATTTTCAGACCTACTACAGCGACGTGGTCCTGCCCGACGAGCAGGCCGTCCTCGCATACCAGATTGACGTACTTCGCGCTGCGCGGGCACGGTTTGGTCGCGGCCTGGAATACGGCTGCGGGCCGACGCTGCACCGGGCGATCGCCGCGGCGAAGTACGTGTTCCGCATGGACATGGCCGACTGGCTCGCCGACAACCTCGCCGAGGCGCGCGAATGGCTGTGTGCCGATGACAGCGCGCAGGAATGGAAGCGCTTCACGCGTTACATCCTCGGATGCGAGGGACGCGATCATCGCGACAATGCGCGTGTCACGCAGCGCGAGGCGCTGACCCGCAAGGTGGTGCGTGGCTTGTACGTGAGCGACGCGCGGCTGCGCCAGCCGCTCGGCCCGGCCCGCGAGGGTTTCTACGATCTCATCGTCACCGGCTTCTGCATCGACGCGATCTCGTCCGACCCGCGCGTGTTCCGCCGCTGCCTGCGCAACGTGACGTCGATGCTGCAGCCCGGTGGCACGTTCATCATCCACGCGCTCCACCAGTGCACGGCGTACAAGTGCGGCGAGCGCATGTTCCCGGGCTCGAACCTCACCATCGACGCCATGCAGGACGCGATGCTGGAGAACGGCTTCGCGCGCTCGAGCATCGACGCGCAGGTGATCCCGTGCCGCGACAACGCCATCTACGGCTACTCCGGCATCCTCACCGCCTCCGCGCGCAAAGCAACCCCGAAAAGTGGTGTCAGGCCGGGGTTGCTGCACCTCAAGGCACGTACGAAAGCAACCCCGGCCTGACACCACTTTTCGGGGTTTAGAGGCGCTGGAAGAGCCAGAAGAGGCCGGCGCCGCCTAGCACGCACGAGCCGAGGGGCATGACGCCGGTGGCGTACCAGCGCGTGCCGCGCGCCATGTAGATGAGCGGCAGCACCAGCGCGACGATCGACAGCTGGGCGATTTCCACGCCGATGTTGAATCCCGCCAGCAGAGGCAGCAGGCCCACGCCCGTGGCGTCGAGCTCGCCCAGCACGTTGGCGAAGCCGAAGCCGTGCACCAGGCCGAAACCGAAGGCGAGCGGCAATCGCAATCGCGACAAGCGCGGCAGCAGGTTGATGGCCGCGGCCACGGCGATCGACGCGGCGATCGCCACCTCGATGGGTTGCGTCGGCAGGTGCACGGTGCCGGTCACCGCCAGCGCCAGCGTCGTCGAGTGCGCGATGGTGAACGCGGTGACGATGGTCACGATGTCACGCACCACTTCGCCAAGCCGGGTCCCGCCGTTCCAGCGGCCTTCCACCTGCCGGAGCACCGACGGCAACAGCAGCAGCAGCACGAACGCGATGTGGTCGTAGCCGATGAGCACGTGCCAGATGCCTTCGTTGACGAAGCGCGCGAAGCTCAGCCACGCCGAGACGCGCTCCGGCTCCTGCCAGGTGGGAGTCTCGGCGCCGATCACGCCCGCCAGCTGCCGCCCGCCGCGATGCATGCTGAGCAGCACGCGCTGCGAGGCGTCGCCGCTCATGAACAAATTGCCACCCACCGCGAGCAAGCCCGCCTTCGGGCACGCGGCGGACAACATCACCGACAGGTGGTTCTGGCCCGAAACTTCGGCCAGTGCCACGTCGCTGACGGCGACACTGCACGCCACTCCGCCACGCGCCAGCGAGATCTGCGACAACACGCCGGGCTCGATGTAGCGCGAGCGCGAATCGAGCACTTCCTGCCAGGTGACGATGCCGTCGTAGTCCTGGTCGATTAGCACGTTCCAGACGATGTCGTGCAGTGCCAGGTCCCACCTGACCGTGACCGGCCCATCGGCCTCGGGCGCATCGAGCCGCAAGTAACTGGTGCTGGTCGAATGTGCGAACACGGCCGGGCCCGCGCCGAGCAGCGCAATGCCGAGCAACAGCCGGACCAGAATGCGTTTCACTGGCGCACTCTAACCGCGCGACGCGCCGTCGAGAATGTTTTCCGTGACCGCATCGCGGTACCCGGTGCTGCGCAGCCAGTCCTGAAGTTGCCGCCGCGCCTGCGCATCGCCGGCAGCCACGGCCGCACGCGCCAGCAGCCGCACGTCCGCCAGCTCCTTCTGCGCGCGGAAATTCGCCTGCGCCGCCGCCAGCGCACCCTCGGTGTCGCCGCCGTCCAGCGCCAGCATGGCCGCCTCGCGCGCATGGATGGAATCGCCGCGCGCAGCCTCGAGCTCGAGCCACGCCGCGGCCCGTGCGCGCAGGGCCTCGCGTTCCGCACCGTAGGCGCACAGCGCGCGCCGCACCAGCAAGGCCAGGCCCGGCCGCTCCACTTTCAACAGTTCGCCGGCGTCATGGCGCTCGCCGCGCGCCAGCAGCGCATCGGCCAGCGTTGCGCGCAGCGAATCGTTCTCCGGCTCCAGTGCCAGCGCGGCGCCGTAGTCGGCGATGGCGCTGTCCAGCCGATTTGCGCGCTCATACAACTCGCCGCGCACGGTGAGCCAGTAAGCCCGCAAGGAAGCATCCCGCACCGGCGGCGCCGGATACGAAGCAAGCAGCGCGCTGCCCTGTTCCAACCGATTCGAGCTGGCGTGCACCTGCGCCAGGCAGGCGAGCGCGATGGCCTGGCCAGCGCCGCCCGCGGCCATGAGCCGCGCACAGTCCGAGCGCGCGCCGGCGAAATCGCCGCGCACCAGCCGCAACGACGCGCGCTGCACGCGCGCGGCCACATCATGGGGCGCCGCGTCGAGCGCCTTGCCCAGCAGCGCTTCGGCGGCGGAAAAGTCGTGCCGGTACTGCAGCGTCTCGGCATACAGGCGTTGTACCGTGGTGGAGGCACCCGGCCGCGCCACTGCCTGCGCGAGTACCGCCTCGGCGCGTCCCACGAACATGGGCTCGCGCGATTTTCGGGCGCGCTCCAGGAATGCCTGCGCCAGCGACATGCCGGCGGCCTCGTCGGCGGGGTCCGCGCGCCAGTGCGCGATGAGCCGCCGCAGCTCGGCGTCGGGCACGGCCTGCCGCACGTCCGCGACCACGAAACGCGGATCGGCTGGCACGAAACGATCGGCCGCCGCGACCGGTGCTGCAACACCGGCCACGGCGGCGACCGCCAGCACAACCAGCAGTCGTGCTGTCCCCCGCATCACTCTTCTCCTTCGGGGATGAGCGCCGCGAACACCGCCGGATCATCGGCGTCTTGCGCGATGGTCCAGCCGTTGATCGTGGTCGGCGTGTCGTTCTCACCCTTCGCGAAGGTGTCGAGTGCCATGGCCTTGACCGAGGCATTGCGCAGCTTCACTTCGACCTGGAAATTGCGCGTGACGCTCGCACCCTGCGGGTCCACGGCGCGGATCGCGATGGCCGCGGTGCCGCCGGTGGCCTCGAGCGGCGTCAGCGTGAGCGTGCGCGTCGCGCCGCTGCCGCTCAACACCACGCCATCCGCCGGGAACGGAGTCGTGCCGTCCGCCACCGCTTCCACGGTCAAACTACCGGCGCCGGTGTCCGCGTCGTCGACCGTGAAGTCGAAGCTGAGCGGCGTGTCCTGGTCGGTGCTCTTGTCCGTGATGGCCGAGACCATGGGCGAGCTGTTCATCGGGTAGTTTGACTCCCCGCCGCCTCCGCCGCCGCAGGCCGCCGCGACCAGGGTCGTGGCGGCGAGCACGGCAAGGCTGATCGTATTGCGCGTTCCCATGTCAGCCTCCCGCGCCCGGCAGCGGCGTCGACAGGTACGGGAACGTGGTGTCGAAGTCGGCGGCCGACACGGGCGCACCGTCGGTGAAAGGCACCGTGCCCAGCGGCGCATTCGCCGGAGTGCAAAGGCCCAGGTCGACGTCGTTGCCGCCGATGGTCAGCGGGTAACACAGCCGGCCCATCACCACGCGCAGCGCGATATCCACGGTGTCGTCACCGGGGCGGCGCCCGTTCGGGAAGCCCGCGAGATCGCCGCCGGCCAGGCCGAAGTTGCTCTGCGCAGCGGCCGGGGTGGCGGGAATGGCGGTGTTGAGGCGCGTCATCTCCGACGCCGTCACCTTCGACATCTGGTTCACGCCCGCGAACCCGGTGAGGAACGCGGTCACGAGGTCATTGCGCGGGAAGTTGCTGGGCGCGATGTTCGTGAAGTTCGTGCCCAGCGTCTGGTTGACCGGCGCGCGGAACAACGCGTCGAGCAACGCAGGCAGCGTGGGGTTGGTCACGTAGGTGGCGAACTGGCCGTCGAACTTGGGCTCGCTGGCGCCGAACCGGTCCTTGTCGGGCAGGCCGATCACCAGCTCGTTGACCAACGGCATGCCCAGCCGCGACACCTGCACCCACGGACCGCCGTCCACTTCCGGACGCGCGAAGGTGGGCAGCGGGTTCAGCAGCCGCGCCTGGCGCATGGAAGCGCTGGTCCAGCCACCGATGACGCCGTTGCCCTTGCCGACGAGGCAGTCCTTGTGCACTTCGAGCGCGATGGTGGTGACGTTGGCGTCGTCCACCTGGTTGTTGGCGCGCTTCTGGGTGATGCCACCCGGGAAGCCGCCGCCATCACCCGCGCCCGGCGCGCTGTCGCCTTCCACCGGCACGAAGTTCACGAGGTCGAACACCGGGCCGAGGTTCACCGCGAAGCCTTCCTTGCGCTGGCCGACGAACACGCGTCCCGGCTGGCTGCAGCCCGGAATGTTCACCGTGTAGATGAACGAGTTCGCATAGGCCTTGTACTGCGCGACGCCGCCGAAGGTCTTGGTGCCGACGAAGTCGTACGGCTTGCCGAAGACCGTGCCGCCGTTGCCGCCGGTCACGGCCGCGGGGCTGCCGAAGCGGCGGTCGCCGCGCGTCACCCACACCTGGTAACTCTCGCGGAAGTTCAGCGCCGAGTTGTCGGCCGCGGACACCGCGCCGACATTCTTGAGCGGCACCGCGACGTTCGGGCCGGCAATGTTGAGCTTGATGCCGCGATTGTCGTTGGCGAGCCGGTTGTTGAAGCGGAACTGGAAGGTGAGGTTCTCCTTCGCGTCGCCGTCGTTGTCGACGTGGATCTCGTACAGCGCGAACGGGTCCATGGCGAAATAGTTAGGACCGCCGTACGGCTGCTGCAGCGGGATGTAGTTGGCGAGCAGCGTGACGTAGCCATCCCGGCCGGGCTCGTAACTGTTGAACAGGTAGAAATCGGTCGAGTCGGCCGTCGGCATGCGCGTGATGTTCGGCGCCTCGCGATGGCTCGATCCCGACGCTGTCGGTACGACTGCGAACGGCAGCACGGCCGCAACCGCGGCTGCCAGCAGGCAGGTCTTGTTGATTGACATGGCATTCCCCTTGCCTCGCTCGAGGCGGTATTGGTTACGGTGGGGAATACGCGGCGAGTGCCGGGCGGATGCAGGCGCCGGATGCATTACGCCAATATTTTTCGCGGCTGCATCCGGATGCCGAAAACCCTCGTAGGGTAATATTCGGCCGCATGAAAGCGCCGCCCCACCCGCAGAAACTGACAGCGCTCACCCGCCTGATCGGCGCCACTCCGTTGCTCGAAATCCACTGCCGCTACCGCGGCCATGAGCAACGCATCTACGCCAAGCACGAGGCCTACAATTTCACGGGCAGCATCAAGGACCGCATGGCGCTGTACATCCTGCAGCGCGCCTACGAGAGCGGCGAAATCCGGCCCGGCGACGTGATCGCCGAGGCAACCAGCGGCAACACCGGAATCTCGTTCGCCGCCATCGGTCGCGCGCTCGGGCACCCGGTGCGTATCTACATGCCGGACTGGATGTCACGAGAACGCGTGCTGGTCATCCAGAGCCTCGGCGCCGCGGTGATCCCCGTGTCGGCGGAGCTCGGCGGCTTCCTGGGCTCGATCCGCATGGCCGATGATTTCGCGCGCGAGGCCGGCCGCGTGTTCCGGCCGCAGCAGTTCGACAACACCGCGAACGTGCAGGCCCACTACGAGACCACCGGGCCCGAGATCACCGCGCAGCTCGCGACGCTCGGGCGCACGCCCACGGCGTTCGTGGCCGGTGTCGGGACCGGCGGCACGGTCATGGGCGTGGCGCAGCACCTGCGCGAACGCGTCGGGCGCGACGTGGTGGCGCATCCACTCGAGCCCGCGAATTCGCCGACGCTGCGCACCGGGCACAAGGTGGGCCGTCACCGCATCCAGGGCATCAGCGACGAATTCGTGCCATCCATCGTGCGGCTGGGCGAGCTCGGCCGCATCCTCGACGTCTGGGATGGCGACGCCATCTGCATGTCGCAGCGCCTGGCCAACGAGCTCGGCATCGCGGTGGGCATCAGCTCCGGCGCCAACCTGCTGGGTGCGCTCGAGATCGCGCACGAACAGGGCGACGGCGCCTGCGTGGTGACCGTGTTCTGCGACGACAACAAGAAGTACCTGTCCACCGACTTGTGCAGCGACGAGGAGTGCAAGGAGCACTACCGCGTGAACGAGGTCCAGCTGCTGGACTTTCGTGTCATACCGCCGGCGCCCACCGGCATGGCCGGCAGTGCATGAACAAAAAGGCGCCGATCGTGATCGCCCTCGCGGTCGCTGCAGGAGTCGGCGCAGCGTTCCTCACGGACCCGCCGCCGAAGGCGCGGCAGAAGGCCTACGTGGGTTTCCCGGCGGCGATCGATCCCCAATGCCGGGACGGCAAGGCGCGCATGTTCGACGAATGCACCGACCAGTCGGTGTTGTTCGAGCAGGCGTTGTCGCGCGCCGCGGCTGATAACAAGGTGTTGCTGGTCGAGCTTGGCGCGGAATGGTGCATCTGGTGCCACGTATTCGAAGCGCACATCAACGGCGAGTACGACAAATTCCGCTACACGTATGGCCGCCCGGAGGATCCGGAGGCTCGTTACACCACGAGCTTCGAAGAAGGCCCGCAGTGGAGCGATGCGCAGGCGGCCGGAGAGCTGCGCGACTTCGTCGCCGAGAACTTCGTGGTCGTGCACATCGACCTGCAGTACGCGCCCAATGGCATGGACGTGCTCAGCGACACGGGCGCGGTCGAACACTACAAGGGCGGCGTGCCATTCGTGTTCACGGTGGACCGGCAGGGCCAGGCAGCCGGTGTCTTCAATCACGACACCGTGGAAAGGCGCCGCGAAGATGCGAACTGGTATCGAGGCTACGATCGGCGCGGACTGATCTCGCAGCTGACGGCGATGCGCGACGCGGCGCGCGCCAGGACCTGAAGCCCTGCCGGAAAGCGGGTGACGGCCATCGCGGCGCGTCACCCATTTCGCGGCCCATTACTTCGGCATCAACACGCGATCCACGGAGTGGATCACGCCGTTCGACTGCATCACGTCGTAGATGCTGATGTCGGCGGTGGCGCCGGCTTCATCCTTGATGGTGATGTTGCGTCCGCCGTTCTTCATGACCCACAACTTGCCGCCGCTGGCGGTCGTGAGCTCGGCGGCGCCGTTACCCTTGGCGATCAGCTTGTCGAGATCCATGGCGGTGAGGCGGCCCGGCACGACGTGGTACGTCAGTACCTTGGTCAGCGTGGCCTTGTTCTCGGGCTTGAGCAGCGACTCGACCGTGCCGGCGGGCAGCGCGTCGAACGCGGCATTCACCGGCGCGAACACCGTGAACGGGCCCTTGCCCTGCAGCGTGTCGACCAGGCCCGCGGCCTTGACCGCCGCCACGAGCGTGGTGTGGTCCTTCGAGTTGACGGCGTTCTGCACGATGTTCTTCTGCGGCAGCATCGGGCTGCCACCCACCATGACATCGGCATGCGCCGCTGCGGCGGCGATGCCGAGCGCGATGGCGCACGCGGCGCCGATCAGACGTTTGGCTGACATTGTCGATTCCTCCGGTTGTTGTTTGACAGCGGTGAATACGCGGAGGCGGCGGTGTCAGATGCATGCATCCGCAACGTCTGTTCGCGCGTAGCGTGGAGGCCGTTACAATCGCCGCCTCGATGGGAGTGTCATGAAACGCACGAATTCAGGGTCCGGAATCTCCCTTCTCGCTCTCCTGGCCCCGGCCTCTTTCGCAGCAGGGCTGCCCACCAACGATCTGGAAGAAGTTGTCGTCACCGCCAGGCTGATCGGCCGGGTGGAGTCGTCGACACAGGGCACCGTGACGCGGACACAGCTCGAGACCCGACCGGTGTTGCGCACCGGCGAACTGCTGGAGACGGTGCCGGGCCTGGTGGTCACGCAGCACAGCGGTGATGGCAAGGCGAACCAGTATTTCCTGCGCGGCTTCAACCTCGACCATGGCACCGATCTCGCCACGAGCGCCGACGGCATTCCCGTGAATATGCACACGCATGGCCACGGCCAGGGCTACACCGACATCAACTTCGTGATTCCCGAGCTGCTGGATCGCATCGAGTACAAGAAGGGCACGTATTACGCCGACGAGGGAAATTTCTCGGCGGCAGGGGCCGTCGACCTCATCTACCGGCGCAAGTTCGACGACTCGTTGCTCTCGCTCACCGTCGGCCAGGACTCATACGCGCGGGCGTTGTTCGCAGGCTCGGACAACCTGGGCCCAGGCGACCTGCTTTGGGGCCTGGAGTACGCCCGGACCGATGGCCCGTGGGATCTCCCCGAAAACCTGCGCCGCGTGAATGCGGTGGCGAAGTACTCGTACGGCGAACGCGGCGACGGCTATTCGATCACCGCCTCGCTGTACGACGGCGAGTGGATAGCCACCGACCAGGTGCCGGAGCGCGCGGTGGACTCCGGCGCTCTGGATCGCTTCGGCCACGTCGATCCCACCAATGGCGGCGAGACGCATCGTTACGCGCTGAATTTCCAGATCGAGAAGTCCGTCGGCGACTGGCGATTCACCGCCAATGCCTACGCGCTCGACTACCAGCTCGACCTGTTTTCCAACTTCACCTACTTCATCGATCCGGTGAACGGCGACCAGTTCGAACAGTTCGATGATCGCCGCTCCTACGGCGTGCACGCGGAACTTGGCCGCATCACCCAGTACGGGCTGGTACCGGGCACTCTGCGCATGGGCGTCGACTCGCGGTTCGACGACATCGGCCGCGTGGGGTTGTACCTGACCGACGATCGTGCACGGCTTTCTGCCGTGCGCGAGGACTCGGTCGATCGCTTCGGCATCGGCTTCTTCATCGAGCAGCAGTTGCAGTTGACGGACTGGCTGCGCGCGGTCGCTGGCCTCAGGCATGACCGCGCCGATTTCGAAGTCGATAGCGACCTCGCGGTCAACAGCGGCGGCGCACAGGATTACATCACTTCGCCCAAGCTGTCGCTGGTCTTCGGGCCGTGGGCGCAGACCGAATTCTTCGTCAACGCCGGACGCGGCTTCCACGAGAACGACGCGCGCGGCACCACGATCACCGTGGACCCCGCCGACGGCGTCACCACGGTCGATCGTGTTCGACCCATGGTGCGCGCCAGCGGCGCCGAGATCGGAATTCGCACCGCCATCGTGCCACACATGCAATTCGCGCTCACGGCGTGGCGACTCGACCTCGATTCCGAGCTCATTTACGTGGGTGACGCGGGAACCACCGAGCCCAGCCGCGCCACGAAACGCCGCGGCGTGGAATTCGCCGCGTACTTCTCCCCGCTGCCATGGCTGACGCTCGATGCCGACCTGGCCTGGTCGCACGCGCGATTCAGCGAATTCGAACCCGCCGGCGACCGCATCCCCGGCGCGGTGGAGCGCGTGGCGTCACTGGGCGCCGCCGTCCAGCATCCGGGCGGGTGGTTTGGCGGTGCACGCTTCCGGCATTTCGGCGCGGCGCCGCTCATCGAGAATGACAGTGTGCGTTCCGACCCGACCACCGTGGTGAATCTCGAAGTGGGGCGGCACTTCGGCAAGCGCTTCACGCTGGCGCTGGCTGCGTACAACGTGCTCGACTCCGAGGACAACGACATCACATATTTCTACGAGAGCAAGCTACCCTCCGAATTGCAACCCGTGGAGGACCGCCATTTCCACCCGGTGGAGCCCCGCACGATCAGATTGACCGTGGAAACGCGCTTCTGAGCCGGGATTGCTAGGACGGGGGCGGTGCCGCGTAGAATCGCCACCATGCTTGCTTCACCGGCCCGAGCCTCCTGGTGGTTTGGAGTCTTGGCCGCCGCTCTCGCGGCGTGCCTGGCTGTCCGCGCGCCGGCTGCGGAGCCCGCCGCCAAGCCCGCCGCGAAGAAGCCTGCCAGTAGTTCGAAGCCCGCGGCTTCTGCACAACGGAAAAAGCCGGCGCCGGCGGCCAAGCCCGTTGCTGCGCCACCGCCGCCACCTCCCGCGGTCGAACTCATAGGCTACGTGACCATGCCCGCCGGAGCGTTCCGCGGCGGACCCTCCTCCGGCCAGTTCGACAACGAGGGGCGGCGCGCGGCGGCGCCGCGCTTCGATTCGCAGCCCGTGCAGGGCGTGGGCTCCATCAAGCCCGGCTCGATTCCCGGCGCCTGGTGGGCGCTCTCGGACAACGGCTTCGGCCGCAAGTGGAACAGCTCCGACTACCGGCTGTGCGTCTATCTATTCGAGGTGCGCCCGCGCACCCAGGCCGGCCCGGATTCGCGCACCGCGCTGCAGGCCGTCATCGAGCTCTCCGATCCGGCCAGGCACTTTCCCTGGCGGTTGACCGATGAAAGCACCGACGAGCGATTCCTCACCGGCGCCGACGCGGATCCCGAGTCGCTGGTGACCATGGCCGACGAGAGCTTCTGGATAGGCGACGAGTTCGGTCCATGGCTGCTGCATTTCTCGGTGGACGGCGAATTGCTGGCCCCGCCCGTTGAGCTGCCCGATCACGCGCGCTCGGTGGATCACCCGCTCGTACTGGCCGGAGCCGATTCCGCGAAGATTTCCCGCTCGCGCGGCTTCGAGGCCATGGACCTGGCCGGCGATGGCAGGACGCTGGTGACCATCCTCGAAGGCGTGGTGAGCGGCGATCCACCGCGGCAATTGCGCGTGCAGCGCTACGACACGACCGCCGGCAAATGGCTGCCGTTCACTCTTATATATGAGCTGGATGCGGACACCACGTCGGTGAGCGACATGTCGCGCATAGAGGGCAACCGCTTCGTGGTCATCGAACGCGACGATCTCGAAGGTGACGCGGCGAAGGCGAAGCGGGTCTATTCCATCGACCTCGACAAGGCCGTCCCCGGCAAACCGCTGGCCAAGAAGCTGGTCATCGACCTTCTGACAATCGGGAATGCGCACGGGCTCGCACAGACCGGCGCGGCCGGCACACCGTTCCGCTTTCCCTTCCACACGCCGGAAGCCATCCAGGTACTGGACCGCAAGCACGTCGTCGTCGTGAACGACAACAACTACCCGGACACGGGTGGCCGCGGTCCCGCCGTCACCGACGCCACCGAGTGGCTGTGGCTGGAGATCGCGAATCCGCTGTAGCCCGTGACGATCATCGCCCTCAAGAACGCGGAGCTCGCGTTCGGACTCACTCCCCTGCTCGACCGCGCCACGCTCGCCATCGAAGATGGCGATCGCATAGGGCTCATCGGACGCAACGGCACCGGCAAGTCATCCTTGTTAGGCGTTCTGGCCGGCAGGCTGCCGCTGGACGACGGCGAAGTGCAGCGCAAGCCCGGCCTGCGCGTGGCGCTGGTGGAGCAGGAACCGTTGCTGCCCGACGCGCCGACGGTGCGCGAGTCGTTGCTGGAACGCGGCCGTATCAACGCCATCCCCGACGAACGCGACCGGCACGCGGCCGAAACGCGGCTGACCGAATACCTGCACCGGTTCTCGGTGAATACCGAGGCATCGCCGGCGACGGTCTCGGGCGGCGAACGCAAGCGCGCCGCGCTGGCGCTGGCCTTCGCGCTCGAGCCCGAGCTGCTGTTGCTGGACGAGCCCACCAACCATCTGGATGTCGACGGCATCGAGATCCTCGAAGAGCTGCTGCAGAAGAACCAGACCTGCATCGTGATCACCCACGATCGCAGGTTCCTCGATCGCGTGGCCTCGGGCATCGTGGAGCTGGATCGCGGGCGGCTGCGCAGCTTTCCCGGCAATTACTCGGTGTACGAGCAGCGCAAGGCCGACATCGATGCTGCCGAGGATCTCGCCACCCGGCGCTTCGAGAAGTTCTGGGCACAGGAAGAAGTCTGGATCCGCAAGGGTGTCGAGGCACGCCGTACGCGCAACGAAGGGCGCGTGAAGCGCCTCGAGCACCTGCGCGAGGAACGTGCAGCGCGGCGCGAGCGGCTGGGCTCGATCAAGCTCACGCTCGACGCCGGCGAACGCTCCGGCAAGCTGGTGGCGGAGTTCGAGAACGTCAGCAAGAGTTTCGGCGACAAGCGCATCCTCGATGGCGTGAGCCTGCGCATCATGCGCGGCGACCGCGTGGGACTGCTCGGCCCCAACGGCGCGGGCAAGACCACGCTGATCCGGCTCATCGTCGGCACGCTCGAGGCGGACTCCGGCCGGATCCGGCGCGGCACCAACCTGCAGGTGGCGTACTTCGACCAGTTGCGCGAGCAGCTCGATCCGGAGAAGACGCTGTCCGAAACCGTGAGCCCCGGCTCCGACTGGGTGGAGATTGCGGGCCAGCGCAAGCACGTCACTAGTTACCTCGGAGACTTCCTGTTCCCGACGCGCCGCGCCAATGCGCCGATCCGCATGTTGTCGGGCGGAGAGCGCAACCGGCTGCTGCTGGCGCGGCTGTTCGCGCGTCCCGCGAACGTGCTGGTGCTGGACGAGCCGACCAACGATCTCGACATCGATTCACTCGAGCTGCTCGAGAACATGCTGCAGGACTATGCGGGCACGCTGCTGCTGGTGAGCCACGACCGCGCCTTCCTCGACAACGTGGTCACGCAGACCATCGCGGCCGAGGGTGGCGGGCGCTGGCGCGAATACGTGGGCGGCTACACCGACTGGCTGCGGCAGAGGCCGCAGGCGCGCGTCGCCGTGCCGGCGAAGCCCGCGGTCGCGGCTGCCGCGGCCGAGGCGGTGGCGATTCCGAAACGCAAGCTGAGTTACAAGGAGCAGCGCGAGCTCGAGTCACTGCCCGGCGAGATCGAGAAGCTCGAGGTCGAACAGCAGCAACTCACGCAGAAGATGTCCGGGCCGGACTATCATCGGCTCGCGCCCGACGAGATGCGCCGCGACGGCGAACGCGCCGTCGAGCTGGAGAGCCTGATCGCCGAGCGCATGGAGCGCTGGATCCACCTCGAAGAGAGAACATGAAACCCGGAGCCCCTAGAAAGCCGCCCGCCATCCGCATCTGGAAGGAAACCGCGCATCGCGGCGGCAAGGGCGTGAGCGCCATCCACGGCGTGCCGCTGCCCGGCCCGCAGCTCGAGGAACTGTGCAGCGCGCTCAAGAAGAAGTGCGGCACCGGCGGCACGGTGAAGAACGGCGTCATCGAGATCCAGGGCGATCATCGCGACCGCCTGGTCGAGGAACTCAAGAAGCTCGGCTACACCGACGTCAAGAAAGCCGGCGGATAAATGGGGACATTCCTCGTTTCCTAGCAAACGGGGACAGACCTGGGTCTTGCACTGCGCTCCGCAACTATCGCCAGGTTTAGGTCTGTCCCCGTTTGCTAGGAAACGAGGAATGTCCCCATTACCGGCCGCGGACGCCGCCGGTGAGCACGATGCGCATGGCCTGCTCGACGGTGAGGTCCGTCTCGACCAGGCGGCTGCGCGGCAGGTACACGGTGTAACCGCCGATCTGGTAGCTCATGGGCAGGTAGACGGCGACGAGGTCATCGTCGCCGCCTATGCCCAGCGTGTTGGCATGTTCCTGGGTCACGAAGCCGATCAGCCTGCCGAAGCCGAAGTCGAGCGTGACCACGCGGTCGAGGTCGCCCTTCCGCTTCTCGGTGTTCACCAGCCGCGTCATGTCGCGGATGGCGCTGTACACCGTCTTCACCACCGGCACGCGCAGCAGCAGTTCCTCGCCGAAACCGAGCACGCGCCGGACCAGGAAGGCGTTCACCGCGAGGCCGATCAGGAACAGCACCACGAAGCCGGTGATGAGTCCCATGCCCGGCCAGTAGTGCCCGTCGCCGATGATCCACTTGATGGGCTTCGACAGCAGGCTCTCCGTGGTGACGCCCAGCCAGTACACGAAGTACACGGTCAGGCCGATGGGCAGGATGGTCACCAGCCCTTTCAGCAGGATGCTGCCGATCTGCTTCATCAAACTACTCGCCTCTTACTTCCTCGGCTTCACGAAACGCAGCGTCATGCGGTCCGATTCGCCGATGGCGTCGTACTTGGCGCGGTCGAAATTGGGGTCGACGGTATTGCCGCCCTCACCGCCCGCCGAGGACTGGCGCGTCGGCGGCAGGGTCCACACGCCGTAGGGATGATCCTTGGTGTCCTTCGGGTTGGCGTTGATCTCCGACTTGGCGTCGAGCTTGAAGCCCGCCTTCTCGACCAGCGAGATGACGTAGGCCTCGTCGAGGTAGCCGTTGAAGGTCTTCGGATCCTGGCCCGGCTTGGCGCGGTGCTGCTCGATGGCCAGCACGCCGCCCGGCTTCACGGCATTGAAGATGTTGGCGAGATTGGCCTCGGCGCGGCCGTCGCGCACCCAACCGTGCATGCCGCGCGTCAGCATCACGAAGTCGAACTTGTCAGCCGGCAGCGGCGCGGCCTTCGGTCCCCAGTTGACCAGGTTCACCTTGCCGTAGACGTCGGCATTGGCCCAGCGGGCTTCGAAGTTGGCGCGTCCTTTCTTTGCGTTCTCCGACAGGTCCGGGTCGGCGAGGTCCGGGGCGGTGGCGTAGAACTCACCCTGCGTGGCGCGGGCATAGGGCGCGAGGATCTCGGTCCACCAGCCACCGCCGGGCTGCACCTCGAGGATGGTCATCTTCGGCTTGAGTCCCCAGAACTCGAGCGATGCGGCCGGATGACGATCACCGTCCCGCTCCTTCGATTCCGGCTTGCGCCAGTCGCCGGCGACGGCCTGTTCGATGGCGGCGACGTCCTTCTTCCCCGTCGCCGCGAAAGTGCTGGCCGCCATGGCCACGAACGCGCCGAGCGCGATGCCGGCGGCAATATTCCTGGGTTGCATTGTAAGGTCCCTCTCGACTTGTTTGCGGACCCCGCATGCTAATGAATCCGCCCGCGTTCGGCCAACAAACTGTGGCAATCTGGCGCGCGGATGGGCCAGCCGCTCGAACAATTCGGCTACCGGCAAGAACTGAAGCGCTCGCTCGGGCTCGGCGCGCTGGTGGTCTACGGGCTGGTATTCATCAATCCCACTTCCCCGTTCTCGATCTTCGGGCTCGTCTACAACCTCAGCCACGGCATGGTGCCGCTGGTGTACGTCATCGGGATGATCGCAATGATGTTCACGGCGGCGAGCTACACCATGATGGCGCGCGAATTCCCGGTCGCCGGGTCGGTGTATTCGTACGCGGGGCGAGGCATCGGCCCGCTGGCCGGTTTCATTGCCGGCTGGGCGCTGCTGCTCGACTACATCCTGGTCCCGACGCTCATCTACGTGTTGTGCGCCATCGCGGTCGAGGCGCTGGTGCCGGGATTCCCGCGCACCATCACCATCGTCATCGCGCTGTTGTTCAACACCGGCATCAACCTGCTGGGCATCGAAGCCAGCGCGCGCATCAACGCCGTCATGCTGGCGCTGATGCTGGCCTTCCTCGGTCTGTACTTCGTGCTCGGCATCAACGCGCTGGGCCACGGCGTGGCCGGCGCCCATCCATCTACCGAGCCTTTGTTACAGCCGGCCAACTTCAGCAGCGGCGTGATCTTCGCGGCGCTGTCGGTCGCCACGCTGAACTTCCTGGGTTTCGACGGCATCTCGACGCTGGTCGAGGAGGCCCGCGGCGGCGCGGCCGCCGTCGGCCGCGCCATGATGATCTCGCTGTGCCTGGCCGCGCTGTTGTTCATCGCCGCGACCTGGCTGGCGTCGTTGTTCGTGCTCGGCCAACCGGCCTTCGAGCCGGGCCCACCCACGGACGGCGCCTTCTACACCATTGCCGAACTCATCGGCGGCAGGTGGTTCCTCGCGCTGGCGTCGTCGAAAGTGCTGGTGGCCGGCGTCGCGGTGGCCGCCACCGCGCAGATCGCCACGGCGCGGCTCATCTACGGCATGGCGCGCGATGGCCGGCTGCCGCGCCTGCTGGCGCATGTACATCCCAGGCGGCGCGTGCCTCACCGCGCCATCCTGCTGATCGCCGCAGTCAACCTGGTCACCGGCCTCGTCTTCGCCGACCAGTTCGAAATGGTCACGACGCTGGTGTGCTTCGGCGCGCTGGTCGGCTTCCTGCTGCTGCACGCCTCGGTGATCTGCCATTTCCTGTGGCGGCAGAAGAGCAGGCGCTTCGGGAAGCACCTGCTCCTGCCGCTCACCGGCGGCGCGATCACCGCCTACGTGCTGTTCAACATGGCCCACAACGCGCTGATCACCGGTTCGACCTGGCTTGCGTTGGGGGCCATCGGCGCGCTGTGCGCGCGTGTCTTCGGCGGCGCTCAGCGCCAGTAGCTCCTCGGCATGAGGTTCGGCCCCCCCTCTGCCCGAGGTCCGATATCGATTTCCGTGCATCT
>DASUGK010000135.1:0-15169 GCA_036274075.1 Steroidobacteraceae bacterium | reverse complement strand
CTCGAAGTGCACCGCGGAGAAGACGGCGAGGTAGTACAGGAACGCCGGCACCAGCGCCCACAGCGCCACCTGCGCATACGGCACGGCGAGGAACTCGGCCATGACGAAGGCCGCCGCGCCCATGATCGGCGGCATGAGCTGCCCGCCGGTCGAGGCGACCGCCTCCACGGCGGCCGCGAAGGGCGGCCGGAAGCCGGTGCGCTTCATGAGCGGGATCGTGATCGGCCCGTCCACCATGACGTTGGCGACGGCGCTGCCCGAGACGGTGCCGAACAGGCTCGAGCTCACGACCGCCACCTTGCCGGGCCCGCCGGCATAGCGGCCGGTGATGGACAGCGCGAAATCCATGAACAGCTGCCCGGTGCCGCTCTTCTCCATGAAGGCGCCGAACAGGACGAAGAGCATCACGTACGAGGCCGACACGCCGAGCGTCTGGCCGAAGATACCCTCGGTGGAGAGGTACACCTGCTCCATCAGCACGGGCAGCTTGACGTGCGTCTGCAGCGCGTAGGCGAGGAAGCAGATCGCCGTAATCGGCAGCGCCCAGCCGATCACGCGGCGCGTCGCTTCGAGCACGACCAGCACGCTGACCACGGCCCAGGTCTTGTCGGCGGGAGACAGGTCGTCGATGTAGATGATGCGGTTGAGGTAGTACTCGTAGTTGAGGAAGATGTGCAGGACCATGCCGAGGCCGGCGAGCAGCAGCACCGCGTCGACCGCGCGCCAGCCCCAGCCGCCCGCCGCGCGGAACGGATACAGCAGGAACACCAGCGTCGTGGCGAACATCAGGTGCGTGCCGCGGAAGATGACCGCCTCGGGCGGGCCGAACGCGGCCACGTACATGTGGTACAGCGACATCGCGATCGCGAGGACGAGCGCGGTCCAGCGCAGGACGGCCGCGGCCGGCGTGGTGGCTTGCTTTTCGTCGAGCATGGGCCTCCTCCAAGCGAAACGGGGCGGCTCCGCCGCCCCGTTTCCGATTCAGGCTCGAGCGAGCCCTACATCGCTCCCACTTCCTTGTAGTACTTCACCGCGCCCTTGTGGAAGGGCACGCCGATGTCGAGCGCCATGTCCTTGGCGGTCGAGCCCTTGATGGGCTTGACCACGGCGGCCATGTCGTCCACGTGGGTGGCCACGACCTTGGTCATCTTGTAGACCACGTCCTCGGGCAGGTCGCAGGCCACCACCACGTGCGTGGAGTAGCCGATCACCGGCACGTCCTTGTCCTGCTTGGGATAGGTGCCTGCCTTGATGATCAGCTTGTTGTGTCCGGCATTCGCCTTCTTCACCTCGCTGAATGTCTTGTCATCCACCGGGATCAGCTCGACGTCGCGCGCGCTGGCGAGATCCATCACCGCCGAGGCCGGCGCCGTGGTGCCCAGCGTGAACACGTCCGCGTGCCCGTCCTTCATCATCGCGACCGCGTCCGTGTAGGCTGCCTGGAAGTTGGCCTTAGCGAGCGACTGGTAGCTCATGCCGTTGATCTTCAGGACCTGGTCGGTAAGCAGCTCGCTCGTGTTGCCCTTGGGCTGCGTGACCAGGCGCTTGCCTTTCAGGTCGGCGATGCTGTGGATGCCCGCGTCCTTGGACGCGACCATCTGGAAGTATTGCGGATACAGGTTGGCGAGCTGGCAGACGTGGGTGACCTTCTTCGGATAGGGCTTCTCGCCCTGGATGCCGAGCACCGCAGTGTTCGAGTTGGACAGGCCGATCTGCGCCTTGCCCTCGTCCACGCCGCGCACGTTGGCGATGCCCGCGCCCGGGGTCTGGGTGATCTTCAGGCCGGGGATCTCCTTCTCCCACAGGCCCTTCAGCGCGCCGCCAAGCGGGATCCACGAGCCGCCCTGCGGCCCGGTCATGAACGTCACTTCCTGCGCCGCGGCCGGTACGGCCGCCAGCGCGCTCGCCGCGAGGGCGAGCAGGGTCGGTCTGATCTTCATGCGGTCTCCTCCTCGTTGGAATCGTGCCGCGTCGCCGCAGCACTGCTACGGCATGATAGCGCGGGAGCCCGCGCGAGCGCCAGCGGGGCGCAGCTTTCGAAGCGGGATCACGACGCCGGTTACCGACAGACCAGCGACGGCAAGGCCGAGCGCGCGGACCGCGATGCGCCGGATCCGGAACCGTCCGGGATTGAGCCGGCAGGACCAGCGCGCCGCGCGCGCGCCTCAGAACTTGTAGCCCGCGCTCAGGATCGCGGTGCGGCGCGCGCCGTACCAGCAATCGCCGCGCCCGAGGCAGGTGCTGACGTAGATCTCGTCGCCGAGGTTCTGCACGTTGAGCGCATAGCGCCAGCGGCCCGACTCGTAGCCGAGCATGCCGTCGATCAGCGTGACGGCCGGCGTGGTCGGCGCGATGCCGTCCTGGAACGAGGACAGGTAGCGCACGCCGAGGCCCGCCTTGATGCCTTCGATGCCGCCGAGCGCGAAGCGTCCCGTTCCCCAGACCGATAGTTGGTTCGCGGGCAGCGCCTCCAGCTGCGGGTCGATCGCGGTGTAGGTGTACTGCGCGGCCACGTCCAGCCAGTCCAGGACGCGGCCGATCAGCTCGAGCTCCAGTCCGTGCGTGTGCGTCTCGCCGACCTGCACGGTGTTGAGCGGATTGCCGGGGTCCGGCGCGAACTGGTTCTTCTCCTGCAGGTCGTAATAGGCCGCGTTGAACGCGAGCCGGCGCACCGGCGACTCCCACTTCACGCCGTACTCCAGCTGCTCGCCGCGCAGGGGTTCGAATCGCTGGCCGTAGAAGTTCGTCCCGGCCACCGGCGTGAACGACTCGCTGTAGCTCACGTACGGCACGAAGCCGCCGGGCAGCCGGTACATGACGCCGAGGCGCTTGCTCGTCGCGCTGTCGACCTCGTCCGGACTGCCGGCGAGGGCGTTGACCGAGCGGTCGCCGCGCACGCCGGCGACCACGATCCAGGATCCCAGCTTCATCTGGTCCTGCAGGTACACGCCGGTCTGCGTGAGCTTGGTGCCCGGCTGAGCCGCGAGCGCGGGCGTCGCGTAGGTCGTGTACACGGGGCTGTAGACGTCGATGTCCGGCACGTTGCCGCCCAGCCCGATCGGCGAGTCGTACGCGACGGACGACTCGTCGCGCTGGCTGGCGGTATCGAAGCCGAGCAGCAGCGTGTGCTGCACGGGACCGGTCTCCAGCAGTCCCTCCAGCTGCTGGTCGGTCGAGAGCAGATCGGCCTGGTGATGCTCGAAGTAGCCGAAGCGGCCGAGCACCCGCTGCGCGGGATCGAGGTAGGGGCTGGTCGGGTTGGAGAACGAGTCCGAGTACAGCGACTGGTAGTCCACCTCGTTGCGCGACTGGCGCGTCAGCTGGCGAAACGTCAAGCGGTCGCTGAAGCGGTGCTCGAAGATCCAGCCGAATTCCTGGCGGTCGGTGTCGTAGTGGTCCTCGCCCGGACGGCCGATGAACCGGCTGGTCGGAATCTGGCCGTTCGGGTTGGGCAGCACGACGCCGTCCCACGGGAAGAACTGCGACGTCGAGCCCGTGTGGTCCTGCTGCACGATCGCCTGCAGCGTGAGCGAAGTGCGGGCGCTCGGACGCCAGGTCAGCGTCGGCGCGAGCAGGTCGCGATTGTCGGGCACGTAGTCGACCTGCGTGTCCGAGCGCCGCGAGAGCGCAACCACGCGGTAGAGCCACTCGCCGTCGGCCGTGAGCGGGCCCGTGAGATCGGCCTGCACCTGCTTGCGCTCGAAGCTGCCGAGCTGCACCCCGATCTCGCGCTGGGCCTCGGCGAGCGGGCGCTTGGACACCATGTTGAGCACGCCGCCCGTGGTCCCCTGGCCATAGAGCATGGACGAGGGCCCGCGCAGCACCTCGATGCGCTCCAGCAGATACGGGTCGACCCGGGCGTTGCTCGTGTAGTAGCCGCTGAGGAGTCGGTGCAGCCCGTCGAGATACTCGGTCGGGTACGCGCCGCGAATGCGCACGGAGTCCGTGCGCGAGTCCAGGCCGTAGGCGTCCGAGCGTACGCCGGCGGCGTAGTTGAGTGCGTCCTGGATGCTGGTCGCGCCCTGGTCCTCGATGCGCTGGCGCGTGACCACGGTCACCGACTGCGGCGTCTCGATGAGCGGGGTGTCGGTCTTCATGGCGCTCGAGGTGCGCTCCACCTCGTAGCCCGTATCGGGCCCGATCGGGCTCTCGGGCGCGACGGCGCGCACCCTGACCTCCGGCAACACCTGATCGGGCCGCTGCTGCGCCAGCGCGGGCGGCGCGGCGAACAGAACTGCGACTATGGCGGCAAGCTGCCGCCTCCTGCTGACTTGCATATGACCTCCCTGGTTAGTTGGCAGTCGAGATGCTGGCTGCCTGACCGGGAGGCCGGGTGGCTGGCGGAGTTGCGGAAATCCATGACGCTCAATGCCGCGGGTCGGCGCGCAGGCGCTCGCGTGCGCAGGCGAAGAACTCGCGCCCTTCGCGGTCCTTGCAGGCGGCGACGGCTTCGACTTCGGCCTGGCAGGTCCCGGCATCGCCGCCCGAGAGCGCCGTGCAGTCGAGAGGATGCGCGATGAGGAACTGGCGGTCGCACTCGTGGTGCGCCGGACCGCTGATGGCGTGGCACTGGTCGTACATCTTCTCGTGGCGCTCGCAGCGCACCTTGCGGATGCCCTCGAACTGCGAGCACTCGGGCACGTGGCCGCGCTGGGCGAGGGCAGGCGGCGAAGCGAACAGCAACGCGGCGAGGGCGATTCGCATGCAGGCTAGCCCCCGATCCAGAGCACGGTGCGGTACGTGATTAGGGACGCAAGGTACGCGAGCCCGAAGAGATAGCCCGCGGCGACCAGCGGCATCTTCCAGCCGCCGGTCTCGCGCTTGAGGGTGGCGAGCGTGGCGAGGCACATCGGCGCGAACACGTACCAGACGAGGAGCGAAAGCGCGGTGGCGAAGGACCAGGTCTGCGCGATGAGCGGCGTGAGCGCCCGCGCGGTGTCGTCGCCGGTGGCCGAAAGCGCGTATACGGTGCCGAGTGCGCTGACCGCGACCTCGCGGGCGGCGAGCCCCGGCACCAGCGCAATGCAGATCTGCCAGTTGAAGCCGATCGGCTCGAAGATCACCGCCAGGCCCCGCCCGATCATGCCGGCCAGGCTGTACTCGATCGGCGCACCCGTCGCGCCGGCCGGCGGCGCGGGGAAGCTGGACAGGAACCACAGCAGCACGGTGAGCGCGAGGATGATGCCGCCGACGCGCCGCACGAAGATCATCACGCGCTGCCACAGGCCGATGGCGACGTTCCTCACGCGCGGCCAGTGGTAGGTCGGCAGCTCCATCATCAGCGCCCGCGCCTGGCCGCGCGCCGAGGTGAAGCGCTTGAGCACCCAGGCGACCGCGAGCGCGCCGACGATGCCGGCAACGTACAGGCCGAAGAGCACGAGTCCCTGCAGCTCGACGCCGCCGAGCACCTGGCGCTTCGGGATGAAGGCGCCGATCAGCAGCGCGTAGACCGGCAGGCGCGCCGAGCAGGTCATGAGCGGCGCGATCATGATGGTCACCAGCCGGTCGCGCGGGTTGGCGATGGTGCGCGCCGCCATGATCCCGGGAATGGCGCAGGCGAAGCTGGAGAGCAGCGGGATGAACGAGCGGCCCGAGAGCCCGACCCCGCCCATCAGGCGATCGAGCAGGAACGCGGCGCGCGGCAGGTAGCCGCTTTCCTCGAGCGTGAGGATGAACAGGAACAGGATGATGATCTGTGGCAGGAACACCACCACGCCGCCGACGCCCGCGATCAGGCCGTCGACGACCAGGCTGCGCAGCGCGCCCTCGGGCAGCAGGCCGCCGGCGAGCCTGCCCAGCCACGCCGTGGCGCTCTCGATCCAGCTCATCGGCGCCTCGGCCCAGGCGAATACCGCCTGGAACATGAAGAACAGCAGCACGGCGAGGATCAGGGGACCGGCCACGGGATGCAGCACCACGCGATCGATGCGGTCGCTCACGGTGTGCGGTACGGCGTGGTCCAGCCCGAGGCGGTTCAGGATGCCGCGCACCGCCTCGTGGTCACCGCGGGCGTCCGACTCCGGCGCGGCGGCGCCGTTGCCTTCGCCGCGCCAGAGCTCCGGCGCGTCGAGCACGCCGCGCAGGTCGTCCGCGCCGTGCCCCTCGACCGCGACGGTGCGTACGACCGGCACGCCGAGTTCGCGCGCGAGGGCGGCGGCCTCGACCTTCACGCCCGCGCGCTCGGCGAGATCGGCCATGTTGAGCGCGACGATGCAGGGGATGCCCAGGCGCTTCACCGCCAGCACCAGGCGCAGGTGCCGGCGAAGGTTGGTCGCGTCCACCACGCAGACGATGGCATCGGGGCGCTTCTCGCCCTCGGCTCGGCCATTCAGCACGTTCACTGTGATCGCCTCGTCGGGCGAGCGCGGGTGCAGGCTGTAGGCCCCGGGCAGGTCGAGCAGGCGCAGCGCCTTGCCGGCGACCGTGGTCAGCTTGCCTTCCTTGCGCTCGATCGTGACGCCAGCGTAGTTCGCCACCTTCTGGTGGCTGCCGGTCAGGCGATTGAAGAGGGCGGTCTTGCCGCAGTTGGGGTTGCCGACCAGCGCGACCAACGGGCCGCCGCGGTGGACGTGGATCACCGCTTCGTTCACGTGGCGACCTCGACCTGGATGCACAGGGCCTCGGCGCGGCGCAGCGCGAAGGTGGAATCGCCGATGCGCACGACCAGCGGGTCACCGCCGGGCCGGCCACGCGCAAGGACCACGACCGGCTCGCCGGGGAGGAAGCCGATCTCGGTCAGCCACTGCGCCCACTCGGGGGCGCCAGCCGGCGCGGCGAGCGCGACTACGTGCGCAGACTGCAGAACCCCAAGCGTATCGAGGGACACAGGCATCTCATAATGATAATCACTATCAGTCTCATTTTCACTAGGGCAGCCATCGAATCAGTGGCTTGAGGCGAGACACGCGGCAGGACGGACGGCTAGGGACGTTCACTCGGATCCGTGACGAAGCCCATGCGCGTCAGACCCGCCTTTGCGGCGTCCGACATCACTTCCGCGACGCGCCGGTAGGCCACGTCGCCGTCGGCGCGGATGTGCAGCTCGGGCTGCGGACGCTGGCTGGCGGCCCCGTCCATGTGCGAGCGCCAGCCCTGCCGGTCGAGCACCTCGCCGTTCCAGTACACGAGCCCTTCCCTGTCGATTGCGAGCTGCACGTTGTCGGGCTTGGTGATGTTCGGCGTGCTCGCGGCCTTGGGCAGGTCGAGCTTGACCGAGTGAGTAAGAAGCGGCGCCGTAATGATGAAGATCACCAGCAGCACCAGCATCACGTCGATGAGCGGGATCATGTTGATCTCCGCCATCGGCACGCCCGTGCCCTCCTTCGTGAAGCCGCCGAAGGCCACCCTCAGCCTCCCTTCGCCGCGGGCTTGAGCGGCACCACGGTCTTCGTTTCACCCACGTGCGACCCGGTGGTGAGCACCGCGTAGAGGTCGTGCGCGAACGCATCGAGCTGCGCGAGCGCGAGGCGGTTGGAGCGCACGAAGCCGTTGTAGGCGAGCACGGCGGGAATCGCCACCGCGAGGCCGAGCGCGGTCATGATGAGCGCCTCGCCTACCGGTCCCGCGACCTTCTCCAGGGTACCCTGGCCGGAAAGGCCGATCGCGACCAGCGCGTGATACACGCCCCATACCGTGCCGAACAAGCCGACGAAGGGTGCGGTCGAGCCCACCGAAGCCAGCACCGTGAGGCCGGATTCGAGCCGCGCGGTGTTCTCGTCGATCACGCGCCGCATGGCGCGCGTGAGGAACTCCGCGTCGCCCTTGCGGTGCGCGGCGAGCGCGTGCCGGGCAAGGCGCGTGAACGGCTCGTCGGCCGGGCCCTCGCCGAGCCGCGCCTCGACCGTGGCGACCGAGGGCGCGTCCCAGAACTGGGCGACGAAACGGCCGCTGCGCTGGCGCTCGAGCACGCCGGCGATCGCCTTGGTGACGATCAGGTACCAGGACGCCACCGACATGACGAGCATGATGACGAGGATCGCCCTGCCGACGGCGTCGGTCTGGGCGAGGAAGTGCGCGAAGCCGATGCTTTGTTCCACGAGGCTCAACGCTCCAGCTGGAAGGACACCGGGATCAGGACCCAGGCCGGCACGGGCGTCTCGCCGCGCTTGGCCGGGACGAAGCGCCAGTCGCGCACGGTGTCGCGCGCCGCGTTGTCCAGGCGCGCGTGGCCGCTCGATTCGCGTATCTGGATCTCGTCGGCGCGGCCGCCCGCGCTGACGAGCACGCGCAGGACCACGCGGCCCTGCTCGCCGAGCCGGCGCGACATCGACGGGTAGGCGGGCGGCGGGTTCTCCAGGTAATCCGCCGTGAAGATCGGGGGCGTCATCGCCACGGGCGGCGCCGCCGCGACGACCACCGGCGCGGGCGCCGGCTGCGGGGGCGGAGGTGCGGGCGGGGGTGGCGCGACAGCGATGGGCCAGGGCGCCTCGACCGGCGCGGCGAGAACCGGCGGCGGTTCGGGCTCCTTGTTCACCAGCTTGCGGACCGGCTTCGGCTTGGGCGGCGGCGGGACCTCTACCGGCGGCTCGGGCCTGGCTTCGACCTTCGGCGGCGTGATCAGGTCCACCATGATGGGCACGGCGGCGGACAGCGCCTGGCGCGAAGGCTCGTAGCTGAGCAGCGCGGCGCCGGCGAACGCGTGCAGGGTCACGGCGGCGAGCAGCCCGATGCGCCGGCTCGCGTGAGACGCGGTATCGAGTGAGTAGGGATGGACGGCAGCCAAGCTCGTGAAGCGCCTTTGGGGAGGGCTAGTGCACCGCGCCTTCGCGCTGCGGGACTCCAGAGGCCTCGCCCCACACACCGTGCAGGCTCGCGCAGATGTCGCGCACGACGGGCGCGACATCCGGGTGCAGGGCGAGACACTGCATGTGGCGCGAGACGCACAGCGCGAGGCGCGGGCAGCCGGTGCGCGCATAGTGGGTCATGAGGTAGAGCAGGGCGGCGGTGACCGTCTCCGCGCGTACGGTGTCCGGGTCGGGAACAGCATTGCGCATGTCTGCCAGCTCCTTCGTTTCAGCCAAGGTCGAAGAAAGTGCTGGCTGGCTGGACGCTCGGCTGCAGGGAACAGCCGCGGCGCTCGCTGGCTCGCGAAAAACCGCGTAGCTCGCCGGGCTCACATGGGAGGCGGAGCCCGGCGGTACCGACGCTACGCGGTGAGAATCAGCTTGCCGTTCTGCGTCAGCCGCAGGTGGTACTCGCGGCCGTTGTGCACGATCACCAGCTCCTTGCGCGCGCCGAGGAGCGCCTCGCTGCTGACGCGCGGCTTTTCGGCGAGCGGATCGTCGCGTTTCTGGAGTATTGGGCTCATCGTCAGCGAACAATAATCATTCGCATTGCTTATGTCAATAGATGATTCCATTTAAAACCAATCCCTTAGTTTGAAGTGGTCGCTCACAGTATTGCGTTTGCTAAGAGTTTGAATGATAATGATTTGCGTTAAACGTCATGTACATCTGTCTCTGCAACGCGATTACGGAGCACGAAATCAGGGCATGCGCGCAGCAGCATGGCGCCTGCACTTTGAGCGATCTCGAGTGCCAGCTTGGCGTGGGAGCGAGCTGCGGTCGCTGCAAGCACGCCGCGCACGCAGTGCTGAACGAGACGCGTTCGAATCCGATAGTCGTTCTTGCGGGCACGACGGCGTAGTCCTCGCTAGACTCGGGTCGTTCTCCACGGCCCCGCGAGGACCGCAATGAAAGGCGACAAGCAGGTCATCCAGCACCTGAACAAGGTGCTCTACAACGAGCTCACCGCGATCAACCAGTACTTCCTGCACGCCCGCATGTTCGGCAATTGGGGGCTGCACAAGCTCGAGGAGTACGAGAAGAAGGAATCGATCGATGAGATGAAGCATGCCGACCGGCTCATCGAGCGCATCCTGTTCCTCGAGGGCCTGCCCAACCTGCAGGACCTCGGCAAGCTGATGATCGGCGAGGACGCGCCGGAGGCGCTGAAATGCGATCTCAAGCTGGAACAGGCCGCGCACCCGGTCCTGAAGGAGGCGATCGCCCACTGCGAGAGCGTCGGCGACTACGTCTCGCGCGAGCTGCTCGAGGACATCCTCGAGTCGGAGGAAGAGCACATCGACTTCCTCGAGACGCAGCTTGAGCTGATGCAGAAGGTCGGCCTGCAGAACTGGCTGCAGACCTGGAACGGCGCGGACTCCTGACGAACGGCCCCCCGGCGCGAGCCACCGGGGAGCTCCGTCAGATCGCGCGTATCGGGGGCCGGTGGGCACGCCACCATGCCACGCCGGCAATCAGCACGGGAACGGCGAGCATCGCCGACGAGAACAGGTCCCACGGGCCATCGCCAATCAGCGCCGCCACAAGACCCGCACTGCTCGTAACGGCAATTGCGGCCGGCCAGCGCCAGATTCGACCGCCCGGGCTCGCTTTGGCGTCGTGCTTCACCGCCCCGCCATTGGCCTGTCGGCCAGGTCGATCCCTTCGATCTCCTCGCGCCGCCGCTTGACGAGCCACAGATAGATCCCGCTCGCCAGCACGACGATAGTGATCAGGTCGAGCAGCGCCCACAGAATCTTCAGCGGCAGGCCACCGTAGTCGCCGAAGTGCAGTGGCTGCGACACGAGAATGGCCATGATGTACCAGGGCAGCTCGCGCGAGTCGGTGAGCGTGCCCGCCTGGGCATCGATGAGCGCGGGCTTCAGCAGGCGCGAAGTGAGCGGCGTCGTTCCGCGCATGTACACCGCGTAGTGGTGCGGGCTGGAGAAGAGCGTCCCGGGATAGGCGACGAAGGAGAAGCGGAGATCCGGCATTGCCACTTGCGCGGTCTCGATCGCGCGCTCGAGCGATCCCTGCTCGGCGCGCGTGAGCGGGGGCTTGCCGGCATACGGCGCGGTCATGGCCGCCAGCTGGTCGACCTGCCACAGCTTGATCGCAAGATCGGCCCAGGTGTTGATGACGCCGGTCAGGCCGACGACCAGCACCCACGCCACCGTGACGATGCCGAGCACGTTGTGCAGATCCAGCCACCGCAGGCGCCGGGTCCGGGTGCGCACGGTCGCGAAGTCGAGGCGGCGCATGTAGGGCGCATACACGACGACGCCCGAGACGACGGCCACGACAAACAGCAGGCCCATCGCGCCCAGGAAGAGCTTGCCGGGCAGCCCGGCGAACATGTCGACGTGCAGCTTGAACAGAACGTACATCACTCCGCTCTCGGGATCTGGCTCGGCCAGCACCTTGGCCGTCCGAGCATCGACGACGACCCGCTTGTTGCCCTCCTGGGCCTGCGGCGTCGCCCCGAACGACACATGCACCAGCTCGGGCTCCTCATCGTCGACGAACACGAACTGGACGAAAAGCTCAGGGTGGCGGGAGCGCGCCGACTCGACGACCCGGTCGTAGCTTGCGCGTGGCGTGCCGGCGGCCGGCACGGGGACCTCGTAGCTGCGGGTTGCATCCTCGATCTCGTGATGGAAGATGAGCGGGAGCCCCGTCACGCACAGGTAGAGGAGGAACAGCGTGCACACGAGGCTCGACCACGTGTGGACCCAGCCCCAGATGCGGATGCTGCGGGCGGCGGGCATGCCGGTCAGAACGCGACGCGTGCGGTGGCTTTGACCGTCAGCGGGTCGCCCAGGGTCAGGGCCTGCTGGATTGCGCTCGCCCAGTAGCTGCGGTCCGTGACGTTCTCTACCGCGAACAGGAACGTCGTGCCCCGCCCGCCCACCTTGGTCTCGTACCGGGCGCCGATGTCGAGGCGTGTCCACGAGGGGATCGACTGGAGATTGGCCAAATCCACTTTCTGGCTGCTGCTGCAATAGAGGCCGCCATTCAGGAACAGGCCGGGGGCGAGGCGGTAGTCGAGGTACGCATTGGCAGTCCACTCCGGCACGCCGACGACCCGCTTGCCGTCGGTGAGTGGATTCCCGGTGCTCTGCTGCTTCGCGTCGAGGTACATCAGGCCCGTGACGACGCGCAGGTCCGGCGTGAGCCGCCCCGTGGCCTGCAGTTCCAGGCCCTGGTGCACCTGGTCGCCGCCCTCTACCCAGGTGTTTGTCGAGTCGAAGATCTGCAGCGGCCGACGCATGTCGAACAGCGCACCCGTGAGCGTGAGGCCGGAAGTCTCGAGCTTGGCGCCGATCTCGTACTGGCGGGTGACGAGTGGCGGCATGATGGCGCCGACGTTCGTCGCGCCGACCGGTGCCGTGCCACCGGGCTGCAAACCCTCTGCGTAGTTGGCGTACAGCAGCGACGCAGGCGTCGGCTTGAACAGGAGCGCCAAGGTTGGCGAGAACTTGGAGATCTCCCCGCCCGGAACCTTGGTGTCGGTGTCATCATACGTGGTGACCCGCGCCTGGCGTCCGCCGAGCAGGACGGACCAGCGCTCGTCGAACGAAATCAGGTCAGTCGCGAGCACGCCACTGGATACCCCCTTCCCGGTGTAGGGAAGCCCGGTCGTCGGGGTAAACGCGGGGATCGGAGTGGTGTTGTCGGGGCCGTTCAGCATCGCTGGGACGACGCCCACGACATTGAACGTGGAGTAGTTCTTCTCCTCGTAGGTGGAGGCGCTCAGCGTGAGCCGATGCGTCAGCGTGCCGGTGGCGAATTCGCCGCGTACCAGCGCTTGCCCGGTCTGCACCTCGGTGCGCGAGCGCTCCTCGCTCGCGAACAGCGTTGCATTGCCCGCGTCGTCGTCGATCACGCCGAAGCGCGTATCCAGGGTGCCGCTGTTCGGGCGGTCGTTCGTGCCGCCGCCGAACTGCAGCGTGAGCGTCCATTTGGGCGCGAAGGCCCAGTCCGCGCGCGCCCAGCCGAGTGCCGACTCCTGCTCGAAACGGCTCCAGGACGGACCGATGTTGCGGCGCGCGTCCGAGGGCGCGGGCACGGGACCGGGCGAGGTGGCGGCGCCGACGAAGAACGGCTGGATGTTCTTGTACTTGTTGTCCACCGCGTAGAATCCGGCGGCAAGGAGCAGGTCGGGGTTCACGCGCCAGTCGAGGACGAGGGATGCCCCGTTCTGTCCCCATGCCATGTCGTTTACGGCGACATCGCCGTCGCGCGCGCCGGCGTTGAGCCGGTAGCCGAACTGGCGGTCGCCGCCGAGGCGGTTGCCCAAGTCGATGCCCACGCCGACGTTGGCTGTCGAGTTGTAGGTGGCATAGGCCTCCCGCACCGGCGCCGCCGCCGGCGGGACCGCGGGGATGTAGTTCAGCGTTCCGCCGAGGCTGGTGCCGAAGGCTGCGGCCGTGCCGCCGTAGAGGACCGAGCTCGCACCCTTGAGAACGTCGATGCGCTCGAAGCTGGGCAGGAACAGCCGCCCGTCCAGCATGAGGGCCCCGAGGGCGAGGCCGTCGAGCCGATAGCCGTCGCTGCCGAGCGCGAAGCCACGAAGGTTCGCGAAGCCGATCACCACGTTGCCGACGGTCGCGGACGGGTCGTTCTTCAGGTAGTCGCCGAGAACCGCGGCCTGCTGATCGACGAGCAGGCTCTTGGGAATGACGTCGACCGAATACGGCGTCGAGAGCAGGGGCAGGTCGCCCAGGACGCCCGAGCGGGACTCGGTTGCGCGATAGTCCACCGCGCCTGCGCCGTGGACGACGACCGGGGCCAGCACCTTCTCCTCGGTGGCCGCAGGAGGCGCCGGCGTTTGAGCGAACGCGCACTTGACGGCGGTTGCGAGCGCCGCACCGGCAAGCGCGCGAAATCGAATGGACGGACGGATGCCAGTCTTCATGCGTCGACTCCCACCTAGGAGGTTGGCGCTGGCTGACTGGCGGGACGTGCCGCCTGCTGGCTGGCAAATGGCTGTTTGGGCCTTGCGGCGAAGCAGCGGAACCGGCTACCGGCGCTACCGCGGCGGCCCGCTCAGCCCATCAGGTATCGTGAACAATAACCATTCTCAGTTTGAGCGTCAAGAACAGGGTGGACGCAATTCATTGAATGGCAATGAATTCAGACGACGCGCGTCAGCACCGGCTTGCCGGCGAAGTGGGCGACCAGGTTGTCGACCTGGAGGTTGCCCATCGCGGTGCGCGTCTCCTGGGTCGCGCTGCCCACGTGCGGGAGCAGCACCGCGTTCTCCAGGGTGAAGAACGCGGGCGGCACGCGGGGCTCGTCCACGAAGACATCCAGCCCGGCCCCGGCGATCTTCTTCTCCTGCAGGTAGCGCAGCAGCACCGGCTCGTCGATCACCGAGCCGCGCGCGATGTTGACCACGTAGCCCTGCGGGCCCACCGCGTCGAGCACCTTGGCGCCGACCAGCTTCTCGGTCTCCGCGCCCCCGGGCGTCACGATCATGAGCACGTCGCAGTTCTTCGCCAGCGCGACCGGGTCGGCGTCGTAGGGATAGGCGACGTCCTTCTTGCGGCGGTTGTGGTAGCGGATCTTCATGCCGAAGGCCTGCGCGCGCTTCGCGATCGCTTCGCCGATGCGCCCGAGGCCGAGAATGCCCATCGTCTTGCCGCCGAGCGAGGTGGTGAGCGGGTAGCCGCCCTTCGCCGCCCAGCTTCCCGCGCGCAGGTGGCCCTCCGCCTGCGGAAAGCGGCGCACTACGTTGATGGCGAGCGCCATGGCGGTGTCGGCCACGCAATCGTTCAGGACGTCGGGCGTGTTGGTGACGATGATCTTGCGCTGCTTGGCCGCATCGAGGTCGATCGCGTCCACCCCGACCCCGAAGTTCGAGATGATTTCCAGCTTGGGCAGCGCGTCCATGAGCCTGGCGTCCGCGCCCGCCGGGCCGAAGGTGGCGAGCGCTCGCACGCGCGGCGCGACCTCCTTCAGGTAGGCGGCACGGTCCTTCGCCTCGTGCAGCTTGAGGCAGGTGAATTCGCGCTCCATGCGCTCCTGGGTGGGGCCGAACAGCTTGGTGGTCTGCAGGATCTCGGGTTTCATGATTTGAACCTGGCGAGCAGGGATTCGGCGCCGCGGGCCAGCAGCCCGACGTCGGCGCCCACCGCGACGAACTGGGCGCCGGCGGCGAGCATGCGTTTCGCGTCGGCTTCGACCGGCGACAGGTAGCCCGGCGCCTTGCCGGCCTTGCGGATGCGGCGCATCGCGTCCTCGATGAGGGGCAGGATCGCCGGGTGGGCGGTCTCGCCCGGGTGGCCGAGCGACGCGTGCAGGTCCGCGGGGCCGATGAAGACGCCGTCCACGCCCTCGACCGCGCAGATCGACTCCAGCGCGTCGAGCGCGGGCTTGGTCTC
>DASUGK010000134.1:0-5752 GCA_036274075.1 Steroidobacteraceae bacterium | reverse complement strand
TTCGGTGTGCCGTTCTGCCTGAGCACCCTGTCCATCGGCTCCATCGAGGACGTGCGCAGCGCCGTGCAGAAGCCGTTCTGGTTCCAGGTCTACCTGATGCGCGATCGCGGCTTCAACGTGGAGCTGCTGGATCGCGCCAAGGCCGCCAATTGCTCGGCCATCATGCTCACCGTCGACATGCCGGTGCAGGGTCTGCGCCGGCGTGACGCCAAGAACGGCCTGTCCATTCCGCCGCGTCTCACATTGAAGAACGCGTTCGAGATCGCGATGAAGCCGGGATGGGCGTTCAAGGTGCTCATGGGCAAGCGCCGCACCTTCGGCAACCTCGAAGGCCGCATGTCCGAGGGCGCCGGCCTCAAGACACTCGCCGAGCGCATCGCCCAGCAGTTCGATCCAACCGTCACCTGGAAGGATCTCGCCTGGCTGCGCCAGCAATGGCCGCGCAAGATCATCATCAAGGGCATCCTCGACCGCGAGGACGCGCGGCTGGCAGCCGAGCATGGCGTCGACGCCGTCGTCGTCTCGAACCACGGCGGCCGGCAGCTCGACGGCGCGCGCTCCACCATTTCCGCGCTGCCCGAAGTCGTCGAGGCGGTCGCCGGCCGCTGCGAAGTGCTGTTCGACGGCGGCGTGCGCACCGGCCAGGACGTGCTCAAGGCGCTCGCGCTCGGCGCCAAGGGCTGCCTCATGGGCAAGGCGTTTCTCTACGCACTGGCCGCCCGGGGCGAAGCCGGCGTCGCGCTGGCGCTCGACATCATCCGCAAGGAACTGGCGGTCAGCCTGGCGCTCACCGGCGCCAACGACGTGCGCAACGTCACCCGGGACATCCTCGTCCCGCAGCGGCAATCCACTGGGTAGTTAGATAGGCGGATCGCCGCCAGCGTGCGGGCGCTGGCGGCGACCCTGTGTCGAAAAGCGCACGGAGCGCGGACAAGGTGCGTTTTTCGGACGTGGCAGGAATTTCGTCTGCGAAATTCCAGAAACCGGTGTCATCTTATGCCCGACTGGCGAGCCCAATCAATCATTATCGAGCATTAAGGGTCACAACAGGTCATTTTCAAACAAACACGCCACCTGGGACCGAGGTGGGCCGGGGGCGTGGCCCCACGACCGTTCCTGGGGAATCAGCGAGGTGCGAGCTCGGCGGCCTGGCGCAGTGCCTCGGTGAGACTGCGTTCGTCGGCGACACCCTTGCCAGCGATGTCGAAGGCCGTGCCATGGTCCACCGACGTGCGCACCATCGGCAGGCCCACGGTGATGTTCACGCCGGCCTCGAGTCCGAGCACCTTCACCGGGCCGTGGCCCTGGTCGTGGTACATGGCGACCACGATGTCGTAGTCGCCGCGCGCCGCGAGGAAGAACAGCGTGTCCGCGGGCAGGGGTCCTCGCACCTCCCAGCCCCGCGCCTGCGCGTTGCGCACGGCGGGATCGATCTTCTCCGCTTCTTCGCCGCGCCCGAACAGCCCGTTCTCGCCGGCGTGCGGATTGATGCCGCAGACGCCGATGCGCGGGTGGAAGATGCCGGCCCGCACCAGCACCTGGTGCGCGCGGCCGATCACCCGCTCCACCAGCGGCGCATCGATGCGCTCGATGGCGTCCAGCAGTCCCATGTGCGTGGTCACGTGGATGACGCGCAGTTTCGGCGCCACCAGCATCATCGACACTTCCGGCGTGCCGGTGAGCATGGCGAGCAGTTCGGTATGACCCGGGTATCGGTGCCCGGCGGCATGCAGCGCCTCCTTGCTGATCGGCGCCGTGCAGATGGCCTGCGCATCGCCCGCCGCGACCACGCGCACGGCGCGCTCGATGAAACGAAATGCCGCCTCGCCCGCGACGCCCGAGACCTTGCCGAAAGGCAGATTCTCCGGCACCCCGCCGAGATCGATGCATTCCACGGTGCCGCGCGCGAACTGCGCTTCGTTGGCCTGCGAGCGGGCCATCACCTGCAAGCGGCTGCCCACGAGGTGCCCCGCGAACCGCAGCCGCGCGGCATCGCCGATGACCAGCGGCCGGCACAAGGCGTGCACGCCGGGTACGGCCAGCGCCTTCATGATGATTTCGGGGCCGATGCCCGCGGCATCTCCCATCGTGATGACGATCGTCGGCAGGCTCATGCTGGGCTCCCGTGATGGATGACGCGCAGGCGTTCGAGGCTGCGTACAAGGCAGCCAGCATCACCAAACGCACCGGGTTTGATGATGACCGGAATGCGCGTGTCCTGGAGCGGGAGGATGCCGAGCGCCAGTCCGGGCTCGGCTTCGCCGACGAGAAAGAGGCTTTCCGCCCACCACTCGGCGAACAATGCCGCGGCCGTTTCGCCGCCGGTGACGATGAGACCCGAGATGTGCCACATGGCCGGGGTCAGGAATTTCGCCAGCCTCTCGACCAGCCGGACATCGGGACCTGCCTTCGCATCGGAGGCGGGTTCGATTTCGACCACCACGTCCGTGCCGGACTCCAGCATCCTGGCGATCTGGGACGCCGCATCGGGCCGCCCTGGCGTGTCAAGCCACGCGCCCAGCAAGAGCTGGCGCGACAGACACACGCGGTGGACTCCCGGAGTTGCAGCGAGCTCGCGCACCGCGGCATGGGAAGCGCTGGCCATGGAGCCAACCACGGTGAGCACGCCGGAAGCCGGGGGTACACCCACGCGGATCTTCCGTTCCTGCAGCGCATAACGCGCCGCGATCGCCTTCGCCAGGCCTGCCGTCCCGATGAAGAATCCGGCCACGTCGAACGAAGCGGCCACGATATTGGCCAGGTCCGCATCGGTCTTCGCGTCGCAGACCACGATGGAATCCGGGGCGTCCTCGAACTTCGCGCGCAGAGCGCGGGCATCGCCGCGAATGTTGTCGAGCGTGATGGCATTTACGGTGAGGCCGGCATCACGCAGGATCGCGGCGAGGTTGGCATCCCGATAACTGTGCTCGCGGCGCCAGGTTTCGCTGTCTTCCAGCGGCCTGCCGTTCACCAGCACGCGCGAGTCCCTCGTGGTGCGCCCCATTGCCGGGTTCGCCGGCGCGAAGACACCCTGTGCCGGCCGCGAAAGCTCGCGCAACGTCGCACGCAGCGCGGCGATCTCCGCCGCGGGCTGGCCGCGCAGCGTCGAATCGATCTTCTTGTACAGCCGTCGATCCGGCGTCAACAGGCGCCTCAGGGCGGCCTGGTGCTTCGCGGCCGCCGCCGCGGGCTCGAGCTGGCGCGTCGCGAGATCCCAGGCGACGACCGGTGATTCGTATGCGAACCTCGAATCGCCCCACGACACGAACGCGTCGATGCCACGGCACGCGAACTGCGCACCAGCGTCCGTGGCGCCGGTGAGATCGTCCGCGAGGATGAGCCAGCGATCCTGCATTCAGCCCGGGCGCGGGTTCACACGCCGCTCGGTCCACGCGGTGCCCTGTGTCGCCAGCAGGGCACCGCACAACAGGGGGACCACATCATGCCCCCGGGCACGCGTACCACGGCCCGCTTGATGGGTATTTGCGTCATCTTGCCATCCCCCGCCGGCGCGGTTAGCGTCGCGCCATGAACAAAACCATCCGCTTCTTATCGGTTCTCGCGCTCGTCGGTTCCTTCAACCTCGCGGGCACGGCCCAGGCCGCCGACCTGGATTGCAAGCTCAAATACACGATGAGTGGCTGGTCGGCATTCTACAAGCGCGCCGACGGCACCGGCACGATCACCTGCAGCAACGGCCAGTCGATGGCAGTGAAACTGGCGGCGCGCGGCGGTGGACTGACCGCGGGCAAGTCGACCATTCGTGATGGCCATGGCGAGTTCGCCGGCGTCCACAATATCGACGAAGTGCTGGGCACCTACGTCGCCGCCGAGGCGCATGCGGGCGCGGTGAAATCCTCCAAGGCGCAGGCCATGACCAAGGGCGAAGTCTCGCTGGCGCTGAGCGGCACCGGCGAAGGCTGGGACCTCGGCATCGCCTTTGGCAAGTTCAAGATCTCGAGGCAGTAGGCGTCGGCGAGAAGATCGGGCCGGGCTGTTTTCGCGACTGCCCGAGGCAGGCCGTGAACTCGGCGCCGAACAGGAAGATCTGCGCCGAGTAGTACAACCACAGCAGCAATGCGGCGAATGAAGCCGCGGCGCCATAGGCCGTCGGCTGCGTGGCATTCCCGAGATACAGGCCAATGGCCCAGCGTCCCAGGTGGAACAGCAGCGCGGTGACCAGCGCTCCCAGCAGCACTTGTCTCCAGGGCAGCCGCCGCGCCGGCAGGTAGCGGTACATGAGCGCCACCAGGCCGGTGCCCAGCGCGATCGACAACAGGAAATCGAGCCCCGCGAACACTCCCACCATGCCCTCGAAGTGGCGCAGTGCGTAGCCACGCAGCGCCGCGAGCGCCGTGGTCAGCGTCAGCGACACGAGCAGCAGGAAGCCGATGGCGAGGATGAAGCCGAAGGACACCAGGCGCGCGCGCAGGAACGCGCGCCAGCCGCGCCGCACGGCATCGCGGCCGCCCCAGACCTGCTGCAGGGCGCTCTCGAGCGCCGCAAACACCGTGCTCGCGCCGACCAGCAGCATCACCACGCTCACGACGGTGGCCCAGGTGCCCTCTTCCGACCGCGCGCTGTCCATCGCCTGCAGGATGAGCTTCGCGCTCTGCGAACCGAACAGCAGCGTGACCTGGGTATCGAGATAGGAATACGCCAGCTTGTCGCCGACGATCCAGCCCGCGATGGTCACGATGATGATGAGCAGGGGCGCGAGTGAAAACGCGCAGTAGAACGCCAGCGCGGCGCTGATGCTGGAGGCCTGGTCGGCCAGCCAGTTTTCGGCAGTGCCACGCAGGATGGACCACAGGCTGCGGCGACTGGACATGCCGGTATTCTGTGGCCTGCGCGACGGCCCGGCTGCGCCGCGCCTGTCGGCGTTGCGCAGCAAGACGCGACAGCGCCCGCCTACAAACTACTGCGCGGGCCAGGACGAACTGGAGCGCAGCCTGAATCCGCCGCCGTCGCGGCTGACCAGCAACGCCGGGACGTGGCCCGACTCCGCGACTCGCAGCGCCGCCTCCGGGTCCATGACCATGAACATCGTGGCCAGCGCATCGGCCTCCATGCAGGTGGGCGCGAGCGCGCTGGCCGACAACGTGGCGTGATCCACCGGCGCGCCGGTGCGCGGATCGATGATGTGTGAAAAGTGGCGCCCGCCGCTCTCGAAGAAACGCCGGTAGTCGCCGGCGGTGGCAATGCTCGTGTCGTGCAGGGCCACCACGGCCGGCACGGTGCGCGGCGCGCCCGAAGGATCGTCGGGCGCCGGCTGCTCCACGGCCACCTGCCAGGCCTGGCCGCGCGCATTGCGGCCACGCGCGCGCAGCTTGCCGGACAGGTCGATGAGGTAGTTAGCGACGCCATGCGCGGCGAGGTATTCGGCGACGCGGTCCACGCCGCGACCCTTGCCCAGCGACGACAGGTCGATGCGCATGCCCGGCGGCTTGCGCGCGCGGTCGCGTACCGGGTCGACCTCCAGCTTGCGCCAGCCGACGAGCGCGCGCGCGGCCTCGATGGCCGCGGCGTCGGGGACCCGATTCGTGGCGGGATCGGGGCCGAAGCCCCACAAGTTCACCAGCGGGCCGACGGTGACGTCGTAGGCGCCGCCGCTGCGCTCGGCCAGCGTGAGCGCATAACGCAGCACCGCGGCGAGTTCGGGATCGACCTCCACCCAGTCGCGTGAATCGCTGGCGTTGAACCGGCTCAGCGCGGAATCCGCGCGATAGGTGCTCAGGGCCTGGTTCACGGC
>DASUGK010000133.1:0-14621 GCA_036274075.1 Steroidobacteraceae bacterium | reverse complement strand
CTACGGCGTCGCCGCGGCGGCGGAAACCTATTTCGGCAAGCAGCTCGGCGATCTCACGCTCGCCGAGGCGGCGACGCTCGCGCGCGTGCCGCAGTGGCCGACGCGGTACAACCCGATCGCCAATCCGCAGGGCGCCACCGAGCGGCGCAAGTACGTGCTGCGCCGCATGCGCGAGCTCGGTTTCATCGACGAGGCCGCGGCCACGGCCGCCGCGCAGGAAGTAGTTAGTGCCAAGGGGCACGCCGCGCTGTCCGACGTCGAGGCGCCGTACGTCGCCGAGATGGTGCGGCTCGAGATGATCAAGCGCTTCGGCCCGGAAGCGCAGGACGCCGGCTACAAGGTGTACACGACCCTCGACGGCCGATTGCAGACCGCCGCGAACCGCGCGCTGCGCAATGGCCTGGTCGACTATGACCGCCGCCAGGGTTGGCACGGCGCGGCCGGCAAGGTCGAGCTCAAGGGCGACGAGACCCCGGAGGCGCTGGAAAAGCTGTTGGACGAGTACGGCCGCGTGGGCAACGTCGATCCGGCCATCGTCATCAGCGTCGCGGAGAAACAGGCCAGGGTCTACGTGAAAGGCGCCGGGCTCGCCACGGTCGAATGGGCAGGGATGTCGTGGGCGCGCAAACGCAGCAACAGCGACCTGGCCCCGGGACCCGAACCGAAGAGCGCGCCAGAGATCCTGGCGCGTGGCGACGTCGTGCACGTGGTGCGCGGCGACAAGCCCGATGCACCGGCCGCGCTGGCGCAGGTGCCCGACGCCGAGAGCGCATTGATCGCGCTCGATCCCAACAACGGCGCCATCCTCTCGCTGGTCGGCGGCTTCGACTATTTCGCCGCCGGGCAGGGCAGGTTCAACCGCGTGACCATGGCCAAGCGCCAGCCGGGTTCGGGTTTCAAGCCGTTCATGTACGCCGCCGCGCTCGCCGGGAATTTCACGCCCGCTTCGGTGATCCTCGATGCGCCCATCATCATGGACGACCCGGGACTCGAGGAGGTGTGGCGCCCGAAGAATTCCGGCGGCGGATTCGGCGGGCCTACGCGCCTGCGCGACGCGCTGGTGAATTCGCGCAACCTGGTGTCGATCCGGCTGCTCAAGGAACTGGGCATCAGGCAGGTCGTCGACTACGTGAAGGCCTTCGGCTTCACGCCCGAGCGCGACCACATCCCCAACAACCTGACGCTGGCGCTCGGCAGCCTGCAGTCGACGCCGCTCGACGTGGCCACGGGCTTCGCGGTATTCGCCAACGGCGGTTACAAGGTCGAACCCTTCTACATCGATCGCATCGAAGGGCCCGCGGGCGAAGTGCTCTTCACGGCGGATCCACACGCGGTGTGCGCGGAATGCGCGCAGCCCATCTATGCGGTTTCGGATGCCCAGAGTGCCAGGCAGATCCCGGTGAGCGCCACGCACGTGGCGCCGACGCCGCTGCCGGCGAGCGAACGCCATGCCACGCCGGCCGAGCGCGTGATCTCGCCGGAGGTCTGCTTCCTGATGAACGACATCATGCGCGAGGTGATCACGCGAGGCACCGGCAGGCGCGCGCTGGCGCTGGGCCGCCGCGACCTGCGCGGCAAGACCGGCACCACCGACCAGTCGGTCGACACCTGGTTCAATGGATTCAACGACAGCATCGTCGCCAGCGTGTGGGTCGGCAAGAACGACAACACTCCGCTCGGCGCCATCGAGGAAGGCGCACGCACCGCGGTACCGATCTGGGTCGAGTACATGCAGGAGGCCTTGCGCGGCGTGCCGGAAAAGACGCGTCCGATTCCCGATGGCATCATCGAACTCAAGGTGAATGCGGCCACCGGCGGCACCAGGAATGCCGACCTGGATCCGGTCAGCGAATATTTCCGCGCGGACATGCTGCCGACGGAGGAGGGATATCGGGGTGGTACCGAGGGCATGCAGTCGATCGACTCGAATTCACCCGATCAGCCGCAGGGCGGCACGGACCCGATCTTCTAGGGAACCCGATCCCGCATGAAGAAGCTGTCGCCACGCGCCGAGAACCTGCGCCGGGCGCTCGCCCAGGAAGCCGCGCGCATCATGTCCGAACAGGGCATCCGTGATTTCCTCACGGCCAAGCGCAAGGCGGCCGAGCGATTTGGCGTCACCGATGGCTCGGTGCTGCCGAAGAACACCGAGATCGAGGATGCGCTGGCGGAATACCAGCGGCTGTTCGGCGGCGCGCGCCACGACGAATCACTCGCGGCGCAACGCAACGCCGCACTCTCGGCCATGCAGATGCTGTCGGATTTCGAGCCGCGTCTCGTCGGCCCGGTGCTGAGCGGCACCGCCACCGAGCACAACGACATCCAGCTGCACCTGTTCGCCGAGCGCGCCGAGTCGATCGCCATCCGGCTCATGGATCTCGGTATCGACCACGAGGTCGTGGAGCGGCGCGTGCGCTATGGCGCCGATCGCGTGGTGGCCTATCCCGGCGTGCATTTCGATTACGACGACCATACGGTGGACGCGACCGTGTTTCCGGTCGACGGCATCCGCCAGGCGCCGGTCAGCCCGGTGGACGGCAAGCCCATGCGCCGCATCGACGCGGCGGAGCTCGAGGTGTTGCTGGATATCGGGGCGCCCGCGCAGTAGCGGCGCGCCGCGTCAGCGGCGCTTGTCTATGGATTGATAGTCGCGCTGCGTCGGGCCGGTGTAGAGCTGGCGCGGCCTGCCGATGCGCATCGCCGGATCGGCGATCATCTCCTGCCAGTGGGCCACCCAGCCGACGGTGCGCGCGATCGCGAACATCACCGTGAACATCGAGCGCGGAATGCCGAGCGCCGAGTAGATGATGCCCGAGTAGAAATCGACGTTCGGGTACAGCTTGCGCGCGACGAAGTACTCGTCCTTGAGCGCGATTTCCTCGAGGTGCTGCGCGAGTTCGAGCAGCGGGTTGTCCGGCTTGCCGAGCTTCTTGAGCACCTTGTGGCACATGTCGCGGATGATCTTGGCGCGCGGGTCGAAGTTCTTGTAGACGCGGTGGCCGAAACCCATCAGGCGGAAGTGGCTGGACTTGTCCTTGGCCATCGCCAGGTACTTCGGGATCTGGTCGGCGGTGCCGATCTGTTCCAGCATCTCGAGCACGGCCTCATTGGCGCCGCCGTGCGCCGGGCCCCACAGCGCCGACACGCCGGCGGAGATCGCGGCGTAAGGATTCGCGCCGGTCGAGCCCGCGAGCCGCACCGTCGAGGTGCTCGCATTCTGTTCGTGGTCGGCGTGCAGGATGAACAGCAGGTCGAGCGCCTCGGCGGCGACCGGGTCCACGATGTACTTCTCGCAGGGCACCGCGAAGAACATGTGCAGCATGTTCGCGCAGTAATTGAGGTCGTTGCGCGGGTAGACAAACGGCTGCCCGAGCGAGTGCTTGTACGCGGCCGCGGCAATGGTCGGCAGCTTGGCGACGATGCGGTGGGCGAAGATCTCGCGGTGCCGCGGGTTATGGATGTCCATCGAGTCGTGGTAGAAGGCCGACATCGACGCGACCACCGCGGACACCATCGCCATCGGGTGCGCGTTGTGGTGGAAGCCGCCGAAGAAGCGCAACAACGACTCGTTGATCATCGTGTGGTTGCGGATGCTGTGCTCGAACTCGTCGAGCTGGCCCTTGCCCGGCAGGTCGCCGTTCAGAAGTAGATAGGCGACCTCGATGAACGAGCTCTTCTCGGCGAGCTGCTCGATGGGATAGCCACGGTGCAGAAGCACGCCGGCCTCGCCATCGATATAGGTGATCTTGCTCTCGACCGCCGCGGTCGCGCCGTAGCCGGGATCGAACGTGAAAGCGTCGAATTCCCGGGGCAGCGAGGTGATGTCGACCACCGAGGGCCCCAGGGTCCCCGGGCGCACGGGTAGCGAGGCCTTCTTTCCGGTCGCGGGATCGACGATATCGAGTTTTCTGTCCGACATTTCAGAGCTGCCCTGCAATCTGCGCGGCGCGTGGGTCAAGGGGGAACGGCGGGAGCCTTACACGCCCGCGCACGGGAATCAAGGTAACGGCCGCGTGAATGCGCGCACCGTCGTGCGGCATTACTCGACGATCTTGAACAGTGAGCCCGGCTTCGGTTCCTTGTTCGGATACATCGCGTTGATCAGCTCGAGGGTTTCCTTCTTGAACTTGTCCTCGGGCATGTCCGCGGCATAGTCCGCGAGCCTGGTCTTTTCCGTCGCCCTGACGACCTTGAGGCGATACGGCTCGGCGAGCGGGAACTCGGAAGGCTTGAGGCCGCGCAGTGTGGTGGCCACCGACATGATCAGGCCGTCGATCTCGGGAACGCCTTCCATCGCAGAGCGGCTCGCGCCGGCGAAGATATAGGCGCTCTCGCCGCGGTACACGCAGGCCCAGCGCACCGGGCCGGCGCCGTTGTCGATCGGCGAGCCGGTGCGCGCCACGATGGCGTAGCCCTCATTGCCCTCGCTGGTGGTGATCGGCTCGCCCTTGAACACCGATTGCCCCTGCAGCTTGGTGAGCATGAACTCGCGCGGCGCCTGCTTGGCCGGCTTCTTGTCGATCATGATCATCATCATCGCGTCCTTGCGCGGTGTGAATGCGAGCAGGCGATCGTGCGTGTTCTCGATGGTCCAGCCGCGCGGGAACGCCACCGTGATGCCCATGTCGGCGTGATAGAAGCGGTTGTCACGCACGATGCCCTGCGCCTTGCTGGTGCCGTAGGCGATGCCGTTGATGGTGGTCAGGTACTCGTCGTGGCGCTCTATCCACCCGCCGGGCGGCGCGTCCTTGATGTTTCCCGCGCCCTTGGCCGCCTGCACCGCGCGCTCGTCCGGGCTCGGATGGCTGGAGAACACGCCGTGGTACAGCCGCGGCTCGCGGCCTTCCGCCGCCGCGCGCTGGCGCTCGAATTTCTCGCCGGCCTGGAACATGTTGAACACGTGGCCGATGGACTCGGGGTTGTAGCCGGCCTTGACCATGTACTTCATGCCGAGACGGTCGGCCTCCATTTCGTTTTCGCGGCCATAGCCCATCATCCACGCGCTCGCGCCGATATTGGCGAGCTGTCCGATGGCGCTGGAGCCGGTGAGGATGGCGGCCGCCATCGCGCCGAGCTGCGCGGCCATGCCGCGGGTCTGGCGTTTCGCCGGGTGGCGCGCGGTGATGTGACCGATCTCGTGACCGAGCACGCCGGCGAGCTCCGCCTCGGAATTGATGTTCAGCAGCAGGCCGCGATTCACGTAGACGTTGCAGCAGCCGGTGGTGAAGGCGTTGATGGCCTCGTCATCGATGACGAAGAATTTGAATTCCTCGTTGGGCAGGTCGCTGACCCGCGCGACGCGTTGCCCGACCAGGTTCACGTACTCCTGGGTGGCCTGGTCGTCGTAGAGACCGAGCGCCTTGACGATCTCCTGGTGGTGCTTCGCGGTGGCTTTCTTCTCGCCTTCCCAGGAACCCATGACGACAGTCTTGCCGCCGGTCGCCGGGTTCGAACCGCAAGCTGCGACGAGCAGGCTGGCCACCGTCGCCGCAGTCAACACGAGGAACTGGATGCGCTTCATTGAATGGTCTCCGCGAGCGGGCCGAGCGCGTATTTAACTACGATACGGCGCTGCCACAACAAGTTCCGGGCGCTCGATTACAAGCAAACAAAAGGGCGCCCGTTCTTTCGAAGGGGCGCCCTGATGAGTGGCGTTGATGGCCGGGGAAGTTCGTCAGCGGCCGGTGGCGGCTGCGTACTTCTTGCGGAACTTGTCCACGCGACCGGCGGTGTCCAGGATCTTCTGCTTGCCCGTGTAGAAGGGGTGGCAGTTCGCGCAGACTTCAACTTGCAGGTCGTGTCCCAGAGTCGACTTCGTCTTGAACGTGTTTCCGCAGGTGCAGGAAACATTGATTTCTTTGTAGTCCGGATGCGTGTCGGCTTTCATGGGTTTCTCTCTACCGGGCGGATTTTGCCGGCCGGGGTTTAGAAAAAAGGGCGCGCAGTCTAGCGGGCCGATCCGGCTATCTCAAGGGCAAAAACCGCCTCGCCGTTATCCACAGAAAGTGTGGATAACTCTGTGGGTAGCGGGGGTTGCGAAATCCAAAAAAGCGAAGAAATTCGCGAATCCGTTACCTTGGTCAAATAATGACCAAGATATTAAGTGCATATAATTCAAATAGTTAATGCCTGTTTATCCTGCAACAGGACTGAAATGCGCCGTAATCCCATTGATTGGGTTTCCGTCAAGGGGCATCTGTGCATAAACCTGCCCAACGGGCGGGCGGCCGTCACCGGGGGCGCCGGGATTCGGTGTCGGGTAGTAGCGCTACCAGTATGTCATTGAGAAATCGGAAGCCTTTCGCCGTCGCGCGCCATCGGCCGAGGCTGCGCTGCACCAGCCCGTCCTCCCGCTGCCTGGCCAATTCACGCTCGAGCACCTCGACCTTCAACCCGGTGCGCGCCTCGAAAAGTTCGTCCGAGAAGCCCTCCACCAGGCGGAAGCCATTCATCGCGAATTCGAACGGCAGATCGCGAACCTCGACCGGCTTGCGGGAGTGCGCGCCGGGCTCGGCGGCGAGGTAGCGCCGCGGTTCGCGCCACTGCTGGGTGCGCACGATGAGCTCGCGCGCGGGATCGGTGTGTTTGCCGTGGGCGCCGGCACCGATGCCGAGGTAGTCGCCGAAGGTCCAGTAGTTGAGGTTGTGCGCGCAACGCCGGCCGGCGCGCGCGTATCCAGACACTTCGTATTGCTCGAACCCGTGCTCTTCGAGCATCCGCAGCGAGCGGTCGAGCATTTCATCCACGACTTCGTCGGCGGGCTGAGTGGGCGGCGCGGCGGCGAACACCGTGCCGGGCTCGATGGTGAGGTGATACTGCGACAGGTGCGCGGGCACCAGTGCCAGCGCCGCGCGCAGGTCCGCCAGCGCCTGGTCGGGTGTCTGCTCCGGCAGCGCGTACATGAGATCGAGGTTGAAGTTGTCGAGGCCGGCCGCGTGCAGTTCTTCGGCGGCGACGCGCGTTTCGTCCGCGGAGTGGATGCGGCCGAGTCGCGCGAGCTGTTTCGCATCGAAACTCTGCGCACCGAGCGAAACGCGCGTGACGCCCGCCGCGCGGTACTCGCTGAAACGCCCGCGTTCGATGGTGCCTGGATTGGCTTCGAGCGTGACCTCGAGTCCTTCTGCCGGCGAAAGCAGCGCGCGCACGCGATCCAGGAACCCGGCGATCGCCGCTGGCGAGAACAGGCTCGGTGTGCCGCCGCCGAGGAAAATGCTGGTCAGCGGCCGGCCCGCGACCGCGGGCACCTGCGCCTCGAGATCGCGCAACAGCACGTCGATGTAGCGCTGCTCGGGCAGCGGCTCCTTGAGCGTGTACGAGTTGAAATCGCAATACGGGCACTTCTGCACGCACCACGGGAAATGGGCGTACAGCGCGAGCGGCGGCGCTTTCACGCGCGCCGCCTCCCGGCGAGGCAGGCGAGGAATGCGCGCATCGCCTGGCCGCGGTGACTCTGCAGGTTCTTTTCGGCAGGGGGCATCTGCGCGACCGTGCGCGACTCACCCAGCGCGACGAACGAGGGGTCGTAACCGAAACCGCCATCGCCGAGCCGCGCATCGATGATGCGGCCCTCCCACGTCCCTTCGCCGATCAGCGGCCGCGGATCATCGGCGTGCTCGACGAACACGATCACGCAGCGATAACGCGCGCGGCGCCGCTCGGGCGGCAGTCCCTGCAGCGCACCCAGCAACTTCGCCAGGTTCTCTTCGTCGCTGGCGCCTTCGCCGGCATAGCGCGCCGAGTACACGCCGGGCGCACCCCCGAGCGCGTCGACTTCTATGCCCGAGTCATCGGCAATAGCCGCCAGCCCCGAATGCCGCGCGGCGTTGCGCGCCTTGATGAGCGCGTTCTCGAGGAAGGTGCCGCCGGTTTCGGGTGGCGGAACGATGCCGAATTCGGACTGGCGCAGCAGCGTGAAGCCGCTGCCGGCGAGCAACTCGGAAAACTCGCGCAGCTTGCCGGCATTGCCTGAAGCGAGCACCACGCGACGCGTCATGGGACGTGCGGCGACGGCTCAGTGGGCCGCGCGCACCTCGGCCTGCATCTGGAACAGGCGTGCGATGCCGCTCGCGGCGAGATTCAACAGCGCATCGAGCTCGTGTCGGCGGAAGGCGTGGCCTTCGGCCGTGCCCTGCACTTCGATGAAGCCGCCGCCATTGTTCATGACCACGTTCATGTCGGTCTCGGCGCCGGAATCCTCGGCGTAGTCGAGATCGAGCACCGGGATGCCGTTGCAGATGCCCACCGAGATCGCGGCCACCTGACCGTGAAGCGGCGGCACCGCCAGCAGGCGCTTCGCGACCAGCGCATCGCATGCGTCCGCCAGCGCGACGTAGGCCCCGGTAATGGCCGCGGTGCGCGTGCCGCCGTCGGCCTGCAACACGTCGCAGTCGAGCGTGACCGTGCGTTCGCCGAGTGCCGTGAGATCGGTGATGGCGCGCAGCGAGCGGCCGATGAGCCGCTGGATTTCCTGCGTGCGCCCGGTCTGCTTGCCCTTGGCGGCCTCGCGCGCGGTGCGGGTGTGGGTGGCGCGCGGCAACATGCCGTACTCGGCCGTGACCCAGCCCTGGTTCTTGCCGCGCAGGAAGCCGGGCACGCCCTCTTCCACGCTGGCGGTGCACAACACGCGCGTGTTGCCGAACTCCACCAGCACCGAACCCTCGGCATGGCGCGTGAACTGACGCGTGAAGCGCACGGCGCGCAACTCGTCTGGTGCGCGACCGCTCGGCCGGGCATTCATCAGGCGTTTCCTATCCAGCGCACCACGGCGGCGGAGGTGTTGTCGCTGCCGGCGCCGACCACGCTCACGGAGCGCTCGGCGAGCCGCTGCAGCTCGTCGCGGATCGGTGCGCGCGCCAGCGGAAACGCGCCCGCGATGTCGGCGTCCTCGAGGCCGCCCCACAGGCCATCCGAGCACACCAGCAGCACGTCGTTCGCTTCCAGCGGCTCGCGCAGCCCGACCGTCATCTCCGGCAGGAAAGGCTCGCCGCCGAGGCAGCACTCGACGAAATTGCGCATCGGGTGGGTCATCGCCTGGTCGGCCGTGATGACGCCTTCGCGCAACAGGAATTCGACGTGGCTGTGGTCGCGCGTGCGTTTGAAGACTTTTCCACGACGCAGAAGATAGACCCGGCTGTCACCGATGTGCGCCCAGAACGCGCTGCCGTTCTGCACCAGGCAGATGGCGCAGGTGGCGCGCGGCCGCAGTTCCAGGGGCAGGTTGGCGCCGAGCTTCGCGACTTCCTCGTGCGCGCGCCCCAGTGACAGGTGCAGGAAGCCGAGCGGATCGAGGATCGGTTGTGGCGTGTGCCAGAACTGCTCCTGCAAAGTCTTGATGGCCGTTTCGGCGGCCTTCGCGCCATCGGAATGGCCGCCCATGCCGTCGATGACGACGAGCAGCGCCGAATGCTCCGAGACCGCGACCGAGACGCGATCCTGATTGTCGGTGCGATTGCCTAGCAGGCTGACTTCGGCGTATTCGATGCGCAAGGCAGGCGGGTGGGGTCTGATAAACTGCCGCGCACTTTACCGCACCCCGCGTTTGGCAGAAGAGTTTCACAACACCCCATGATCGCAAGCATGACGGGATTCGCACGGCGCGAGCTTGCCGGCAGCTGGGGAACCCTGACCTGCGAGCTTCGCAGCGTGAACCACCGCTACCTCGAGCCTGGGTTCCGGCTACCCGAGGAACTGCGGCCGCTGGAATCCGACTTACGTCAACTGCTGGCAAAGCACCTGAAGCGCGGCAAGGTTGACTGCACCATGCACCTGCGGGGCACGCAGGGCGGGGAGCGTGAGCTGCGCGTCGACGCCACGGCGCTCGGCCGGGTCGCGGCCGCCGTCGGACAGGTCCTGCGGGAAATCCCCGGCGCCGCGGTCGACGCCGTGGAGGTTCTGCGCTGGCCGGGCGTGGTCGAGACCGCCTCGCCGGACACCGAGGCCTTGTTAGTCGCGGGAAAGTCGCTGTTCCAGCAGACCCTCGACGAGCTCGGCGCCATGCGCCTGCGCGAGGGCAAGCGGCTGGGAGAGCTCATCGAACAGCGTTGCGCCGGGCTCGGCGGCCTGGTCGGCCAGGTGCGCACCCGGTTGCCCGAGATCCAGGCGCGCGTGCGTACGCGACTCAATGAACGCGTGGCGGAGCTGCTCGCCGTGGTCGACCGCGAGCGCATCGAGCAGGAAGTGGTCATGCAGCTGCAGCGGCTCGACGTCGCCGAGGAGCTGGACCGGCTCACCGGCCACATCGAGGAAACACGCCGGATCATGGGCAGCGGCGAGGCCGCGGGCCGGCGCCTCGACTTCCTGATGCAGGAGCTCAATCGCGAGGCCAACACGCTGGCTTCGAAGTCACAGGACCTGGACACCACGCGCATCAGCGTCGACATGAAGGTGCTGATCGAGCAGATGCGCGAACAGGTGCAGAACGTCGAATGAAGCGCCGCACGCACGCGTCCGTGCGGGGCTGGCAAGCCATTGCGATGTGTCTCGTCCTGGCCCCGGCGTGGGCTGCTGCCCAGGCTCAGCCGATCTCCATCGCGGACCAGGACGAAATCCTCGCGCACGTGATCAAGCCGATTCCCAAGGTCCCCTTGCCGTGGCGGGATATTTCCCGGGATCACCAGGAGTACGCCAGCTGGACGTTCGAACTCGGGGTCGACGAGCAAGGCGCCGTCACGGCGGCGCGATTGAAGGAAGGCTCGCGCGCCCGGCGCGACCAGGCCATGCGTATCGTGCGTTCGTTGCGCTTCAAGCCTTTCGTCAGCGAAGGGCGTGCCATGCCCGCGCGGCTCGAGTTCATCCTCGAGGGCCAGACCACGGACTACGCGGGTCCTGCTGATCGCAGTTTTCCCGCCGACCCGGATCCCGCAACGACCGTCATCGCGCTGAGTCGCACCATCTGCATGGGGAGTTGCCCGGCGTACCGCGTGGAGTTGCGGGGCGATGGCGAGGTCTACTACGCAGGGCGACAGAACGTGGTGGTGCGCGGGCAGCACCGGTGGCACGTCGATCCGGCGACTCTTGCGCCGCTGTTCGAGCTGCTGCGCCGGGCGAACTATTTCGCGCTCGACGGCTACTACGATGACGAACTCACCGACCAGCCCTCCTGCACCACGCGGGTGAGCATCGGGGATCGCCACAAGTTCGTGTACGACTACGGTGGCCGGTTCGGTATTTCCATCGCGGCCACCGACAGGACAGACAAGAAATTCCAACTGCCTGCAATCGTCCCCGAGATCGAAGATGCCATCGACAAGGTTTCCGGGGTCGAAAGCTTCGTGAACGGAGACGCCTCGACGATGCAAAAGCTGCGCGGCGAGCGCTGGAATTTCCGTTCGAGGGACGCCGGTCTGGGACTGCAGGCCCTGGCTTACGCCTGCAAGACGGACCTGGCCCTCGAGTTCGTCCGCGCCGGCGCACCCGTGAACGTCGTCGATGGGGACGAAGGCGGAGAACCCCCGATATCCGCGGCCGCGCGCTGCGGTGACGTCGAGCTCACGCGCGCCATGATCGCGAAGGGCGCGCTGCGAAAGGGCCCGGATGCCCGCATGTTCATCTCGTGGAGCGTCGACTCGGGCCAACCCGGGATCGTCGAACTCGCGCTGCCGCACTATCGCGACGTCAATCGCCAGGAGAAGGATGGCGGCTCGCTCCTCTGGCTGGCCGCGGGCAGCATGCCACCGGACGACGAAGCGCCCGGCGCGGCCACCTTCGATCCCGCGAGGGTCGTGGAATTGCTCATCGACGCCGGCGCGGACCCCAACATACGCAACAACGAAGGCAAGACGCCGCTTTTCAATTCGAACCACGAAGGCGTCACGACCGCACTGCTCAAGAGAGGCGCCGATCCCCATGCGCGCGACAAATCCGGGCGCACCGCGCTGTTCGATCGCTATTTCATGAAGGAAAAGCGGCCGCTGATCGCGGCGGGCACCGACGTCAACGCTCGCGACCAATGGGGCCAGACCGCGCTTTTCTACCAGGACGGCGCGGAGGCGATAAAGCTGCTGCTGGATGCCGGCGCGGACCCCAACGCCGCTGACTCGAAGGGAAGGACCGCCATCGAACAGCTGAACTCTCCGGGCGCTTTCCAGGCATTGTTGGATGGCGGCGCAAGACTGCCCGCGGATCCCGCGCGACTCGACGCCATGATCGCGGATGCCACCAGGAACCGGTTCACCGAAGTGCTGCCGGTGCTCGAGGCCGCGAAGGCGAAGTAGCTAGAACTCCTTCTCCGCCCCGCGCTCGCGCAGCTTGTCGACCTGGCGAAACTTCGCCCAGCTGTTCGACAGCGAGAACAGCAGCGGCTTGCCGATCACCTTGCCGAGGCTGCTCGGCAGCCAGAAATCGCGCTCGTTCGAGAAGTAGTTGAAGTACTTGTCGTACTCCGCGTCCGCGTCGCCGAGGATGTTGCGCGCCGCGAACGTGCCGGTGAACGCGGCCCACGGAATACCCACGCAGCCGAAGATGAACCGCATGTGCGGCTGGTCTTTCGGCTTCACGATGGTGGGCAGCAGGTCGCGCGTCGTGTCGATCTGGCCGGGCCAGAACTGGATGAACGACACGTCGCGCAGCTGCGGGAAGTGTTCGTAGAAGTCGGCGATCACGCGCTTGATGATTCCCGGGTTGTTGTACGCGTCCTTCAGGAAGGTGGTGAGCGCCGAGCCGCCGCCGACCAGCAGGCGGTTGTCCTTGGTCAGCCGGAAATACGTGTAGACCAGCTTCGAGTCCCAGCACTGCATCTGTTCGCCCGAGGGGAACAGGATCTTCAGCTCGCGATCGGTGAGCGGTTCGGTGACGCTGAGGAAGGTCTGCGCGTGGAAGCACTCGGCCGACAGCGGACTGATATGCGGCTCGAGCTTGTCCACCGCGACGATGATGTTGTCCGCGGTGATGCTGCCGGCGTGCGTGTAGACGGTGTGGCCCTCGATGCGCTTCATCGCGGTGGCCTCGAAGATCTGCATGCCGTCGTCGAGCAGCACGTCCTTGAAGCCCTGCAGGCATTGCAGCGGGTTGATCCCGTAGGTCCCGCCGTAACGGATGCCCGCGGTGTAGCCCTGCGAGCCGAGGATGCTCTTGAGCTGCGCCTCGTCGTATAGCTTCTGGTCGGTGAAACCGACTTCCTCGCGGCATTCGAGCTCGGCCTTGGCCGCATCGTAGCCACCCTTGCCGAGGCCGAGGAACAGCGAATCCTGCTTCAGCAGGCCGCACTGGATGTCGTACTTCTCGATGTTTCGGACCAGGCCCTCGATGGCGCTCACCGGCGCATCCCAGATCTCGCGCGCGGCCTTGTTTCCATAGCGGCGACTCAGCTGGTGGAGTTCGAGTTCGCTGTCGGGCGTCAGGAAGCCGGCGCTGCGGCCCGACGAACTGCCACCGACGATGTTCTTGTCGATGAGCACGACCTTGAGGCCCTTGCGCAGGAATTGCGCCGCTGCGCAGACACCGGCAAACCCCGCCCCGACGATGACCACGTCGCACTTGATGTCCTTGGTGAGCGGCGGGCAGTGCTTGTGCTGGGAGACCAGCAACGTCGTGAACCACCAGTTCTGATTGACCAGGCGCATGTCGTACCCCGTGAAATGCCTGCATGGGTTGTAGCCGGACCACGCGGAAGTGGGATATGGCCCCTTGGGGCATGCGTCACGCCTCGCTAGACTTCCGCGCCATGACTCAAGGCTCCAAACGACGCGGCTGCTTGTTCGTGATCGCCGCACCGTCAGGCGCCGGCAAGACCAGCCTGGTCAATGAAGTGCTCAAGCGAAACCCCGCCCTCAAGGTGTCGGTCTCGCACAGCACACGCAAGCCGCGGCCACACGAGATCGACGGCCAGCACTATCACTTCGTTTCCGTGGAAGAGTTCGACCGCTTGAAGAAGGCTGGCGCCTTTCTCGAGCACGCCCAGGTGTTCGACAACTTCTACGGCACGGGACGAGCCCAGGTCGACGCGCTGCGCAACGCCGGCCACGACGTGATCCTGGAAATCGACTGGCAGGGCGCGCAGCAAGTGCGCAAGGCACAGCCGGATTGCATTTCCATTTTTATCCTGCCGCCCTCACGGGCCGAGCTGGAAAAGCGTCTGAGAGATCGCAAGACCGACAGCGAAGAAGTCATCGCGCGTCGGCTGCGTGATTCGATCGCCGACATGTCGCATTACGCGGAATTCGACCGGGTCATCGTCAATGACGACTGGGAAACCGCCGTCGGGCAGCTCCTCGAGATCCTCTCGGGGAGACCAGGCTACGAGGCCAGCCGGCCCGAACTGAAAGGCCTGATTCGCGAACTGCTGGCCTGAGTGGCGCCGGCAGGCCGCCGGCGCGCCAGATTTACGCCTTGGGACCGGCAAATCCCGGCAAATCCCGGCAAAACCACATCTTTTTCCAGTAGACTTCGTCCCCCGCAAGCTTGGTTTTCCGAGAGATTCATGGCCCGCATTACCGTCGAAGACTGCCTCCCGAACGTCGACAACATTTTCCAGCTCGTGCTGCTGGCCGCGCAGCGTGCGCGCCGGCTTGCCAATGGCGCCGAGCCCACCGTTCCCTGGGAGAACGACAAGCCCACCGTGGTCGCGCTGCGCGAGATCGCCGAGGGCAACATCACGCCGGAAATGCTGCGTGAGCCGGAGCCGC
>DASUGK010000132.1:0-2049 GCA_036274075.1 Steroidobacteraceae bacterium | reverse complement strand
CGCCGCCGATCGCGCGGCGGGATGGTTCGTGCTGGTGATCCTGTTGCTGGCGTTGGGCACCGCGCTCGCCTGGTGGCAGGTGGATGCTTCGCGCGCTTTTGGAGCGGTGCTCGCCGTGCTGGTGGTGACCTGTCCGTGTGCATTGTCGTTGGCGACGCCCGCCGCGCTCGCCGCCGCGACCGCGCGCCTCGCGCGGCTGGGATTGCTGGTGACGCGCGCGGACGCCATCGAGCGGCTGGCGCGCGTCGATACCGTGATCTTCGACAAAACCGGCACGCTGACGCGGCCCGCCACCGACGTGCTGGACGTCAAACTACTGTCGACGCATTCGCGCGAAGACGTGTTGGCGATGGCCGCGGCACTCGAACGCGGTTCCGACCACCCGGTGGCCGAAGCGTTTCGTCCCTTCGATCGCGGCGGACAGGACGTGACCGCTTCGCGTGAGCTCGACGGCGCGGGCATCGAGGCGCGCGTCGACGGAGTGCTGTGGCGACTCGGGCGCCGCGGCTTCGTCGAAGAAATCGGCAAGGTCGCGTCGCGCGCGCCGCCCGTTCCGCTGAATGCGGTGGGCACGCGCGTCTACCTGGGCAACGAAAGCGGACTGGCCGCCGAGGTCGAGGTCGGCACGCCACTTCGCGCGGACGCGCGCGAGGCGGTCGATGCGCTGCGCGCCCAGGACCTTCGCGTGATGATCGCGAGCGGCGACGGCGTGGCCGCCGTGCGGCGCACCGCCGCGACCCTGGAATTGGAGCGCGCACTGGCCGGCCTCGCGCCGAGCGACAAGATCCGCCTGGTCGAAGACCTGCGCGGCCGCGGCCACCGCGTGTTCGTCATCGGCGACGGCATCAACGACGGCCCGGTGCTGGCATCCGCCGACGTGTCCTGCGCCATGGGGCAGGGCTCCGCGATCGCGCAGTCCGCTTCGGATCTGCTGCTGGTCCACGATGGCCTCGCAACCCTGCCGTGCGCCGTCGCCACCGCGCGCCGCACACTGCGCGTCATGCGCCAGAACCTCGGCTGGGCGCTCGTCTACAACGTCGCGGCCGTGCCGCTCGCCGCGCTGGGCCTCGTGCCGCCATGGCTCGCGGCGCTCGGTATGTCGCTGTCTTCACTCGGCGTCGTGCTCAACGCGCGGCGCCTCGCCACGGAGCCGAACCCATGAGCATTTCCTATCTGCTGGTGATGGTTGGACTCGCCGTGCTCGGCTGCGCCATCTGGGCGCTGTTCTGGGCGATCGATGACGGGCAGTACGATGACCTCGAGCGGCATGGCTCCGCGGCACTCGAAGAGGACAGGCAGGTGGAAGACGGGCAATGAGCGGGGATGGATTTTTTCTGGTGCCCCGGGATGCAAGAACGATTCCAGTTTGAGTTGCGGGGCTGCGGCAGTGAAGAAGCTGGTTTAGCAGCCTGCTACATAAGCAATCGGCATCGTTTGACGACAAGCAAAGGGCATGGTCTAGTCGAAACAATAGTTAGCGGGAGCGGCTGGGACGTTATCCATGCAGTTTGTCGAGATATATCCCGTTTTTTGGCCGTATAAATATGAGTTAGAACGCACAAATCATTTGAAGAACCGGTGGGGCTCGCCCTTCGTTTCCGCGGCGCCCAAGCATCTCAGTCGCCGCAAGCACACACCGGCCCAACTCAGCGGGTCGGAAACACCGTTCGACCGAGCTCCCGAGATCAATCGCAAGTCCGGTCGAGCTCGCGGTGCCAGGTTGTCCAGATCGCAGTCCTGCGGGCCGAATCGCGAAATCCCGCGGTTAAGGTAAGCGGCGTTGCGCCGCTGCGGCAGGGCAGGCATCCTGCGCCTCAGCTTCGGAGAGCGCCCTTCGATCCAGTGTCACGGATGGGCGCGGAGCGCCAGAGAATGAAGTGCCAAGGGACTGAATCAGCTTCGGAGAACTCAGACGTGTGCGTTCTAACACCTCGTTCGAGCGGACGCGTGGAAGATAAAGTGCCAAGCTCATGCAGCGGCGTGCGCGCCGCTCAACTCAACCGTTAGACGGCAAGGATGTGGCGTGCCATCAGCTCGTGATTACATGCG
>DASUGK010000131.1:0-31140 GCA_036274075.1 Steroidobacteraceae bacterium | reverse complement strand
CAAAGAGCGGCGGCCCTAATCTCGCGAAACAACCATCGAAGGGCCCGGCGAAAAGCGCACTCATGATAGGTGCATGTGCCGGCCGCATCACCACCACCGCACCCCGTCCCCGTTTGCTAGGAAACGAGGAATGTCCCCATTACAGCCAATATTGCAAGGGGAGCCAGAAGAGTTCCTTGAGGCGTTCGGTGAGGCCGCGGTTCTTCCAGGATTCGGGCGTGATGAGGCGGGAGTCGGCGAGGTCGGCGGCGAAGACGTCGGACATCTGGCGGGCGAACCCTTCGTCGATGACGCAGACGCTGATCTCGTAGTTGTGCACGAAGCTGCGCCAGTCGAAGTTGGTCGAGCCGATCGATGACCAGATGCCGTCGACGACGATCGACTTGGAATGCAGGAACGCGCTCTCCAGCTCGAACAGCTGCACGCCGCTGTCGAGCAGCTCGTCGTAATGGGCGCGGCCGGCGTAGAACACGCCCGAGAAATCGCTGTACGACGGCAGGATGATGCGCACGGCGACGCCGCGCTTCGCGGCTTCGCGCAGCGCCTTCTCCAGAGCGTCATCGGGCACGAAGTAGGCCATGGTGATGTCGATGCTCTTCTGCGCATAGGTGATCACCGAGAGCAGCGTCACGTAGATTTCATTGAGATCGTCCGTCGGTGTGCCAGGCACGATCTGCAGCAGCATCGGGCCTGCGGACCGCGTCACCTGCTCCTGCGGCGCGCGGATCTCGCCATCGCAGGCGGCCGTGCGCCACATCTCGCGGAACAGATCCTCCAGATGCCGCGCGCCGCTGCCGCGTACGCTTATATGTGTATCGCGCCAGCCCTCATCCAGCGACTTCTGTTTCGAAAATCCCCGACCCCGGGCCTGCCGGGACGCGATGCGATACGCACGGCTGAAGTTCACGCCGCCGGCAAAGGCCTGCTCGCCGTCGACGACCACGATCTTGCGATGGTCGCGCTGGTTGAGCCCGGCGAACCGGTCGTCGAGCGGGTTGAGCGGATTGAAGGCGCACAGTGAGACGCCCGCCTGCCGCAGCCCATCGAGGAAGTTCGCGTCGGTGGTCAGTGAACCGACGGCATCGTACAACACGTGGACTGGCACGCCGCGCGCCGCCGCGGCCCCCAGCAGCCGGCTCAACGTGCGGTCGCCTTCCTCGGCTTCCTCGAAGATGAAGCTCTCCACGAGGATGTATTCGCGCGCCTTTTCGATCGCGGCGAACATCGCGTGGTAGGTCCGCGGCCCGTCGATGAGCAGCTCGGCCTGGTTGCCGGTGAGCAGGGGTGGCGCGCCGAGGTCGCGCATGGCGGCCAGGTGATAGTCGAGCAGCGAGGTCTCACCCACCTTGGCCAGAGCGCGCGAGGTGCGCAATGCAGCGGCGCGGCCCACCGCGCCCTGGGGGCTTTCCAGGTCGACGGGAAGTGGTGATCTCGACAGGGGTACGGTGCGGGCCAGCTCCACTTGCGGCATGACACGGCAGGCACCTAGCAATGCCGTGGTGCACAGCAGTGAAAGCAAGACCGCCCACCGGCCGCCAGGCCGGTGGACGGACCGCCGTGTGGTCGAATGACGCGAATTGATTTCGAGGGGAGGGGCTCGTCGCGTCACTCTTCCACTCTCCACTAGACTGGGTCAGTATCCGCAAGGCGAACGTCCGCCGCCCGCAGCCGCGACGCCATTTTCCTGTCGGCTGGGTCCTACCTGCCTTGCACTGCAAATCCGAATGTGAGGCGCACGAGGGGCAGCGATCCTGCAGAACACATATTTGAAGGAGTCACCATGCAAGTGCCCGCCAACCAGCCGGAATTCAAGGCAGCGGTTGATCCGGCCGTGGATGAACTGAACCGCATCGTCGACCAGGCCGAGGCGCTGCTGCGCTCGCTGGGCGAACAGACCGGGGATGCCGCCGAAGGCGTCCGGGAGCGCGTGAACGAAACCCTGGCCCAGGCCCGGGCGCGGCTCGCGGCGAGCTCGTCCGAGGCCGAGAAGGTCGTCAACACGCTGGCCGACAGGGCCGACGATTACGTGCGCCGCAATCCCTGGCAGGCCGTGGCACTGGCCGCGTTGTTAGGCGGTGTCGTCACGTTCCTGCTGTCCAAGAGCCTGCGCCGGGGATGATGGAAGCGCCCGCCGACAACAACCAGGCCGACAAGCAGCCGGAAGACCCGACCAAGCACGACCCGCTGCATCACCCGGCGCGCGAGATGTCGCTGCACCTGCTGCGCATGCTCGAGACGCGTCTCGAGGCAGCGGGCCTGGTGGCGCAGGCGGAAAGCCGCCGGCTGATCACGCGGCTGCAGCTCAAGCTGCTCGCGGTCGGCGCGCTGTTCATCGCGCTCTGGGGCGGCATCGTGCTGCTGGCCATCGTGCTGCCGGATCACCTGCGCGCACCGGTGCTGGGCGCCGTGGTCGCCGCCTTCGTGATCGGCGCCATCGTGTCGCTGGTCGTGGCTGCGCGCATGCGCGCCAGCCGCGAAGTCGGCTCGCTGTCCTGGTTCCTCGAGGGACTGAAGCTCGATCTCGAGGTACTGGCGCGCAGCCTGGCCCAGCCGGTGGCGGCCGCGCCGCCACCCGAAGAGAAAGACAAACGGAGTCCGCCCAGTGACGTCGCCGCTTGACCGTGCCCGCCTGCTGGACGCCGAGATGCAGCTGCAGCGCGCATGGCTGGAGCTGAACCTGCGCGCGTTGTCACAGGCGGCGCGGCAGTCGCCGTGGAGCAAGTTGAACGCGCTGAAACTGGGGACGATCGGATTGTCGCTGCTCAAGCACCGCTCGTTGTGGGTCGCCGCCGTGACGCTGTTCATCAACCTCTACCGGCGCCACGTACGCAAGGAGAAAACGTGAACGCAAACATCCAGGACAAGCCAGCGCAGGCCGACAAGGCCGGCAATGCCTACCTATCGGACCTGGAAGCGCTGCGCAGCCGCGCGCGCGACCAGATGATGAAGGGCGCGGTGACGCCGAGTTTCCCGGAAGCCGACCGGCGCGCCATCGTCGACCTGCTCAACACCGCGCTCGCCACCGAGATCGTGTGCGTGCTGCGGTACAAGCGGCATTACTTCGCGACGCACGGCATCCGCGCCAAGTTCGTCTCCGCCGAATTCCTCGAGCACGCCAACGAGGAACAGGCGCACGCCGACCAGATCGCGGCGCGCATCGTGCAGCTGGGCGAGGACCCGGACCTCAACCCGGCCACGCTGCTGTCGCGCAGCCATGCCGAGTACGACGAGTCCACCAGCCTGCGGCAGATGCTCGAGGCCGACCTCGTGGCCGAGCGCATCGCGATCGAGAGTTACCGCGAGATGATCAATTTCATCGGCCAGCGTGACCCGACGTCGCGGCGGCTGCTCGAGTCCATCCTCGCCCAGGAGGAGGAACATGCCGAGGATCTCGTCGACCTGCTCGAAGACGTCCCCAGGGACTGATCACTTGACAGCGAAGGAACCGGACGCAGTTCCGGACGAAGTCCTAGAGCAGCAGCTCGAGGCGCGCGTCGCCGCGCGCACCGAGGAACTGTCGGCGCTGTCGACGCACCTGCTGCGCATGATGGAAAGCGAGCGTTCGCAGCTCGCCAAGGAACTGCACGACGAACTCGGTGGCCTGATCACCGCGGCCAAGATGGACATGGCCTGGCTGCAGGCGCACATCGGCAATTCACTGGACGCGGCTGGAGAGGAGAAATTCCGCTCGGTGGTGCAGATGCTCAACCACGCCATGATGCTCAAGCGGCGCGTGGTCGAAACGCTGCGGCCCTCGCTGCTGGACCACTTCGGCCTGCCGGTGGCGCTGCGCAGCCATTTCGAAGAGCACTGCGGCCAGGGCCAGGTCGAGTGCGTCGTGACACTGCCCGACGAGATCAACGACCTGGAGCCCGCGCTGCAGCTCACCTTGTTCCGCGTGGCGCAGGAGGCGCTGGCCAACATCCTGGCGCGCGCCAGCGCCAGGCACGTCGAGCTCGTGGTCGAGCCCGAAGGCGAGGGTTATCTCATGACGGTAGGGGATGACGGTGCAGCCATGGACGGTCAGCAGCAACGTGCGCTGGCGGGCATGCGTCACCGCGTGCAGGGCACCGGCGGACGTCTCGAAGTGGATGCCGTCCAGGGCCAGGGCAACCGTATCAGGGCTTACGTCCCGCGATCCCAAGCAGGATCGGAATGAGCTGGTCGATCTCGCGCATCTTGTCGAGGAAGTGATCGGCCCCGGCCTGCATGCAGCGCTCGCGCACCGTGGGCAGGTCGTAGTTGGTCAGCACGATGATCCACACGTGCCCGTCCTTGGCGTCCTTGTTTCGGGCGCGGGCCTGGCGGATCACGCCGATGCCGCTGCCTGGGCGCAGCTCCACGTCGACGACGATGGCGTCGTAGGGCACCGAGTCGAGTTTTTCGATGGCCTCGGCCTCGGCGGCCGCGAGGCCCGTCACCTTGAAGGCCGCATGCTGCGACAGCATGTTCTCCAGCCGGCCGCGCAGCAGCGGGGAATCTTCCACGAGGAGTATGCGCAGCGGTTTGCCCGGGGTCCCGTTCTTGCGCAGGGCGCCCGCGCTGGCCGCGCGCGCGCCGGGACTGCCTGCTGGCGTCGACGTCTGGTGCATGGCCTCGTCCATGTGGCTGTGCAACTAACTATTGGACGAGGTTATTCCGCAGGGCATAGGTGGTGATGTCAGCATTGCTCTTCATGGACATCTTCTCGAGGATGCGGCTGCGGTAGGTGCTCACCGTCTTGACGCTGAGGAACAGACGGTTGGCGATCTCCGACACCGACTCACCCTGTGCGAGTTTGCAGAAGATCTGGAACTCGCGCTCCGAGAGGATGCTGTGCAGCGGTGCGTTCGGGTCACCGCGGACGCCGGCGACCAGCAGGTCGGCGAGATCCGGGCCCACGTAACGGCCGCCGCGGGCCACCGTGCGGATGGCGCGGAAGAGTTCCGACTCCTCGGTACCCTTGCCGACGAATCCGCTGGCGCCACCGCGCAATACGTTCAATCCGTATTGCGCTTCCGGGAAGGCGCTGAGGATCAGCACTCCGACGGACTCGTAGTGCGCCTTGGCGTGCTTGAGCACGTCGAGGCCGGACACGTCGGGCAGCGAGAGATCGAGCAGCAATACGTCAACCGTGTGTTGACGCAGCTGATCCATCGCTTCGCGTCCCGAACCGGCCTCGGCGATCACCGCGAGGTCCGGTTGGCCGTTGATCATGGTTCGTAAGCCGGCGCGGACGACCTGGTGGTCGTCGACGATCATGACTCTGGTGCGATTCATGGGCCGGGCCTGCTCCACAAGTTGTTGAGTATTCTCGTGCATTGCCGAAGTCTACATTTGTGAGGTACCCGGCCTGTCCGGCACGCCGGCTATACCTGAGTCAGAAGTATCCTACACCCGCCGGACGGTGTGCCCGGGAACGCTCAGCGCGCGCCCGCACGCGCGAACAGCTCCTCGGCGTGGGCCCAATTGACCACGTTCCAGAATGCGTCGATGAATTCGGGCCGCCGGTTCTGGTACTTGAGGTAGTACGCGTGTTCCCAGACGTCCAGGATCAGCAGCGCGGTCCTGGTGCCGCGCGTAACGACTTCGTGGTCCTTGAGGTCGACGATTTCAAGCTTGCGCGACCCGTGGTCCACGGCCAGCGCCACCCAGCCGCTCGCGAAATGCTTCGCCGCGACGCCGCTGAACTGGCGGCGGAAGTCGTCGAATGAACCGAAATGCCTGGCGATCGCGTCGCCCAGTTCCCCCTGCGGCTGCCGCGCAGGCGCGGGTGCGAGCACGCTCCAGAACAGGTCGTGATTGAGGTGTCCGCCGCCGTTGTTCTTCACCGCGGTACGGCTCGGCGCGGGGACACGGTCGAGCTGGCCCAGCAATTCATCGAGCGTGAGCTGCTGCAGCTCGGGATGTTTCGCGATGGCCTCGTTGAGCTTCTTCACGTAGGTGGCGTGGTGGCCGCGGTGATGCACTTGCAACGTCTTCTGGTCGAAGTGCGGCTCGAGCGCATCGTAGGCATAGGGCAGGTCCTCGAGCACGAACGGATACACCTGGCGCCCGGCGCCCGATGGCGCGACGAACTGGGTCTTGGGGACTGACATCGTGGATGGCCTCCTGGACAGTAGCTAGACGGGAGCATGCCGCGAAGCCGCTGGTTTACACATCCTCGGGCGGCGACGGCCTGGGGTCAGAGGAATCTTTCGCCCGCGCAGCGACAAGCCGGGCGTTCGTGGGCTGAAAACCACGGATCGCATCCTCGCCGACGGAATACGCCCACTCGCGGCGCCGACGGAGCCAGCCGACAGGGATGGGTGTTGCGTCCCGGTATTGCCTCCCCGGGACGCCGCGTAGCGTGCGCACCAGTTCGACAACCCAAGGACGTGACGCATGAATTTCAAGCCGACAGCAACAATCGCCGCATGGATCTCCCTGGCGCTGGCCTCCATGGCCTACTCGCAGGAACAGACGGAAGTCTCGGGCTTTTACCTGGGCGCGGGCGCCGGCCAGTTCAATGCGAAGATCGACGACGTCGACGATGTCGACGAGACCGTCGACGCATGGGACGAGGACGATACGGCGTACAAGATCTTCGCCGGGTATCGCATGAACCGCTTCCTGGCGTTCGAGCTCGACTACATCAACCTGGGTGAGCCGTCGGGCGCCGTCGTGCCGGGCCGCAACGTCGATGCCTCGGTGGACGGCTTCGCGCCGTTCGTGGTGGGTACGTTGCCGCTGGGCCCGTACTTCGAGGTGTTCGGCCGTGCCGGCTACTACTTCTACGACGCCACGCGCGGTGTCGAGGACACGCTCGACAACCGCGTCGAGTTCGACGAGGAGTCCGAGGACATCGTGTACGGCGCGGGCATCGGCGCCAATCTCGGCGAGAAGCTCAACCTGCGCTTCGAGTACGAGAAGTACGACCTCGAGGGATTGGATGACACCGATGCCTTGTGGCTGAACGCCGCCTGGCGATTCTGACCGCCAGCCCCTACCGGCGAGCGCAAAAGCGCCGGGCTGCCCGTGCCCTAGGCCGGGTGGTCCGGCGCCTCGTTCCGGGCCGTGGCGCGCTTGTCGCGGATGGCGTCGAGCAGCAGCTCGAAATCGCCATTCTTCGGGATGTAGGCATCGGCGCCCGCCGCCAGCGTGTGGCGCACCATGTCGGGATGCGAGTGGCCCGAGAACACGATGATGATCACCTTGCTGCCGGCCTTGCGCACGGTCTTGAGCACGTCGATGCTCGAGCGGCCCTGCAATTCGAGGTCGAGCACCAGGACGTCGGCCTTCTGCTCCACGGTCGAGGCGATCACCGCGTCGACGTCCTGTGCAGTGCCGACGCAGCGCAGGTCGGGCTCCGCGGACACCAGCGTGACCAGCAGGTCGCGCAGGTCGTCGTTGTCCTCGGCGATCAGTACACGCAGCGGATGTACGGTCATGGCGCCCGGGTGGCTACTCGCGGCGGCGAAAGGGCGCGTATTGTCGCAGCGGCGGGATACGGCTGACAAACACAAATGTTGTTGCGGGAACACAGGCCCGGACCAGGGGCGCGCCCGGTGCTCAAGTGCGTCGGGAGGGTCCGCTCGTGTCCGGGCCAGGTGCCCCGATCGAACGTTCCAGGCGCAGCGACTCGATGACCGCCCGCAGTTCGTGCAGGCGGACCAGCCGCAGCTGTTCGAGACCCGCGGAGTTGCGTCCCGGGACCAGCGATTCGCGGAAGGACCGCCAGCCGCGGTCGAGCATCCTGTTGTCCATGTCCGGCAGTGTGCCCAGCCGGGAAAAACACGGGTGCCTCGCGCGCGCTGATTGTGTCGTAGGACGGGGCCGCGGCGAAAATTATCGTTCAATGGAATGCGCTTTAATGACCGTCACAGGAGGCGAACATGGCCAGGAAGGCGAAGCGAGCGGCGGCGAAGAGCACCACGGCGAAGCGCTCGACGGCGAAGCGATCGAGGGTGCAGGGCGAGGGTGACTACGAGGCCACTCGCCGCTACCGCAGTCGGACCGAGAAGTTCCTCGCGACCAGGAGCGTCCGCAAGGCGGCGGCGCGGGCCGCGCCGCGCACGCGCCGCGAGGCCGAAGACATGCGTGCGGCCGAGGCCGCGGGCCGCAGGCGTGCGAAGGGTGAAGATCCGGCGTTGCGGCGGCGGTCGTCGCCGCGGGTTGAGCCGTCGACTCGGGGGCGGGGGGCGCGCAACTAACTAACCAAGAGGGGACAGATCATTTCTTTTCCCGGACGGGAAAGATAGATCAGTCCGCGCGGGGAAAAAAGATCAGTCCCCGAAGAATTTGCGTAGTGCCTGGTAGGTGGGGTCGGGGGCTTCTTCGGCGAGCATGTGGCCGCTCTCGATTTCTTCGCCGCGCACGTCGCCGGCCCATTCTTTCCAGATGCCCACGGGGTCGTACCACTTCGGGAGGACGCCGCGGTTGCCCCACATGACCAGCGTCGGGCATTCGATCCGGCGCGTGCCGCGGTCGGCCTGGTCCTGCTGGAAATCGACGCTGACCGCCGCGCGATAGTCCTCGCACATGGCGTGGATGGCCTTCGGGTCGCGCGCGTTCTGCAGGAAATCTTCGTAGGCCTCGAAGTCCGAATATCCCTGGCCGTTGCGGAACAGGATGGCGATCGGATCGGCGCTGATCATCTTCTCGGGCAGCGGATGCGGCTGCGCCAGGAAGAACCAGTGCCAGTAGCCCATGCCGAAGCGCCAGTCCGCTCGGCGCAGCGTGTCGCCGGTGGGCACGATGTCGAGGACCGCGAGCTTCGTGACCACGCCGGGTGAATCCAGCGCCAGCCGGTAGGCGACGCGGCCGCCGCGATCGTGGCCGGCCACGAAGAATTTCTCGTGGCCGAGTTTCTTCATGACCTCGACCTGGTCGCGCGCCATGGCGCGCTTGGAATAGGGCTCGTGGTTGGGGGTCGACTCGGGCTTGCTGCTGCCGCCGTAACCGCGCAGGTCCGGGCACACCACCGTGTAGTGCTGCGCGAGTCGCGGCGCCACCTTCGACCACATGGCATGCGTCTGCGGGAATCCATGCAGCAGCAGAAGTGGAGGACCGGAACCGCCGCGACGCAGGCGGATGGAGACTTCGTCGGTTTCTACCGTTTCGAGCTTGAATCCATCGAACACGACACCCTCGAGGCAACCCTAGTCATGCGTGGCGAGGACCTGGAAGCGTCGTGCGATCCTTTCCCCCTGGTCATCGACCACGGTGAGTATGTGCTCCCCGGCCTCGATGTCCAACGATTGCTGGTGAAAAGTGTGCGTTTCTCCAAGGTATCGGCCGTCGATATGCCAGTAGAGGCGGGCGTCGCGGCGGCTCGAAACGGCCTCGAACACCGTGCGTCCGCGCACGCCGTCGAGCTCGCGCGGGATCAGCACGCGGGCATTGGCATCGGGGTACAGCAGCGCCAGCGAGCTGCGCCCACTGGCCTGGCAGTCGGCGCGCATCGGAGGCAGGGGCAGGTATTCGCCATGCGAACGCCGGAAGTAGAACTCCTCGGCGGGCGGCAGCACGAACCACGGGGCGTGGACCATGGCCGAGGGGGATTCGCAGTCGCCGTTCACGCGGAACTGCCGCGAGCCTTCGAGATGCACGCGCAGGTTGTGAGGCGACAGCGCGTCGAAGTGGCTGTCGCGCGGGATCCAGGCGCGTTCGGTGTCGCAGTCGCCGTTGGCGAGAAAGCCGTCGTTGGCGCAGACGTCCACGCCTCGCAGTGCATGCGCGGGCATGTCGAACCAGGGACTCGCGGGCAGGCCGTTGAACAGCGCGAACATCAGCGGCGCGGCCATGGCCGAGCCGGTGAGTCCCGGGCGGCCTTCGCCGCTGGCATTGCCCACCCACACGCCAACGGTGTGGCGAGACGTGCTGCCTACCGCCCAGCCATCGCGCAGGCCGACGCTGGTGCCGGTTTTCCAGGCGATGCGGCGCGAGGAGGCGAAGCTCTTCCAGCTGCCTTCTTCGCCGGGACGTGGCACCTCGAGCAGCGCGTCGAGCGTGAGCCAGGCCGCGCCGGTGCCGATGGGCGAGGGCGCACTCGCGCGCGGCGCGTCGCCGGCGAGCACGGTGAGATCGTGGAAGCGTGGCGCGACGCCGGTGGCGCTGGTGCGCGCGATGTCGGCCAGGCTGGCGTACATCGCGGAAATGTCCCAGAGATTGCCTTCGGCGCCACCGAGGATGAGGGTGAGACCGTAGTCGTCGGCGGGACGGGTGAGCGTGCTCATGCCGGCGCCGCGCAGCAGGTCGGCGAAGCGCGCCACGCCGTAGGTTTTCAGCATGCGAACGGCCGGTACGTTGAGCGAGTGCGCGAGTGCCTCGTCGGCACGCACGGCGCCGCGGTACTGCCGGTCGAAGTTCTCGGGCTGGTAACCCTCGTAGTGGGTCGGCACGTCCGGCAGCAGCATGCGTGGCGTCAGCGAGCCGTCCTCCAGCATGGCGGCGTAGAGCAGGGGCTTGAGGATGCTGCCCGTGCTGCGCGGTCGGCGGATGATGTCGACGGCGTAGCCGCGAGGTCCGTCCCCGTTTGCTAGGAAACGAGGAATGTCCCCATTTCCGATGTAGGCGAGGATTTCGAAGGTCTGGTTGTCGATGACGAGGGCGGCGGCGTTGTGGACTTGCTGGCGGGCGAGGAGGGCCACGTGGGACTGGACTGCGCGCGTGGCTTCGGACTGCAGGCGCGCGTCCAGGGTGGTACGGAAGCGATGCTGCGCCGGGTTCCGGGCGCGCAGGGTTTCCAGCAGGTGGGGTGCGAGATCGGGCAGGTCGTGCGGTTCGGCGGCCAGCGGCTCGGACAGCGCGAGGTCCAGCTCCATGGCGTCGAGGTCGCCTGTGGCGTGCAGCTTGCGCAGCAGGAAGTCGCGCCTCGCCTGCAGACGCTCGCGGTTGCGCGCCAGGTGCACGAGGGAGGGATTGTTAGGCAGCACCGCGAGCGTGGCGGCCTCGGCCCAGGACAACGAGGCGGGCTCGCGGGCGAAGTAACGCCAGGACGCGGCCTCGAGTCCGACCACGTTGCCGCCGAAGGGCGCGTGCCCGGCGTAAAGCGCCAGGATCTCGTCCTTGTCGAAGGAGCATTCGATGCGCAGCGCCAGCGCCGCCTCGGACAACTTGCGGCCCAGCGTGCGCTCGTCGCCGGAGTGCAGCGCCAGCCGCGCGAGCTGCATGGTCAGCGTACTGCCGCCGCTCACCACGCTGCCGCGTTGCGCGTTGAGCCGCATGGCGCGGGCGACGGCCAGCGGGTCGATGCCCACGTGATCCTCGAAGCGCTTGTCCTCGTACACGATCAGCGCGCGCCGGAATTTGCGCGGCACCGTCGCGGCGGGCGGGAAGCGCCACTGGCCATCCGCGGCGATGCGCGCCGACAGCAGCGTGCCATCGCGCGCCTCGGCCACGTATGACAATGGATCATCGAACAGCGGCCGCGGCAGCAGGCTCCAGAACCATGCGCCCGCGCCGGCCGCCAGCACGCCCGCCACCACCAGCAGGCGGCGGCGGGCGCGAAGGAAGGACCGGAGGCGTGCCGGGAGTTTCATGCGTGGTGGCTTGTCATCTCTGGGGCGACACCACTTCGACCCACTGTCCCTTGAGCCGCGCCTGCTGCTTCGCGTCGTACATGGCCTCGATGTTCGCGCCCGGCAGGTAGTACCTGCCCAGGTAGGCCGCATTGAGCCGCGTCTCGAAGAAGATGGACTCGCCCGAGCGCAGGCTGAAATACCGCAGCACGCGATCGTCGCGGATGTCGACGTACTCGGCCTGGCGCAGGTTCTGGCGCCAGCCGCCCGGCACCCACCAGTACGCGCCGCGATAGCCGGGCTCCTGCGTGCGCTCACCCGAGGTGTCCACGTTCTCCAGCCGGTCGTTGCGGATTTCCCATCCCGCGGGCACCAGCTGCGACAACGCCAGGTTGTCCACGTTGCGTGAACCGACATTCTTGACCGTGACCTGCGCCACCAGGTCCATGCCCTGCGGCACTTTCGCGATGTCGACGGCATTGCCCTCGATGTCGCTGTACGTCACGGTGAGCGTGAGCCCGCTCGAAGACGGGAGTTCTTCGCCGCTGCGCGGCACGGCACGCACGTTGGCGGTGATGTAGAGCTTGCGATCCGAGGTGTTGGTCAGCTGCAGCGGCATGCCGGACGCCGGCGGCGCCGGCAGCGTGACGCTGGCCAGCGGCGACTCGGCCGTGATGGTGTTGCGCTTCTTGTTGGTTTCGTACTCGAAGCTGAAACCCTTGAACGGCCGGGTGCCGGCGTTCTTCGCCACCGCCACCAGCGCAAAGGACACCGACTGCGTGCTGTACCAGGTTTCGTCCGCGAGCTGCGCCGACACGTCTTCCAGCACGCCGTTCGATTCCTCCTCGCGGCCCATGAGCGTGAGCCCCATGAGCACCACGGCGCGGTCGCGCAGCAGCGAACCGAAGGTGTAGGGATTCGGCTCGGTGAACACGAAGGCCTGCAGCCGGTCGTGTTGCGCGACGCTCCTGGCGACGTCGGCCTTGCCTGCGAGCTGGTACGCCGAGGCCAGCATCCAGCGTTCGCCCAGCGAGTACGGCTTCGTCTCGCGCAGCCGGTTCATGGCGCCGAGCTCGGGTTGTCCCGCCAGCGCCAATGTGAACAGGCGGTAGGCCTGCGCGTAGCGCGTGGCCTCGATGCGCCGCTCCGGCTTGTCGTCCGGCCAGTCATAGTCGTTCTGCGTCCAGCGCTGCGCGCGTTCCTTCTGGTAACGCACCCAGGCCGACTTCATGTCGCCGGGCAGGGCATATCCCGCCTTCTCGGCCTCGAGCATGAAATGCCCGGCGTAGGTGGTGCCCCAGTCGTTGCGCCAGTCGAGCGCCGCGTCCGTACTCCACACGCCCGGCCAATAACTGAATCCACCGCTCGTGTGCTGCATGGTGCGCAGGCGCGCGATACCGGCGCGCACGTTGTTCTCCACCAGCAGCCGCTGGTTCTGCGTGAGCTTGACCAGCGCGGGCAGGTAGAGCTGCGGGAACACGCCGGAGGTGGTCTGCTCCAGGCAGCCGTGTGGATAGTGGATGAGGTAGTACAGGCGCTGGTCCATGTTCACGGGCGGCAGCGCCGACACCTCGAGCGTGGCCACCTGCGTGCCGACCAGTCCGAATCCCGCGAGCGAGTGGTTCCAGCTCGCGCCGGGCGCCAGCGTCGTGCGCTCGATGCGCGACTGCGCGACATTGGGCGTGCGCACTTCCAGCCACACCTCGCTTTCGGCGTGGTACTTGCCGCTGGTGGCGATCACGCGGATCTTGCCCTTGCCGAGCTTCTGCCCGGACTTGAGCGCCAGGAAACCCAGCTTCTCCTCGGGACGCGTGAAACTGATCGTCGTGGACGGCTCGCCGAAGGGCGTGAACTTCGCATCGGTCTGCACTTCCAGCTTCACGTCCTTGATCGCGGCTTCGGAGGTGAACACCGACACCGGCAGGCGGAAGGATTCGTCCGGGCCGATCACCCGCGGCAGCGTGGGCAGGATCATCAGCGCCTGGCGCACGAACACGGATTTCTCCGCGGAGCCGTAGGCGCTGCCATCACCGGCGACCACCATGACGCGCACCGCGCCCACGTACTCGGGCAGGTTCACGGTGTGCGGGCGCTTTTCGCCGGCCTTGAGCGAGAAGGGCCCGAGGAATTTCACCACCGGCGGGAAACGCGACTTGCCCTCGTCCGGGTTGACCGGCTTGGCCGCGTCGCTGCCGCCGAGGGCCAGCAGCCGGTCGAGTTCGCCGCCGTAGGCGCCCGCCACTTCGTCGAACAGGTCCCAGGTGGACACGCCCAGCGCCTCGCGGCGGTAGAACTCGTCGCGCAGGTTGGGCGTCCTGAAGTTGGTCAGGCCTAACAATCCTTCGTCGACGATGGCCAGCGTGTAGTCCATGGCGCGGCCGGAGGATTCGCTGACCGTCACCGTGGCCTTCGACTTCGGCGCCCATTCGGCGGCACTCGACACTACCGGTGTGAGCTTCGTGGCGGGGTCGGTGACCTTGAGCGGGATCACGCCGTACAGGCGGATCGGCCTGTCGTTGTCCTTGCCGGCGTGCGGCTGGACCATGGTCACGGCCACGTAGACATTGGGCGCCATGCCGGCGGTGACCGGAATCGTGATCCGAGTCGGCGCGGCCTTGCCACCCGCGTCGCTGGCCGCGCGGGCCTCGATCCAGCGATGCTCGAGCACCGAACTACCGTTCTCGATGGTGAGCAGCGCGCGGCCCTGCGCGGCCTCGGGCAACTGCACCGTCGCCGTGTCGCCCACTTTGTACTCCGGCTTGTCCGAGGTGATCATGAGCACGTTGGCCGCGGGACCGGATTGCTCGCGCGCGGCGCCGGCCCAGGATGGCCAGTCGATGTAAAGCACGCGGCCGGTGCAATGGCCGCCGTCGAGGTCGCAGGCGCGGATCATGTAGCGGCCCCACTCGGGGTACTTGACCTCGAACTGCCATTTGCCGGCGCCATCCCTCGTCGAGACGGTTTCCTGGCGGAGGATGGAATTGCTCTGGCCCTGGATGTACTGCGCCAGCGAGTCGCCGCCCGCGTCCCACCACCAGCGCCATTCGACCTTGTAGAGCGTGACTTGCAGGCGCGGGATCGACACCGGCTTGCCGTCGCGATCCAGCGAGGCCAGCTCCACGGTGTGCTGCTTGTCGGTGAGCAGCATGTCACGCGACGCGTCGCCCTTGGGCAGCTTTAGGCCGACGTAGCGGTCGAAGGGCGACACGGTGTGCGTGTCGACGTTGATGCTGAAGGCGCCGCCGCGCTCGAACACGCGCGACACGAAGGTGGCGTTCATCATGCCGGGCACGTCGCGCGGCACGCTCAAGTCCCAGTCGAGGTCCGCGTGGCCGTCCGCGTCGAGCTTCTCCTCGAACACGTAGGGCGAGCCGCTGAAGGCACGCGCCGGATCGTCGAACACGAAGTCGGTGTTGCGCGTGAAGCGCGTCGGGATGGAGTTGAGGCGCACTTCGACGCTGGCTCGCAAGTTGGCGGCCGTGGCACCCGACAGCCACTGCGCGTTGAGCGAGCCCTTCACGGGCGCGCTGGCGATGACGGGCTTGTCGCCCAGGTCGAGCTCGATCTTGAGCCGGTTCGGCATCACCGTCTCGACCTTGAGGTTCTTGCTGAACCGCGCGCCGCCGACGATGGCGGTGGCATTCCAGTTGCCGGTGGGCGCATCGGCCGCGGTCTTGAGCTCGAAGGCATAGAACTGGCCGACCGGCGTGGAGTTGGTCAGCGTCTGCACCAGCTGGTTGCGCGGATTGCGCAGCTCCAGCGTCACCGGGTGGTCGGGTGGCAGCGTCTTCGCGCGGTCCTGCAGCGCGAACGTGAGGTAGATAGAGTCGCCGGGGCGCCAGACGCCGCGGTCGCCGTAGAGATGACCCTTGAGCCCGTCCACCACGGTTTCGCCGCCGACGTCGAAGTGGCTCACCGGCAGCGCCACCGCGGGCGCGACGCGCAGGTAACCCTTGCGCCCGCTGTCGTCGGCGATCACCGCGAACGGCTGGGAACGCGGGTCCAGTTCCACCATGCCGCTGGCGTCGGTCCGGCCGCTGGCCAGCACCTGGTTCTGGAAGCTCATGACGTCGACCTTGACGCCGGACATGGGCCTGGCCGAGTCCAGCGCCGTGGTCACGACGAGCAGCTTGCCCTTGGGCCCGCGCTTGGCGATCAGGCCGATGTTCGAGGCCAGCAGGTTGCGCGAGGCGCGCACCACGCCCTGGTAGCGGTAGTAGGCCGGCTTGCAGGGATCGTCGCGCTCGTTCCAGTTCAGGCCGCCTTCGTAGTAGTAGTCATCGTAGTAGTCCCAGTTCGAGTACGAGGAGCCGTCGTCACCGGTTTCCTGGTTCACGGGCTCGGGATCGTCGAGTTCCTGGTTTTCGCTGGCCCCGGGACATTCCCACTGCGCGTCCTTGGGCGTAATCGACAGCGAGAGCTGGAAGAGCGCGCCGGGATGCTTGGCCGTCAGCTCGGTGACGTCCAGGTTGTAGCGCGTCCAGCGACCTTTGACCTGCGAGGTGAGGGGAATGGTCTTGCGCCACAACACGCGGCCCACGCGCCCCAGCTCCTGCGTGCCCGAGAGATTGTTGAGCTGCAGGAACTGCGGAATGTTGTTCTCGAACACCTGCAGCGCCGTGACGCGCACCGAGCGTGCGCTCACGGCCTCGAAGGGAATGGAGAGCGTCTTCGCATCCGGCAGGATCACGCCCTGTCCCACCCAGCGGACCTGCGGCTTGATGCTCTGGAATTCGAGCTCGAAGCTGCGCTCGCCCGAGAGCGCCACCGAGGCGCGGCTGCGCAGCGTCTCTTCCAGCGTCAGCGTGACCTTGCCGTTGACGTCTTCGTTGAGATAGAGCGTCAGCACGTTGTTCTGGACGCTGGTGGTGAATTCTCCCTGCGACAGGCGCACGAGGCCCTTGAGCTCCTGGCGCGTGTCGATGGCGTCCGAGAAATGCACCTGGATCTGTTTCTGGTCGTTGACCTGCACGGGGTCGGCCTGGGTGACGGCGAACGCGTCCAGCGCCGGCACGCGCGTGCTCTTCTCGCCCTTGGTTGCCAGGCCCAGCGGCGAGCCGTCCCAGTGCAGCGTGAGCGTCTGTTCCTCTTTCTTGCGCTGGATGCCGCGGATCTCGAAGGCATAGGCGCGGTCGCCGCCCAGCCAGTGGATGGCGACAGGTTTGCCGTCGAGGTCGGCGCTGAGGATCTTCTCGAGCTTCTCTCGCGGCTCGCGGTCCGAGGTCGCAATGTTGCCCGAGAGGTTCATGAGCTCGTTCTTGTCGTACTCGACGTTCAGCGCCCCGGTGTTGACGGCGAAGTTCACCTCGAAGGTGCGCACCTTGAACTCGAACGGCTTGGTGCCGGCGGGCACGCCTTCGAGGCCCTCGGCCTTGACCGATACCCGGTACTCGGTGTCCGGCGCGAACTCGGTCTCCGGCCGCAGGACGATTTCGCGGCGGGTGACGAAGCTCGCGCTGGCCTTGACCGCCGGCTGGATCGTGACGTTCGCGGCGGCATCCGACCCGACGCGCTCCGCCGGGATCACGTCCTTGAGGAACAGGATCCGGATCGGCTGGTGGCGCGACATCGCCCCGTTCGAATGCATGCTGATGGCGCCGACCCAGGAAGGATCGGGCGGGGCGGTGCGGGATTTCTCGGTGACCCCCGTATCACTGCTGCAGCTGAAGCACAGAAACAGCGCCGCCGAGACCAGCAGGGCGGCGAAGGACTTGCGGACCATGAACGCTCCGGGAATGTGGACCACCTGCCAGGCAGTTTCGCGATTGAAGCTGTCGGAGGAATGCGGCAATTGTGGCAAGAAAAGGACGCCAGCCGCAGCGTTCACGGGAATCGTCGGCGCAAAAGAAAGGGACGCCGGGGCCATGCCCCGGCGTCCCGGCCCTGGACAGACTGATTGGCGTCAGGCCTTCTTCATCTTCAACTGTTCGCGGATTTCCTCGTTCATTTCACGCGCCACGCGGGCCTTTTCCACGGCCTTGATCTGCCGCCCGGACTGGTATTCGCTGCTGGCCTCGGACCACTGGGCCTTCATGGTCTCGAAGTCCGACTTGGCCTCAGCGAACTCGTCCTTGTTGAGCCCCCAGGGCAGGCGCTTCTGCTTCGACAACTCGTCGACGCGCGCCTGGATGTCCTCGACCATCTTGGGCACCTCGACGCTGAGGGATTGCCACTCGGTCTTGGCGGCGGCCAGCGCGGCCTGCGCCTGGGCCTTGCCGGAGGCGACCGCCTTCTCGAGGGACTCGACGGCCTTGTTGAGCTGCGGCGCGCCGGCGATCACGTCGTCGTATTCCTTGTTTTCGATGCTGGCGTGCATGCGCTCGAGTTGCGACTCGACGCCCTTGAGGCCCTCGGGGGCGTAGCGTTCGGCGTCGGCCTTGATCGGGGCGAGCTTCGCCTCGACGCCTTCGAGAACCTTGGTGGCGTTCTGCTTCTGTTGCGAGCAGCCGGCAGCCATGAACGTTGCAGCGACCACGGCGAGTATGAGCTTGTAAGAACGCATGGGTTTCTCCTTCATCTGGGGCCGGAAAGGGCGGCTCCCGTGGAGGAGAATCTTGTTAGGAATGCGCCCGCGGCGCTGCAAGCGCGCTAACTAACATCTGCGTAGGATTCCTTTACGCCGACTACCGGCCTGCGCTGGCAGGGGCCGGATCTGGCGCGGTTTCGCGACATCGCGGGGCCGGGCGCCCCGCGGGGCTCATTCGCCGGCGGCCTTGGCCGTCTTGGTGGGCTTGATCCACACGCCCTGGCTGAGCGTGGTGGCGAGGGCCGCGCCGACGATGCCGGCGTCGGCACGCAGCGCCCCGAGCTTGAGCTGCGTGGGCACCTTGAGGTCGTCGGTGAGGTGCGGGTGGTCGGCCGTGATGCCGCCGCAGAGCACGATGAGATTCGGCCAGAACAGGGCGTGGATGCGGTTGAGCACGTAGTTGAGCTCGGAGACGTAGCCGCCCCAGTCGAGCTTGCGCTCGATGCGCGCGCGGCCGGAGGCGCGGACCTCGGCTTCCATGCCGTCGAATTCGAGGTGGCCGAGCTCGGTGTTGGGCACGAGTTTGCCGTCGACGAACAGGGCGCTGCCGATGCCGGTGCCGAGGCTCAACACCATGACGGTGCCGGCCACGTCGCGCGCGGCGCCGAAGTGCACTTCGGCCAGGCCCGCGGCGTCGGCGTCGTTGATGGCGACGACCTTGCGCTTGAGCTTGGCGGCGGCGGGCTCGGCCAGCGGCTGGCCGATCCAGGACTTGGCCACATTGGCCGCGGTGTACACCGTGCCGCCGACCACGACGCCGGGAAAGGTGACGCCGGCCGGCAGGTGCGCGGTGTCTTCCGGCACGGCTTCCGCCATGGCATGCAGCATTTCACTGACCGCAGACATGGCCGGCGAGGGCACCGAACGACGTTCGCCAACGAGGCTTCCGCGGGTCAGGTCGACGACGGCTGCCTTGATCGAAGAGCCGCCGATATCAATGCCTATCGCTTGTCGGTGCATTCCGCGTACTCGATGCCAATGTTGGTGCAGCGCGAAGGAGGCATCCCAAGCAATCTTGGTAATCTCTCGCCCCCGCTCGCGATGTGCCTATGATACCGGTCTGAAGGCCCCGACATAGTTTTTGCATACATTGTCGGAGAGCCATAAGAAAATGTCCTGAAATGTCTCGTCGTACGGTGAAAGGTAGTTCGAGTGTTGAGTGAGCCCACGCTGACAGCCGGGTCGATCCTCAGGCGCGGATCGCTGCGCGCGGTGATTTACGACCGCCTGACGCGCAGCCTCGGCAAGGAACCCGATACGGCGACCCCGCGCGATATCTACGACGCCCTGTCGCTGGGAGTCCGCGAGGAATTATCCGCTCGTTGGCTCGCGACACAGCGGCGCGTGGCACGCGCCCGGGTGAAGCGGCTGTGTTACCTGTCGGTGGAATTCCTGCCGGGCCGCTCGCTGATCAATGCGCTTTCCAGCATCGATTCCGAGCTCATCGACGAGGCGCGGGCGGCCGTGGCCAGCATGGGACACGATTTCGACTCGGTGGTCGCGCTGGAGGTGGATCCCGGCCTCGGCAACGGCGGCCTCGGGCGCCTCGCGGCCTGTTTCCTGGATTCGCTCGCGACTTTGCAATACCCCGCGACGGGTTATGGCATCCGTTACGACTACGGCATCTTCACGCAGTCCATCGACACCGACGGCGCGCAGCGCGAATCGGCCAGCACGTGGCTGAGGTTGCACAATGTCTGGGAGACCCCGCGCTCCGACGCGCGTTACATCGTGCGCTTCGGCGGCCGCGTGCTGACCACGCACGACGTCAGCGGCGCGCAGCGTTCGCGCTGGGTGGAGACGCAGGACATCCTCGCGGTGGGCTTCGACCAGCTGGTACCGGGGAATCGCAGTCCCACGGTGAATCATTTGCGCCTGTGGTCGGGCCGCGCGCTGCAGCCGTTCCACATCGAGGATTTCAACGCCGGCAACTACCCGGCGGCGGTGGAAGACCAGGTCGAGGCGAAGAACCTGTCGCGCGTGCTGTACCCGGACGACTCGACGCCGCAGGGCAAGGAGCTGCGCTTCAAGCAGCAGTACTTCTTCGTGTCTGCCAGCATCCAGGACATCCTCGCCACGCATCTCGCCGAGGAACGTTCGCTCGAGGAGCTGCCGACGTCGCTGGCCATCCAGCTCAACGACACGCATCCGACGCTGGCCATTCCCGAGCTCATGCGGCTGCTCGTGGACCAGTACGACATGCCGTGGGCGGACGCCTGGGCGCTGTGCCGCCAGGTGTTCGGATACACCAATCACACGCTGCTGCCCGAGGCGCTGGAAACCTGGCCGGTGCAGTACTTCGAACGATTCCTGCCGCGGCACCTGGAGATCATCTACCGCATCAACGAAGAGTTCCTGCTGGACGTGGAGAAGCGGTTCAAGGGTGACGACGCGGCCAAGACCACGTTGTCCATCATCGGGGAATCGCACGGGCGGCGGGTGCGCATGTCGCACCTGGCGGTGGTGGGTTCGCACAAGGTCAATGGCGTGGCGAAGCTGCATTCGGAGCTCATGCAGAAGACGATTTTCTCGGGCTTCGCGCAGATGTATCCGGATCGGTTCACCAACGTGACCAATGGCATCACGGTGCGGCGCTGGCTCAAGCAGTCGAATCCGCGGCTGTCGCGGCTGCTGACCGAGCGGCTGGGCAGCGCGTGGGAGAACGATCTCGAGGAGATCGAACGGCTGCGCTGGGCTGCGGACGATCCGTCGTTCCGCGCGCATTTCCGCGACATCAAGCGGCAGAACAAGATCGCGCTGGCGGAAGAGGTGGACCGGCGCACCGGCATCGACGTGAGCGTGGATTCGCTGTTCGACGTGCAGGTGAAGCGCATCCACGAGTACAAGCGGCAGCTGCTGAACATCCTGTACGTCATCACGCGCTACAACCGCATCAAGGCCCTGCCCGACGAGCACTGGGTGCCGCGCACCGTGATGTTCGCCGGCAAGGCGGCGCCGGGTTATGTGATGGCGAAGTCCATCATCCGGCTCATTAATAATGTGTCGACCACGATCAACCAGGATTCGCAGACGCTGACCCGGTTGAAATGCGTGTTCCTGCCGGACTACGACGTGTCGCTGGCGCAGATGATCATGCCGGCCGCGGACCTGTCGGAGCAGATCTCCACCGCAGGCATGGAGGCCTCGGGCACCGGCAACATGAAGCTGGCGCTGAACGGCGCGCTGACCATCGGCACGCTGGACGGGGCGAACATCGAGATCCGGGATTCCGTGGGAGCCGACAACATCTTCATTTTCGGCATGAACGCCGAGGAGGCCGCGGCGCTTCGCGCCAACGGGTACCGCCCGCGCGAGTTCGTCGACGCGAACCCGGAGCTGGCGCAGACGCTGGACATGATCCGCAACGGCGCGTTCACGCGCGGCGACAATGAGTACGCGCGCCACGTGGTCGATCGCATCACCTCGGATGGCGAACCCTTCCTGGTGCTCGCGGATTTCACGTCCTACTGCGAGGCCCAGGATCGCGTCGATGCGTTGTACCGCCAACCCGAAGAATGGAGCCGCCGCGCCGTCCTCAACACCGTCGGCATGGGCCCGTTCTCCAGCGACCGCAGCGTCCGCGAATACGCCGACCGCATCTGGAACATCCGCCCGGTGATTTAATGGGGACATTCCTCGTTTCCTAGCAAACGGGGTCAGGCTTGGAAACGACACGTGATCATTTGCATTCAGTACACATCAGGTCCGTCCCCATTTGCTAGGAAACGAGGAATGTCCCCATTTCATGGCCAGTAAGACTGGAAAGTTGACGAAGGCGGAGATCGGGTCGCTGTTGCAGGCGGCGCATCATGAGCCGCGCTCGCTGCTTGGGTATCACGAGTTTCCGCGGGCCGATGGGCAGCCGCTGGCGATGGTGCGCGTGTTCGAGCCGGGCGCCGAGTCGGTGGCGGTGTTCTGGGAGGACGACGAGGCCGAAGCCGAGCACGAACTCAAGCGCGTGCACGAGGCCGGCATCTTCGAAGGCAGCATCCCGTATCGACGCCCGCTGATGCCATACCGGCTGCGCGTGCGCTTCCAAGGCGGCCACGAAGTCGTCAAGCACGACACTTATTTCTTCTCGCACGAGCTGTCGGACTTCGACCTGCACCTGTTCGGCGAGGGCCGTCACTACGGCCTGTACCACAAGTTCGGCGCGCATCCGCGCGTGCGCGAGGGCGTGTCCGGCGTGCACTTCGCCGTCTGGGCGCCGAACGCCAAGCGCGTCAGCGTCGTCGGCGACTTCAATCTCTGGGACGGCCGCAAGCACGCCATGCAGGCGCGCGGCAGCTCCGGCGTCTGGGAGCTGTTCGTCCCCGGCATCGGCGAGGGCGCGGCCTACAAGTTCGAGATCCGCGCGCAGAACAACGACATCCTCATGAAGTCCGACCCGTTCGGCTTCCGCATGCAACTGCGTCCCGAGACCGCCTCTATTGTCGCGGACCTCGATGGCTACACCTGGAGCGACGACGCCTGGATCCAGAACCGCGCGCGCACCGACTGGCGCCGCGCGCCGATCAACATCTACGAAGTGCATCTGTCCAGCTGGCGACATTCCTGGGACCGCAAGCCGCCGTTCTACAGCTGGAGCGAAGCCGCCGAGCACCTGATCCCCTACGTCATCGACATGGGTTACACGCACATCGAGCTCATGGGCGTCGCCGAACACCCCTTCGATGGCAGCTGGGGCTACCAGGTCGTGGGCTACTACGCGCCGACCTCGCGCTACGGCACGCCGAAGGAGTTCATGGCCTTCGTCGACAAGTGCCACCAGGCCGGCATCGGCGTGCTGCTCGACTGGGTGCCCGCGCATTTCCCCAAGGACGCCCACGGCCTCGCCAACTTCGACGGCTCCTCGCTGTACGAGCACCACGACAAACGCCTCGGCGAACACATGGACTGGGGCACCAAGATCTTCAACTTCGGCCGCAACGAGGTGAAGAACTTCCTGGTGGCGAACGCCCTGTACTGGATGGAGCGTTATCACATCGACGGCGTGCGCGTGGATGCCGTGGCCTCGATGCTGTACCTCGACTACAGCCGCAATCCCGGCGAATGGCTCCCCAACAAGTACGGCGGCCGCGAGAACCTCGACGCCCTCGAGTTCCTGCGCGAATTCAACACGGTGGCGCACCGCGAACATCCCGGCGTGCTCACCATCGCCGAGGAATCCACCGCCTTCCCCGGTATCTCCCGCCCCGTGCACCTCGGCGGCGTCGGCTTCAGCTTCAAGTGGAACATGGGATGGATGAACGACACCTTGCATTACTTCAGCAAGGATCCCGTCTACCGCCGCCACGAGCACAACAAGATCACGTTCTCGTTCATGTACGCGTGGACCGAGAACTTCATCCTGCCCATCTCGCACGACGAAGTCGTGCACGGCAAACGTTCGCTGCTCGACAAGATGCCCGGTGACGAATGGCAGAAGCGCGCCAACTACCGCCTGTTCATGGCCTACATGACCGCGCATCCCGGCAAGAAACTCATGTTCATGGGCTCGGAGTTCGGCCAATGGCACGAGTGGCGCGACCACGAGCAACTCGACTGGCCGCTGCTGCAGGATGCCAAGCACCAGGGACTGCGCGAACTCAACCGCGAGCTGGCCAAGTTCTACCGCACCCATCCGCAGTTCCACGCCAGCGACTGCGAGGGCTATGGCTTCCGCTGGAGCGACCTGCACAACGCCGATGAGAGCGTGTTTGCCTTCCTGCGGCAGGAAGAGGGGCATGCACCCATCGTCTGCGTGTTCAACGCCACGCCGGTGGCGCGCGAGGATTACTGGGTCGGCGTTCCCGACCCGGGCCGCTACGAAGTGGTATTCGATTCGGATTTCACCGGCTTCGGCGGCTCCGGCTTCGCGGGCATGTCCGGCTACGACGCGTTCAATCACACCGTGCACGGTTACCCGTACGCGCTGCGCATCCGCCTGCCGCCGCTCGCCGGCATCTTTCTGAGGCGCGCGGGATGAAGACCGGCTCGCCGGACTTGCTCGGTGCCACCTTCACCGGCGATGGCGTGAATTTCGCCGTGCGCTCGCGCGCGGCCACGCGCGTGGACGTGTGCCTGTACGACGCCAGCGGTGAGCGCGAGACCGCCCGGATCACCCTGACGGGCCGCACCGGCCCCGTGCATCACGGCTTCGTCGAGCAGGAGCTGGCGCGCGTGGGAACGCTGTACGGCATCCGCGTGCATGGCGCCTACGATCCGCGCGAGGGCTACTACTTCAACGCCAACAAGCTGCTGCTCGATCCCTGGGCGCGCGACATAGTGGGCGAGCCGACCCCGGATCCGCGGCTCGCCGGTTTCGATCCAGCGGATCCCGAGAGATTGAGGCCGTCGCTGACCGACAGCGCACCCGTGATGCCGCGCTGCCGGGTCATCGATGGAAAGTTCGACTGGGGCGGCGACCGGCAACCCGCCGTGCCCTGGCGCGACACCTTCATCTACGAGTTGCACGTCAAGGGATTCACGCAGCTTCATCCGGACGTGCCACCCGAGTGGCGCGGCAAGTACCTCGGCCTCACGGTGCCCGCGGTGCTCGATCATCTGAAATCCCTGGGCGTGACGGCGGTCGAGCTCATGCCCGTGCATGCCTTCACCGACGAAGGATTCCTGCGCGAGCGCGGCCTCACCAACTACTGGGGCTACAACACCATGGCGTGGTTCGCGCCCACCGCGCGCTACGCCGTCAAGGATCCGGTCACCGAGCTCAAGCAGGCCGTGAAGGCGCTGCATTCCGCGGGCATCGAGGTGATCCTCGACGTGGTCTACAACCACACCGCCGAGGGCAATCACCTCGGGCCGACGTTGTCGTTCCGCGCCATCGACAACCGCGCGTATTACTTCCATCGCGCCAACGACCGGCGTTTCTACGATGACGTGACCGGCGTCGGCAATACCGTGGCCTGCGATCATCCCATCGTGCAGGCCGACATCCTCGGGTCGCTGCGCTACTTCGCCGAGGAGTACCGCATCGACGGCTTCCGTTTCGATCTCGCCACCGTGCTGGGCCGCGACCGCTCGGGTTTCAACGCGAACTCGCCGTTCTTCGCGGCGTTGCGCGCCGATCACGTGCTGGCCTACGTGAAGCTCATCGCCGAGCCCTGGGACCTGGGCCTGGGCGGCTACCAGCTCGGCAATTTCCCGCCCGGCTGGTCGGAGTGGAACGACCGCTACCGCGACACCATGCGCGCCTTCTGGCACGGCGGGCGGCGCATGATCGGCGGATTCGCCGAACGATTCTCCGGCTCGTCCGACCTGTTCCGACGCAACGGCCGCAAGCCCACGGCCAGCATCAACTTCGTCGCGGCCCACGACGGATTCACGCTGCAGGACGTGGTCTCGTACAACGAGAAGCACAACGAGGCCAACCTCGAGGCCAACCGCGACGGGCACTCGCACAACCAGACCTGGAACTGCGGCATCGAAGGACCCACCGACGACGTGCAGGTCCTCGCGCTGCGCCGCCGACAGGTGCGCAACCTGCTGACGACGCTGTTCTTCGCGCAGGGCGTGCCCATGCTGCTGGCCGGCGACGAGATGGGCCGCACGCAGCGCGGCAACAATAACGCCTACTGCCAGGACAACGAGATCAGCTGGCTCGACTGGAGCAAGCTCCAGGCCGACGATTCGCTGCTGCAGTTCGTGCGCGGCCTCGCGGCGTTGCGCCGCGCGCACCCGGAGCTGCGGCGCGACACCTTCCTCAAGGGCGCGCTGCATACCAGCCATGCGCGGGATGTGTCGTGGTGGCACGCCAGCGGTCACGAGCTGGTCGAGCAGGAATGGAACGATCCGGAACTGCGCACGCTCGGCATCGGCCTCGGCGGCACCGCGGCGTCGCCCGACCTGCTGCTGCTGCTCAATCCCACCGAGGCGGAGTGCGAGTTCAAACTACCGGCGTTGCTCGAACCCGCGGCCTGGGAAGTTGTGCTCGACACCGCGCATCCGGTGGGCGTGCTCTCCGGCGTGCGGTTTGCGCCGGGCCCCGCGAAGCTCGGACCTTACCAGGCGGTGGCCCTCAAACGTGTCCGCTGACGCACTCGCTCCGCTGATCGAGCGGCTGGCCCGCGCGCGCGGCATCGGCGACGCATATCACTCGTACAAGGGCGAGCTCAAGCATTTCACGCTCACGACGAAGACCGCCATCCTGCGCGCCATGCATTGCCGCGTCGATGACGCGGCGGCGTTGGAAACGCAAATCCGCGAGTCCGAGGCGGCGCATCCCGTAGGCCTGGTCGGCGACGTGGTGGTGTTGCGCAACGGCGCGCGCGCCGCGCGCATCAACACGCCGGCCGTCGAGCAGAACGCGCTCCTGCGCTGGAAGGTGGACCTCGAGAACGGCGGCGAGCGGAGCGGCGAAGTGCGCGCCTGGGATCTGCCCGAACGCGGCTCGCACCAGCACGACGGCCGCTGGTTCGTGCTGCGCGATCTTGCCCTTCCGTCAGACCTGCCGCTGGGATATCACCGACTGCATCTCGATCTCGAGTTTGCGGGTAGTGAGAGCTGCCCGCTCATCGTCACGCCCGACAAGTGCTACGAGCCCGCGGAACTGGCCGCCGGCGCGCGGCTCTGGGGCGTGGCCGTGCAGCTCTACACGCTGCGCTCGGCGAACAACTGGGGCATCGGCGATTTCGGCGATCTCGCCGAGCTGCTGCGGCTCGCGGCCGCGGCCGGCGCCGGGTTCGTGGGCATCTCGCCGGTGCATGCACTGTTCCCGTCGGATCCCACGCTGTTCTCGCCGTACTCGGCGTCGAGCCGGCATGCGTTGAACGTGCTGTTCATCGATGTTTCCGCGGTGCTGGAAGTGCAGGGCTCGCGGCGCGCCATCGCCCTCATGGGGGACCCACAGTTCCGCGCGCGGCTGGAGAAAGTGCGCGCCGCCACGCAGGTGGATTACGCGGCCGTGGCCAGCCTCAAGATGCCGGTGCTGCAGGCGGCGTTCGAACGATTCCGCAGCGAACACCTGGCGCGCCATACCGCACGCGCCGCGGCCTGCCGCGCCTTCCTGCGCGAGCGCGGCGAACCGATGCGGCTGCACACCTTGTTCGACGCCATCGATTGCTACCTGCGGCGCCATCACGGCACCGCGGCGGGCTGGCACAACTGGCCCGAGGAATACCGGCATCCCGGCAACGATGCCGTGCGCCGCTTTGCGGCCACGCGTGCCGACGACGTCGACTTCCACGGTTACCTGCAGTGGCTGGCCGCCGAGCAGCTCGGTGCGGTGCGCCAGCTCGGGCGCGAGCTCGGGCTCACGGTCGGGTTGTACGGCGATTACGCCGTGGGCGTGAATGCCTCGGGTTCCGAGACCTGGTCCGACCAGACGTTGTACTGCACCGGCGCCGCCATCGGCGCGCCGCCGGACCCCATTGGGCTCGGCGGGCAGGAGTGGGGTATACCCCCGCAGGACCCGCGCGAGTTGAAGCGCACGGCCTACGCGCCCTTCGTGGCGCTGATCCGCGCCAGCATGCGCAACTGCGGCGCGCTGCGGCTCGACCACGTGATGGCGCTGTTCCGCCAGTGGTGGGTGCCGCGCGGCTTCAAGTCAGCCGACGGTGGCTACGTGCATTACCCGCTCGAAGAGTTGTTAGGTGTGGTGGCACTGGAGAGCCATCGCCAGCAATGCCTGGTGGTGGGCGAGGACCTGGGCGTGGTGCCCGACGAGATCCGCCGCGCCCTGCCGCAATTCGGCGTCTATCACTACAAGGTGGTGATGTTCGAGCAGAAGCACGGTGAGTTCGTGGCGCCGGCCGACTACGTGCGGCACGCGCTGGCGACCGTCACCACGCACGACCTGCCCACGCTGCACGGCTGGTGGAGCGGGCACGACATCGACCTGTGGGAGAAGCTCGGCTTCTACCCGGATGCCGCCGCCGCGGCAGAGAGCCGCGAGGAGCGCGCCGCCGCGCGGCAGCGGCTGCTGCGCGCCTTGCGGGCGGCGGGCCTCTGGGCCGGCGAAGAAGGCGCGGTGCCCGAGTTTTCGGAGCGGCTGGCGCGCGCCGTGCATGCCTTCCTCGGCCAGACACGTTCCGCGCTCGTAACGGTGCAACTCGAGGACATGATAGGCATGCTGGAGCCTGTGAACGTCCCTGGGACCAGCAGTGAATACTCCAACTGGACACGGCGCATGACGGCCAGCGCGGCGGAGATCTTCGTGCGCGACGACGTGCGCTCGCTGGCGGCCGCGATGGGCGAAGCGCGGCGGGGCGGCGCATGACCGACACCAGCGCCTTGCTGCAATCGTTGATCTACACCGCGCAGCGCGCGGGCGGCGCCATCATGGCCGTGTACGCCACGGATTTCGCCGTGCGCGACAAGGCGGACGCCTCGCCCGTGACCGCCGCGGACGAAGCGGCCGAGAAGATCATCCTGGCCGACCTCGCGGCGATCGCGCCCGGCATTCCGGTGGTGGCCGAGGAAGCCGTGGCCGCGGGCAAGGTGCCCGTCATCGCAGATCGGTTTTTTCTCGTGGACCCGCTCGACGGCACGCGCGAGTTCGTGAGCCGGCGAGATGAATTCACCGTCAACGTGGCTTTGGTCGAGGCCGGCCAGCCCGTGCTCGGCGTGGTGTTCGCGCCGGCGCGGCGCGAGCTGTACTGGGGCGATGTGCGCAGCGGGAAGGCTGGCCACATCGACGCCGATCCCGATGGAACGATGCCATCGATGGGCACGTGCATTTCCGCGCGCCATCCGCCCGCCGAAGGGCTCACCGCCGTGGCCTCGCGTTCACATCGCACGCCGGAAACCGATGCGCTGCTGGCGAAATACCCGGTGAAGGATTTCCGTTCCATCGGCTCGTCGCTGAAATTCTGCCTGGTGGCGGCGGGTGAGGCGGACATCTACCCGCGCGTCGGCACCACCATGGAATGGGACACGGCCGCAGGCCATGCCGTGCTCGCGGCCGCGGGCGGCAGCGTGACGGGACTCGAGGGCGAACCGTTCAGTTATGGGAAGCCCGGCTTTCGAAACGGCAACTTCATCGCGCGTGGAAGGACATGAGGCGGGCGGCCCTATTGGCGGCAGTGCTGCTGTGCTCGCCGATCGCCTGGACCTGCGAGACGCTGCAGTCCTGCCTGGATCTGTATCCGAAGGCCAAGCCCAGTGCGCACGGCATCGGCCCGGAAGAGGTGAAGCTGGCCGAGACCGTGCAGAAATACGGTGCCGAGGCCGTGCCGTATCTCGTCAAACTACTGGACAACGGCACGGAGAATGCGCGGCAACTCGCCGGCTACACGCTGCGCGACATCGACGGGCTGAAGCCCGAGCACCTGCCGGCGCTGATCCGCGCGCGCCGGCGCGGAGATGGCTGGATCCCGCCCGCCATCGCGCGGGTCGGAACGCCCGAGGCCGTCGCATTCCTGGTCGACGACCTGCGGCGGGATCCCGAGAAGCACACCCAGGTGACCTGGGCATTGGCGTCGCTGGGCGCCAAGGCAGCGGCCCCATTGGCGGAGATTTTCGCCTGCACGGAGTCTTGCAACGAAGACTTGCTGAGCGCCTCCGCGTTCGTCCTTTCCGAGATGAAAGACGACGCACCGCTTGCCGCTGTCCCCCGGCTGCTGCAGATAGCGGGAGATGCCAGCTACACATTGCCAGCGCGGCGTCATGCCGTCGTGGCCATCGGCTGGCTGGGCGAACGTGGCCTGCCGTATGTGCCGCAGCTCAATGCACTCAAGAAGGCGGATGGCGCGCTCGAGGGCGTGGTGGACCAGTCGTTGGCCGGTGTTGGTTCAGCGGACGCGGTTGCGCCACTGCTGCGCGAGTTACCCATCGATCCCGAAGACGTGTTGGCGAAGATATCGAGGCTGGGGAAGAACGGAGTGGCGGCGGGACCCGTGGTCTCGAACTACCTGCAGGATGCACGCTGGGAGGTCCGCATCGCCGCGGCCGACACGTTGGGCGACATCGGGTACCAGGAGGCCGTGCCGGCGCTGACGCGTGCGCTCGAAGACCCCGACGACTGGAAGCTGGTGTACGCCGCGACGCTGGCGCTGGGACACTTGCAGGCTCGCGACTCTTTGCCGTCGCTGAAGCAGGCGCGCGACTCACACTGGTATCCGCCGGTACGCGCGCTCGCGAGCCAGGTGATTGCGCACGTCGAAGACGGAGCGGAGCTGTTGGAGCCCGACTGGTGGGAATTCAGCACCGTCGACGGAAGCCCGAAGACCTGTAGCCAAGTGCGGGAACGAACCGTGAAGGAGCCGAAGGGGCGCAAGTTGTACCCGCGGGAGGGCGAGGAGGGGCTCGACGACCTGGCTTACGAATCGAGCATCACGTCCTACGGTCCGGCAGAAGGCACCGAGCCCGACAAGGACGGCGTGATCGAGCTGAACGAGGGAAACCTGGTAGAGCATGTGCAGAAGGTCCGCCAGGTGCCCAATGTTGCGCTGAAGGTGCCGGACGGCTGGCTCGTCGGCACCGATCGCGGCGAATGGGGCGGCGAGCTGGTGCACATCCCGGCGCGCGGGGACATCAATGTGCTGGCGGCGCGGAACATCGCCGACATCTTCTACATACGCGATCGCATCGTTGCGCTCGCTGGCATGGCGCACATGGTGATAAACGAGGGATTCCTGCTGCGCGTGGAGAAGAATGACACGGGGCGATATACGGCGCGGGTGTGGAAGCGGCTGCCGGCGGCGCCGGGGACGTCGTGGCTCATTGAGGGGCAGCGGCTGTTGGTCAATACCGATGGCGGGAGCGTGGTCGTGGACAGGGAGGGGAATATGCGGATGGCGGAGTGTCTGCGGGTGCGGAAGGATTAAGTAGAAGGCTGGTTAAGGGCGCGAGGATCGTTGGCGGGGCATTGACGGGTTAGACGTCAAGTGGTGAAGTGGAATCAGGGGGTTGCGAGGAGGCGTCTGTGTTATCCGTCACTTTCGACGAAAACAATTACCGCACTTCTGCGGTCTACTTATAGTTAGGCGTCATGGACGACACTAGCCCCGGCGAAATCACGCTCACGCTACCGCAAGTGCCTTCCACACTTACGAGTATCCGCGCGCGACTAGGAGATGCGCCGAGCCAGACCGCTTTGGGACTCGCCTGTACTCGCGCGGGTCAATACGAAGAGGCGTTGGAATGGCTCGACCAGGCCGCTCCGAAGATGCCAATTGCCAGCGTTCTCTATTACAA
>DASUGK010000130.1:0-15093 GCA_036274075.1 Steroidobacteraceae bacterium | reverse complement strand
TGACTGAAGCTGCTGCGCATTACCGCAGGAGCGACAGCACGTTCTGCGGGACCGAGTTGGCCTGCGCCACCATCGCCGTACCCGCCTGCTGCAGGATCTGGGCGCGGGTCAGGGCCGCCGTCTCGGCCGCGAAGTCCGTATCCTGGATACGGCTGCGCGAGGCCGCGAGATTCTCCGACACAGCCTGGAGGCTGTTGATCGTCGAATCGAAGCGGTTCTGGATGGCGCCCAGCGTGCTGCGAAGGCTGCTGACCGAGGTCAGCGACGCGTCGATACGCAGGATGGCATCGTTGGCACCGGCCACGCTCAGCACGTTGACCGCGGTCAGGTCGCCCGTGGCCGAGACGGCGCCTGCCGTCAGGCCGAGGGTGGTCGCTTCCGCACCGCCAATCGTGAATTCCTCGCTGCCCGAGAGCACCAGCTGGCCATCATCGTCGATGGAAGCAGTCACGCCGCTGACCGAAGCGTTGATGGCTTCGGCAAGGTCTTCGGCCGTGTCGTAAGTGCCGGCCAGGTCGACCGCCGTGCCCGAACCCACCTGGATGGTGAGATCGGCAGCGGCCAGCGTCAGCGGAGCCGCCGTACCGGCGACCGCATCGACACCCGCCGTGGAGGCGCTGCCCGACGCGTCGGCGCCGGCCATCGCAACGGCCGCGTCGCCGGCGACGCCAGTCGCAGCTGCCGTGAACGTGATCATGTCGTTGCCATCCACGGCGACGACGACGTCGTTACCCACCGCGGCCTGGATGTCCGCCACGAGCCCGGCAACGTCGCCGGTGTAGTCGGAATTCAGGGCAACGGCATCGCCACCCACCGTGAAGCTGAGGTCGGCGCCGACGCCCGAGAAGTCGATGGCACCGCTCGTATCGAGGGCCGAGGTCCAGACCGCGGCCACGCCGGTGACACCACCGCTCGTGAACACCGTCGACAGGTCCACGTTGCCGGTCGCGCTCGAGATGGCGCCGATGTCTGACGTCTTCACGCTGGTGTCGAGGCCGACCGAGATCGTCTCGCCCACGTTCGCACCGACCTGGAAGGTCGCGTTGCCGAACGAACCGTCCAGCACCTTGCGGCCGTTGAACGAGGTCTGCGTCGCGATGCGGTTCACTTCCGCCAGGCGCTGCTGCACTTCCTGGTCGAGAGCGGCGCGGTCGCTGTCGCTGTTCGTTGCGTTGGCCGACTGCACGGCCAGTTCGCGGATGCGCTGCAGGTTGTTGGTCACTTCCTGCAGGGCGCTTTCCGTGGTCTGGGCCAGCGAGATGCCGTCGTTGGCATTACGCACGGCCTGGGTCAGGCCGTTGATCTGGGTGGTCATGCGGCTCGAGATGGCGAGGCCCGCGGCGTCGTCCTTCGCGCTGTTGATGCGCAAGCCCGAGGACAAGCGCTGCAGCGAGGTCGCCAGCTGACTACCGGACGTCGACAGATTGCGCTGGGCATTCAGCGACATCACGTTGGTGTTGATGACAAGTGCCATTTGATTGCTCCTGAAAACTATCGTTACTAACTTCCGGTTAAGCCAACCGGCGGGGTTGCGCTGCGGCGTACTCCTGCCAGTGCGCTGTTCAGGCTAGATAACGGCGGGGTCGGGGGTTGCTTGAGGGGTACCGGCCGCCCGGCGGCCAAATTGCGCAGCGGCTCACATCCGCTGCGACTTGCGTCACAAAAAGTCGAACAGGGAGAGCTGCGCGATCTTCGAGTACGCGGCCTGGGCGGCCTGCAGGCTGGTGTACTGTTGGTTCAGCTGGCTGATCGCCGAAGCGTAATCCACGTCGCGCAGGTCGGAAATCAGCGCCTGCAGGTCGACTTCCTCGGACTCGCGGAAGTCGGCTGCGGTGTCGATGGCCTGTAGCCGCGTGCCGACTTCGGCGCGCAGGCCGATCACGCGTTCGAGCCCCGCATCGAGGTTCGCGAGCGCGGCGCCGATCTGCGTCTGGAATGCGGCCTCGCTGCCCGCGATGGCGGGATCACCCTCGAGGGTGCGTGCCAGCTCGTCGAGCATGGAGAAGATGTCGGTGTTCTGCGCGGGTGTGACGCTGAACGAGTCGTTGGCGGCCGGCGCGCCGTTAATGGTCACGCTGACGCCCAGGAAGCTGATGCTCTGGCCCGGGGTGAATCCCGAACCCGACGCCACCACGGTGGGCGTCGGTGTCGCATCGTCGACCACCTGCCAGTCGGTGGCGCTGGTGAATTGCACCGTGTAGTTGCCCGCGACCCAGGCCGAGGGGTCCGTCACCGTGCCGATGCCGATGCTGCCCGTGCCGGTATTCGTCACCGCGCCGGCGGTGCGGAACACGCCATTGCGCTCGGCGATGCCCATGAAGGCGTCGCCGGCATGCACGTCCGACAAGGATTGCGTGCTGCTGATGCGGATCTGCCGCGCCGTCTGGTCACCCTGGTAGCTGACGCCGGCCGCGCCCTGCACGAACGGCCGCGTGGCCGTCGACGTGCCGGCGAACAGGTATTCGCCGTTGGCATCCTGGCGGTTGGCCATCTCCAGCAGGCCGAGCAGGTTCTGCCGCACCTGGTTGGCGATCATCTTGCGCTCGGCCGCGCCCAGCGTGGCATTCGCGCCAGCCAGGGCCGAATCGCGCGTGCTCTGGAGCATCGAGGTGATGTCCGCCAGCGTCTGTTCCTCGTAGCCCAGGCGGCTCTGCAGGATGTTGGCATTGCGTTCGTACTGCGCGTTGTCCGCAAGCTTGCTTTGCAGGCCCGCGACGCGCGTGGCGCCGATCGGATCCTCGGACGCGGTCTGGAATTTCCGGCCGGTGGCGATCTGGGTCTGCGTCTTCGCGAGCTTGACCTGGTTCTCGAGGATGCCGCCGATGCTGTTGCGGTGCATGCCCGCGGTGGAAATGCGCATGGCCTATCTCCGCACCGCGTTGATGAGCTCGTCGAAGAGCTGCCCGGAGATCGCGATGATCTGCGCGGCGGCCGCGTAGGCCTGCTGGTAACGCAGCATGTTGGCGGCCTCTTCGTCGAGGTTCACGCCGGACACGGAGTCGCGCGCGGCGATGTCGTTCTCGTGCACGGCGGCTTCCGCGTCGCGGCTCATCTGCGCCGCGCGCGTCTGCAGGCCCAGGTTGCCCGTGAGCCGCTCGACGGCCGCATTCACGGACACCGTGCCGCCTTCCAGCACCCCGCCCTTCATGGCGTCGGCAATCGCAAAGGCATTGCGGTTGTCGCCCACGGCGCCGGCATTGCTGCGCACCGTGAAACTGTCGCCGGTGGCCGGCGTGCCGTTCACTTGCACGCGCCAGCCGTTGAAATCGATGGTGTCGCCCGGCGCGAAGGCCACGCCCGCGCCGCCGTTGATCGAATAGGTGTTGGCCGAGGTGAACACGATGTTCACGTTCGCCAGCAACTGCGGATCGGAGGGGTCCAGCACCTCGCCCGCGGTAATCGTGGCGCCGCCCGTGTTGGTGCTGGCCGCGCTGGCGCGGATCGGCGCCGCGGCCGCAATTCGTGCCGGATCGGTGATGGCCACCGAGAACCCGGAAATCACTTCGCGCGCCGGGTGGATGACGAACTGGTCGCCGTTGACGGCGGTGGCGCCGACCTCGACCGACAATCCATCGAACAGCAGCGGATCCGTCGCCGTGCCCGTGCCCGTGAAGCTCACCGCGGCGCCATTGTCCTGGCGGCGCACGGAGAAGCCCGTGGCGGTGCGCGTGACCACGTAGTCGTTCGCCGTGATCGCGCCGACATCGACGCGCGTGGCGGTGGCCAGTGCGCCGCTGGTATTCGTCGTCGGGTAGGTCACGCCCACCGCGCCGATGTTGAAGAAGTCGCCGCCCATCGCGCCCGTGAGGTCCATGCCCTCGCGATGCTGCGCGTTGACCTGCGAGGCCACGGCCAGCGTGATGCGGCCGAGTTCGTTGCGGGCCGGGTCCAGCATTTCGCGGCGCCAGTCGAGCAGTCCGCCCACCGTGCCGCCCGAGATGCTGCGCGAGATGTCGACCGTGCCGCCGCCGGAATTCAGTGCCAGCTGCTGGCGCGTCGGATCGAGCGGATCCTGGACCGTGGTGAGGGTCGACGCGACATTGCCCAGTACCAGTGGCTGGCCATTGCCGATGAACACGTTCAGCGCGGAATTGCCTTCCGCCACCACGGTGACACCCACCTTGGCTGACAGCTGGTCGATGAGCTTGTCGCGCTGGTCGAGCAGGTCGTTGGGCGGCTGGCCGGTCTGTTGCACGGCGACGGCGATGTCGCCGTTGAGGCGCGCCACGCCCTGGGCCAGCCCGTTGATTTCGCTGGCTTCCACGGGCAGGCGTGCGTCGATGTCGGCCGACATGGCGCGCAGCTGCGCGTCGTAACTCCGGAGCCGGTCGGCCAGGGCCTTGCCCTGCGCGAGCAGAACCTGGCGCGCCGGGATCGAGGCCGGCGTGCTGGAAACTTCGTTGACCGCGTCGGTGAAGCCCTGCAACGAGGCGCTGAGGCCGTTGGAGCTGTCGCCGAGCAGGTTGTCGAGGCGCTCGGCCTGGGTCGCGAATTCTTCGAGGCGCGCGAGCGTGCCGCTGGAACTGCGCACCTGCGCGGAGAGGAACTGGTCGTATACGCGCCGCACCTGCACGGCATCCACGCCGCTGCCGATCCAGTTGGTGCCATAGGACTGCGGCGTGCGCGTGGCGAATTCAACGCGCTGGCGGGTGTAACCCTCCGTCGACGCGTTTGCGATGTTGTGGGCGGTCGTGTCCAGCGCGCGCTGCAAGGCGCGCAGACTCGAGAGGCCCGTCCCAAGCATGTCAGCCATTGTTCATCCTCGGGCTCGATATCGGCGTATCCGCCGCCGACTTGAACGGGGTCACATCGGCGGCAACGGCCAGCCGCTCGCCGAGCCGGTCCGCAATCGACACCAGCTTGCTGGCGTAGTCGGGATCGGTGGCATAACCGCCGCGCTGCAACGCGGTGGCGAAGGCGCGCACGTCACTGCCCGTGCCGAGCGCAGCCGAGTAACGCGGGTTGTCGCGCAGGACGCGAACATAATCCGCGACGTTTTCCGCGACGGACCCGTAGGCGCGAAACCGGGCCTGCTCGCCCTGCGCGCTGCCATCGACGAACTCCGTGGTGCCGGATTCCACGCTGGCGCCCTTCCAGCCGGCGCCGGCCTTGATGCCGAAGAGGTTGTTGCTGCCGCCATGCGAATCGGCGGGCTGATGCGTGCCCCAGCCGGTCTCGAGGGCGGCCTGCGCGATGATGGCGCGCGGGTCGACGCCGAGCTCGCGAGCGGCAGCCGTGGCATGCGGCAGCATCTCGTCGACGAACTTCTTCTGCTGCTCGGGAGAAACCTTGTCAGCCGCGACCGTGCCGCCGGTCGCGGCCGCCGGATCCACGGCGCCCTGGCTGAGCTGGCGAATCAACATGTCGGCGAGGCCGAGGCCCCTGCCCTGCGACAACTGCACGGCGAGCTGGTCGTCCATCATGTCCTGGTACATGTCGGCCTGGTCGCTGCCGAACATGGGGTCACCGAAGCTCGCGCTGCGCATGCTGTCGAGCATCATCTTGGTGAAGATGCTCTCGAACTGGCGCGCGACTTCGCGCAGCACCGCCGGATCGTTGGCATCGGCGCCGCGGCGCAGCGCCGCGAACTGGCGGAAGTCGGTCGCGCTCGGCGCCGGCGCCTGCTGGCGCGTCGCGAGTGGATTGAGCGTCGGGTCGACCTTGAGCGTCATGGCGGCGGCGTCAGATGACGATGAGCTCGGCGCGCAACGCGCCCGATTCCTTCAGCGCCTCGAGGATGGCCACGAGGTCTCCGGGGGCCGCGCCCACCTGGTTGACCGCGCGCACGATGTCATTGAGGTCGACGCCGGCGTCGAACACGAACATGCGCGCCGCGGGCTGATCCACCGACACGGAGCTTTCGGGCACCGCTACGGTCTCGCCGCGGCTGAATTCATAGGGCTGGCTCACCGAGGCACGCTCGGTGATGGTCACCGACAGGGAGCCATGCGCCACGGCCGCCGGCATCACGCGCACGCGCGAGCCGATGACCACGGTACCGGTGCGCGAGTTGACGATGACGCGCGCCGGCGCGTCGCCGGGCTCGATCTCGATCTGCTCGAGCGTTGATAGATAGGCGATGCGCTGGTTGGGATCGGAAGGCGCCGCCACTTTCACGGACACGCCGTCGACGGCCTGCGCCGTGGCGTCGCCCAGCAGCTTGTTGATGCCCTCGACCAGGCGCGCCGAGGTGGTGAAATCCGGGACGTGCAGGTTGAGCATGACGAACGGCGACTGGTCGAAGCCGGTGGGTACTTCGCGCTCCACCGTGGCGCCGTTCGGGATGCGTCCCGCGGAAGGCACGTTGACCGCGATACGCGAGCCGTCCTTGCCGGAGACACCGAAGCCGCCGACCACGAGGCTGCCCTGCGCGATGGCGTACACCTGGCCGTCGGCGCCGAGCATGGGCGTCATGATCAAACTACCGCCGCGCAGGCTGCCGGCATTGCCGATGGACGAGACGGTGACGTCGATGAGCTGGCCCGGCTTGGAGAACGGCGGCAGCTCGGCGTGCACGGTCACCGCGGCCACGTTCTTGAGCTGCGGGTTGGTGCCCGGCGGAATGGTGACGCCGTAGCGGATGAGCATGTTCTTGATGCTCTGGAGCGTGAACGGCGTCTGGCTGGTCTGGTCGCCGGTGCCGTCGAGGCCCACCACGAGGCCGTAGCCCACGAGCTGGTTGGTACGCACGCCGGCCACGGACGCGAGGTCCTTGACGCGTTCGGCCTGCGAAGGCGCGGCCAGCAGGCACCAGGCGGTGCCGAGGATGGCGGCGAATCGGAAGAATGACGGCATCGTGGGCTACCCTAGAAAGGCGTGCGCGGTGAATTGAAGAAGCGATACAGCCAGCCCGGCTTGGCGGCATTCGCCACCGTGCCCTGGCCGCCGTACGAGATGTAGGCGTCGGCGACTTTCCACGACACCACCGAGTTGTCGGGCGCGATGTCCGAGGGACGCACGATGCCCTCGACACGCACGAACTCGCGGCCGGTGTTGATGTTGATCCACTTCTGCCCGCGCACCAGCAGGTTGCCGTTCGGGAAGCGCTTCGCGACCGTGACGCTGATGGCGCCGTCGAGCGCGTTGCTCTGCTTGCTGGCGCCGTTGCCGGCGAAGCTGGACTCGGTGTCCATGGAGCCTTCGAGCACCGGCGTGCCGTTGATGGTCACCGGGCGGCCGAAGATCGTCGGGCCGGCGAGCTCCGCCTGGCTCGACTTGCTGGTCGTGGTGCTGGCGGTCTTCTCGGCGCTGGTGTTTTCCTGCAGCCTGATGGTGAGCGTGTCGCCCACGTTGCGCGCCGTGACGTTCTGCCACAGCGACATCTCCGTGCCCTGCGCGTAGATGGCGCCGGGTGTGGTCGCGGGCACCTGCCCGTCCGACGGCCAGGTGGCCGAGAAATCGCGGCCGTCTTCCATCGGCGTCGTGGCGCAACCGGCCACGAACAACAGCGTCAATGCGGCGAGGACGAGTTTCATAACTGGTTGTTCACGTATTCGAGCATCTGGTCCGCGGTCGAGATGGCCTTGGAGTTCATTTCGTAGGCGCGCTGCGTCTCGATCATGTTGACCAGTTCTTCGACCACGTTGACGTTCGAGGCTTCGACCGAGCCCTGCGTGGTGAAGCCCAGGCCGTTCTGTCCCGGTGAACCGGAGTTCGCCGGTCCGCTGGCCGAGGTTTCGGCGAGCAGGTTTTCGCCCAGCGGCTGCAGGCCGGCCGGGTTCACGAAGTCGGTGATCTGCAGCTGGCCGACCTGCACCGGCGCCGTCTGGCCCGCGAGCCGCACGCTGACCACGCCGTCGCGGCCGATGCTGATGCTCTGCGCACCTTCGGGGATGCTGATGCCGGGCTGCAGGATGTAGCCGCTCGAGGTGACCATCTGCCCTTCCGAGGACAGCTGGAAGCTGCCATCACGCGTGTAGGCATTGGTGCCGTCGGGCAACTGGATCTGGAAGAAGCCGCGGCCTTCGATGGCCACGTCCAGGGCATTGTCGGTCTGCGTGAGACCGCCCTGCGTGTAGAGCTTCTCGGTGGCGACCACGCGCACGCCGGTGCCGAGATGCACGCCCGAAGGCGCCTCGGTGTCCTGCGAGGTGGAGGCGCCGACCTGGCGGATGTTCTGGTACAGCAGGTCTTCGAACACCGCGCGGCCCTTCTTGAAGCCGCTGGTGCTGACGTTGGCGAGGTTGTTGGACGTCACCGCGAGCTTGGTCTGCTGCGCGTCGAGCCCGGTCTTGGCGGCCCAGAGTGCTGGATTCATCGTTGATCTCCTCAAACCTTCATGAGCTGGCTGGCGGCCGCGGCGTTCTCTTCCGCCGTGCGGATGGCCTTGACCTGCATTTCGAATTGGCGCGAGAGCTCGATCATGTTGACCATGGCCTCGGCGGTGTTGACGTTGCTCGACTCGAGCATGCCGGACGAAATCTGCACGGCGGCATCGGGTTCGGCGGCGCCGCCGTTCTTCAGGCGGAACAGGCCGTCGTCGCTGCGCTGGATGTCGGCGTCGGGCGGATTGACCAGCTTGATGCGGTCCACGGTGGCCGTGGTGTCCGGCGCCTGGCCCTGCGCCACGATGGAAATCGATCCGTCGCGCGCGAAGAAAATCGACGAATACGGCGGGATGTTGATCGGGCCGCCGTCGCCCAGCACCGGCTCGCCGGTGGCGGTGAGCAGGTTGCCGGTGGCGTCCACCTGCAGGTTGCCGGCGCGCGTGTAGGCTTCCTTGCCGTCCGGTCCCTGCACGGCGATCCAGCCCTGGCCGTTGATGGCGATGTCGAGATCGCGGCCCGTGGACAGCAGCGCACCCGAGGTCTTGTCCCAGCCCACCGTGCCGTTGGTGGCGTACACGCGCGAGGCGTAGCCGCTGCCGTCCACCGCGCGGCTCTGGAAGGCCGCGAGGTCGGCGCGAAAGCCGGTGGTGCTCACGTTGGCGAGGTTGTGGTTGTTGACAGTCTGCGCGCGCAGCGTTTCCGCCGCACCCGTCATCGCCACGTAGAGCATCCTGTCCATGTCTGGCTACCTCGCAGCCCGCCGCTCAGCGGATCTGCATGATGGTCTGGGTGATCTGGTCGGCCGTGCTGATCATCTGCGCGTTCGCCTGGAAGTTGCGCTGCGCGGTGATCATGTTCACGAGCTGCTCGGTCACGTCGACGTTGGCGCCTTCGAGCGCACCCGACTGCACGAGGCCGAAGCCGGAGTTGCCGGCCTGGCCGCGCAGCGCCTGGCCCGAGGCGAAGGTCTCGGCCCACTGCGTGTTGCCGAGCTGCTGCAGGCCCTGCACGTTGGCGAAGTTCGCCACCGCGACCTGGCCCAGCGACTGCGAATTGCCGTTGGTGAAGCGCGCCTGCACGATGCCGGTTTCATCGATGTCGATGCCGATGAGGCGGCCGGTGGTGTAACCGTCCTGGGTCACCGAGTTGACTGAGAAGTTGCCGCCGAACTGGGTCGACTGGCCGAGATCCACGCTGACGGTCATGTCGGCAGCACCGGTGGTCGGCGTGTACGCCGGGAAGGCCAGCAGGCCGCCGACCGGCGCGGTCAACACGCCGGTATTCGAGTACTGCAGGGTCTGGGGCGTGCCCACCAGCGTGCCATCGATGGACAGCTGCGCGGTCCACTGGTTGGCCGTCGCCGTCTTGACGAAGTACATGGTGCCGGTGTGCGTGGCGCCCAGTGAGTCGTACAGCGTGAGCGACGTGGCCTGGTTGAAGGAATTCGGATCCGTGGGATCGAACACGGCCACCGGCGGCGGCGTGGCGCTGGCCGGCAGGTTGAGCACGTATTCCACGTTGGACGTGGCCTGTGGCGCGGAATCGGTGGTGACCAGGCGCAGGTCGGCGAGGCCGCCGGTATTGAAGCCGCCGCCGGCGAGCGGCGGATACACCTGCAGGCGCTGGTTCATGGAATTCACCACGTAACCATCGCGATTCATCTGGAAGGCACCGGCGCGCGTGTAGGCGAGCGCACCCTGGTCGGAGAGGATGAACATGCCCTGCCCGCTCAGCGCGAGATCGAGGTTCGAGTCGGTGAACTCGATGTTGCCCTGCGCGAACTGCTGCGCGACCGCAGCCACGCGCACGCCGTTACCGCTGGCGTTGCTCGACACACCCTGCAGGGACACGGCGAACATGTCCGCGAATTCGGTGCGCGAACCCTTGAACCCGGTGGTCGAGGTGTTGGCGATGTTGTTGGCGGTGACGTTCAGGTCCGCCTGTGCCGCGTTGACGCCGGAGAGAGCAATGCGAAACGACATGGATGACTCCTTGTGAATTCTTCAGAGCACGCGCTCGACCGCGCCCATGGCGAGTTCGCCGAGTGTCTCGGTGTCCAGCACTAGTCCGCCGGTCGTTGGATCGAGCGACACGCTCGACACCCGCGCCGCGACGCTGGTGGCCAGTGAAACGTTCTTGTCGCCCACGCGGGCGACGACTTCGATGCGATAGGCGCCGGCCGGGGCCGCGCCGCCATCATTCGTGGTGCCATCCCAGGCGAAGGCCTGCGCGCCACGCGAGGAATCCAGCGCCTGGGTCTTCACCAGCGCGCCGCTCGCGTCCTTGACCACGAGCTGCACGGCCGACGCACCCGCGGGCACGTGGATGAGGCCCTGGGGTCCGCGCTCCTCGCCCTCGACGGCCTCGGGCAGGTATATCGCATTGCCCTGCGCCATCACCGTGCGGCCGATGAGCCCGGCGCCGTCCAGCACCTGGTTGCCGCGCAGGCTGTCGGTGAGCGAGCTGATCTGCTTGTTCATGTCCGCCAGGCCCGAGACCTGGCTGAACTGCGCCAGCTGGCCGACGTACTGCGCCGGGTCCATGGGCTTGAACGGATCCTGGTTCTTGAGCTGCGTGATCATGAGCGTCAGGAAGTCTTCCTGATTGAGTTCGGACTTCTTGGCGATCGCCGCGTTCGCGGCCTGCGCGGCCTGCGCGTCGGAGTCCGAGCGCTGGCGCACCATGGCGGCATTGATGATGTCCATGTCGAGCATGTGTGTTCTCCTCGCCCGTTAACCCTGGCCCAGCCGCAGCGTGGCCAGCAGCAGGTCCTTGGAGGTGTTCATGACTTCGACGTTGTTCTGGTAGGAGCGCGAGGCCGAGATCATGTTGACCATCTCCTCGACCACGTTGACCGCGGGCGCGTACACGTAGCCCTCGGCGTTGGCGAGCGGATTGCCCGGCTCGTAACGCGCCGTGGCCGGGGCCTGCGATTCGTAGATGCCGGTGACGCGCACGGCGGCATTGCCGTTGTCGCCATTCACGCCCTGCAGCGCGGCGCCGGCCTGCAGCTGCGCGCGCACGGCTTCGAAAATCGGGTGGCGCGCCTTGTAGACGCGGTTCGGGTCACCGCTGACGCTCTCTGCGTTGGCGAGATTGCTGGCCGTGGTGTTGAGGCGCACGGACTGGGCGGACATGCCCGAACCGGCGATATCGAAGGCCTTGAACGAGGACATGGCTAGCTACCCATAATGGCCGTCATCAGGCCACGGAACTTGGAGTTGAGGAAAGTCAGCGTCGCCTGGTAACGCACGGCGTTCTCGGCGAAAGCCGCCTGCTCGAGCTGCGCGTCGACGGTGTTGCCGTCGAGCGCCGGCGCCAGCGGCGTGCGGTACTTGAGATCGGGATTGCCCGCGGCATCGGCCGCGGCGTTGCCGCCGATGTGGCCCTTCTGCGTGGTCGAGAGATGCACGCCGCTCGTCGGGGTTTCACCGGCGGCGCGCGCCATGGCCTGGCGGAAGTCGAGGTCCCGCGCCTTGTAGCCCGGCGTATCGGCGTTCGCGAGGTTGTTCGCGATGAGCTCGGTACGACGCGCACGCACGTCGAGTGCCGCGGCGTGCACGCTGACGTACTGGTCGAGATTCAATGGCATGGTCACTCCTCGCGTCGGTGTCATCGATCCGACGTACGGGGAGCAAAGCAAACGACGTGCCACGCGGCGCTCTTGCGCAAGGCGGGCCGTTTAGTGGTGGGATGAAGCGCGGGGATGTGACGCAGCGCGCACCGGGCCGGTGAGCGATTGCCGCGTGGCGGCGCCGCGTTTCCGCGGACTGCCGGTGTTCCGTCGCGGGAAGCGTAACGGCCCCGGCGCCGGTTTCTTGAGCCCGCGAACGCATGGCACGTGGATTGCTAACTACAGGCATGCCAGTCAATTCATTGACCCGTAATTACATGGGCGCCCTGTTCGCCGGCGGCCTGTCGCTGGCCCTGGCTGCGCAGCTCCATGCCCAGCAGGCGCCGGACGCGCACTCGCTGGACTCGGTGCGTGCCGCGGCCGAACGGGCGCTGCGCGATGAACTCGCCCACGTGCCCGGCGTGCAGCTCACGGCCGCGGCGCTCGACCCGCGGCTGCGGCTCGCGGCCTGCGGCGCGAAGCTGGAAACCCACGCCACCCCGCCCCGCGGGACGCAGGCGCGGTCGCTGGTGCGCGTCGCGTGCTCGCAGGGCGCCACCTGGTCGGTGAATGTGCCGGTGGAGATCCGCCGCGAGATCACGGTGTTCGTCGTGCGCCGCTCGCTGGCGCGTGGCGAAGCGCTTCGGGCCACTGACGTCACGCCGCAGAAGCGCGTGTTGCCGGGGCTCGCCGCGCCCTACGTCACCCGTCTCGAGGACCTGAATGGCAGGCTGACCCGCCGGGCGCTGGCCGAAGGCACGGCGGTGACCGCCGATGCGCTCACGGCCGCACTCCTTATACATAGGGGACAGACCGTGACCCTGGCTGCCAGCGCCGGCGGCATCGAAGTCCGCGCGCCGGGCCGGGCCCTGGCCGATGCCAGCGCGCTGCAGCGGCTGCGCGTCCAGAACCTCGATTCGCTAAAGGTGGTCGAGGGAGTGGCCGAAAGTGAGGGTGTGGTGCGGGTAAACCCATGACCCGAATGTGATTTGGCGCACATTGACAGAATCCGCGCCAAATAATCGTCGCAGGCCCTAAAGACTTTCAGGAATCAGCCGTTACCGGGCATAGACGATCTAGGAGTGATGGCGATGGCGAACAAGATCAGTGGAATTGACGGACGGCCCGTGCAGGTGGGAGGCGGCGCACCCGTCTCGCGCGTGCGCGATACGACCGATGGCCGCAAGTCCGAGACCACCGGCGCCTCGTCGAACGTGGATGTCTCCGACACCGCGCGCGCCCTCGCCGTCCTCGAAGAGCGTATCGCCAACATCCCGGTGGTGAGCGAAGCCCGCGTCGAAGCGGTGCGCCGCGCGCTGGACGAAGGCCGCTACCACGTCGACGCGCAGCGCGTCGCCGACAAGATGCTGCGCTTCGAAGGCGACCTGCTGGCCGCCATCCCGGCGCACAAGTAAGAACACGATCTCCCGGCCGCCACGAATGCACGCCCAGGTGGATGCCCAGCTGACCCGCGATCACCTGGCGCGCCTGCTCGCCGAGGAAAACAGCGCGCTCGACGAATTCGAATCCCTGCTCGACCGCGAGCACGTGGCGCTGGGCAAGCGCGACATCGACGCACTCGAAGCGCTCGCCGACTCGCGCCAGGCGAGCATCTCGCGCATGCTGAAGCTCGAGGACGAGCGCCGCAGCCTGTGCAGCATGCTGGGTTACGACACCGATCTCGCCGGCCTCGCGCGGCTCATCGCCTGGTGCGATCCGCAGCGCACGCTGGTGCCGGCATTCGACGAATGCTCGACGCGCGCGCGCAAGTGCCGCGACCTCAACGACCGCAACGGCCTGCTGGTGGGCGCGCAGATCAAGCGCGTCGAAGGACTGCTCGGCGCCATCACCGGCACGCCCGCCGCCCCGCAGGGTTACGGCCCACGCCGCGCCTCCGCCTGCGGCCGCGGTACCGGCCAGGTGCTGTCAGCCGAAGCCTGAAACCATCCTCTCTGCTGGCTCTTCGGAGCCCGCCTTGTGACGCGCCCCATGGGCGCGTTTTTTTATGCACTAACTACCGATGTTCCACGTGGAGCGCCGGCACATCCCGGCGTTAAGTTATCAGGCGCTCCGCGCCCGGTGTTGCGTACATAAGAGACGGGGTTCAAATAATTGCCGCGTACTCGCGAAGCCCGTCACATTTGGCGGCTCAACTCTTCCGCCTTGCCGCCGTAAAGGTTCCCAGGAAGCGCGCCGCGAGGCGCGCATGACGAATCGCTGGTGGCAGCTCGCGGGTTCGTGCACACCGACCGACGGTACTCCTCTCTCGCAGGTACTCGTGCGCTGCCACCGGCCCCTACCCCAACTAACTAACAGTACGTAGGACCAAGGGACCATGGAACCGATGAGGCATCGAGCCATACAACAGCCCGGCAATGCCGGCGCGTTGCCCGGCAGCTTCATCCGCGCGGCCATGAACACGCGTAGCCTGGTCCTTCTGCTGAGCCTGACTACCCTGGCCGCCTGTGGCGGCGGTGGCGGCGGCGCGTCCAGCCCGGCCCCGGTCAACAGCCAGCCCCCGGCCACGCCGCCGGTCACCGTGGAGGAACCGTCCACCACGACCGCCGACCTGTCGCTGGCGGAGCGTCTTTACAAGGGTGATGAACGCACGCCCTCCGGCTTCGACCTCGAAGCTCGTCCGTCCAACGTGACCGGCACGATCTCGACGCGTCACCTGCGCAACACCGACCTGGCCACGGGCCCGCAGTCGCTGGGGCCGACCTACGAAGTGTGCACCAACGACCTGTCGCAGGCCCTGGACTGGTCGGAGCGCCAGGCCAGCTGGCAGGGACAGTATTCCGACCTCGTCGAGATCCGCAGCGACTCGCGCCTGTTCGAAGTGGTGCGCGTCCCGCGCGCCGATGTGACGGCGATGGTGCGGCATCGCGTGTTCCGCTGCGACTACCTGGATCGCGCCGGTTCCGACCTGCGCAGCGATTCGGGCGCCGCGGGGCTCATGAACCAGCGTCCGCTCAACGCCGAAGAACTCGAGAAGCTGGCCGAATACCTGTGGCAGTTCACGATGTTCAACAACGCCGATTACGCGGTGCAGAGCAGTGTCACGAGCACCAGCGGCAACTCCATCGTGCAGACCATCCGCATGGGCCACCTGGTGCGCGGCGCCTCCGGCTGCGACACCGTGCAGCTCGTGGACTGGACGCACACGCTGAATGCCGTCGACGGCTCGCTGAGCCGCACGCTGACGGCGGTGCG
>DASUGK010000129.1:0-5541 GCA_036274075.1 Steroidobacteraceae bacterium | reverse complement strand
CTACGCGCCCGGCCTCAACAACGGCACCGAGTTCGGCCTGTTCTTCCTGAACTACCACAGCCGGCTGCCATTGATCTCCGGCCAGACCGGCACGCAGCAGGGCGTGGGCAACGCCTTCGGCGCGCTCAACTCGGTCGGCGCGGCGGCCCAGGGCATCGCGGCGGGCCTGCCGGTCAATGCGGCCATCGCCACGGCGGCGCAGCTCGGCGTGGCGCGCTCGGCGGCGGCCGGCGGCAACCTCGACCTCGCCACCGCCACGCAATACGCCACCATCGGCGCGAACACCCACCTCTCGGGCGGTGACGTCACGGCGCAGGCCACCAACATCGCCACGCACGAGTACGCGCTGACGGCGGGCTACTACACCGAGTATCCCGAGGACATCAAGCTCATCGGCCTGTCGTTCAACACGCAGCTGCAGTGGGGCGGCATCGCCCTGCAGGGCGAAGTCGCCTACCGCCAGGACGTGCCGCTGCAGTTCGACGACGTGGAGCTGCTGTTCGCCGCGCTCACGCCCTTCGAGCAGGGCCTGGCGACATTGCGCGGCACGCCGCTGCCGACCACCTGCCCCGAAGGCGTCCCGGCGGCCTCGACGCTGACCCATTGCGGCCAGCTCGGTTCGTACGGCCTCGACCAGAAGGTGCAGGGCTGGGGCCTCTACGACACCTACCAGGTCCAGTTCACCGCCACCAAGACCTTCGCGAACATCCTCGGCGCCGCGCAGATGGTCATCGTCGGTGAAGCCGGCCTGACGCACATCCAGGACATGCCCGAGAAGCTCACCGGCGGCCCGAACGATCGCGGCCTGCGCTTCAATGGCCCGGGCACCAACGTCAGCGGCAACTACGAGCTGCGCGGGCGCCATTGCCCGACGCTGCCGTCGGCGGACTGCCTGGCGCTGAACCTGGTCGAACCGCAGAACCGTTTCGCCGATCCCACCTCGTGGGGCTATCGCATCGCCGGCAGGCTCGAGTACCCCGGACTCATGGGCCCGTGGAACATCCTGCCGCGCTTCAACTGGCAGCAGGACGTCTCGGGCACCACTCCCGGACCCGGCGGCAACTTCATCGAGGGGCGCTACGGCCTGACGCTCGGCGTGGGTGCGAACCTGCGCGCCAAGTGGGAGCTCGACGCGTCGTGGACCAAGTTCGGCGGCGCGGGACGTTTCAACGATCTCAACGATCGTGACTTCGTCGCCGCCACCGTGAAGTACTCGTTCTGAGGACGAGGAGAGACTCATGCTGAAGAAATTCCTGATGCCCAGCCTGTCGCTCGTGGCGGGCATGTTGATCGCCGCGCCGGCGCTCCCGGCCGTGTCCACCGCCGAAGCCGCCAGGCTCGGTGCCGATCTCACGCCGCTGGGCGCCGAGAAGGCCGGCAATGCCGATGGCACGATCCCGGCCTGGGACGGCGGCATCAGCTCGGCCGCGCAGGCCGGCGTGCCGAACTTCAAACCCGGCCAGCACTATCCCGATCCGTTCGCCAACGAGAAGCCGCTGTACACGGTCACGGCCGGCAACATGGGCCAGTACGCCAACAAGCTGACCGAGGGCCACAAGAAGCTGCTGCAGACCTACAAGAGCAGCTTCAAGATGAACGTGTATCCCACGCATCGCACCGCCGCCTATCCGCAGCGCATCTACGATGCGACCAAGCGCATCGCGACCACGGCCCAGCTGGCCAAGGACGGCAACGGTGTCGTGAACGCGGGTGAGGGCATCCCGTTCCCCATCCCGAAGGCCGGCGTCGAGGTGTTCTGGAACCACGTGCTGCGTTATCGCGGCGACGTCGTGGTGCGCAACATCGGGCAGGCTCCCGTGACCGCGAGCGGCGACTACACCATGGTGAAGTTCCGCGACGAGACCATGGTGGCGTACAGCCTGCCGGGCGCGAAGTCCGAGAACCTCAACAACACCATCGCGTACTTCATCCAGGAGACGACCGCGCCGGCGCGCCTCGCGGGCGAGGTACTGCTGGTGCAGGAGACGCTCGACCAGTCGCTCGAGAATCGCCGCGCCTGGGTCTACAACCCGGGCCAGCGCCGCGTGCGCCGCGCGCCGAACGTGGCCTTCGACAACCCGGGCACCAACTCGGACAACCTGCGTACCTCCGACCAGTTCGACATGTACAACGGCAGCCCGCAGCGCTACGACTGGACGCTGGTCGGGAAGAAAGAAATGCTGGTGCCGTACAACGCGTACAAGCTCGACTCCGACAAGCTCAAGTACAGCGACATCCTCAAGAAGAACCACATCAACTCCGACCTGGCGCGTTACGAGCTGCACCGTGTCTGGGTGGTGGATTCGAAGCTGAAGCCGGGCCAGAACCACCTCTACAGCCGGCGCACGCTGTACGTCGACGAGGACAGCTGGCAGATCCTGGCGGTCGACTGCTACGACAGCCGCGGCCAGCTCTACCGCGTGCAGGAAGGCCACGTCATCGACTTCTACGAGGTGCCGGCCCTGTGGACCGTGCTCGAGACCGTCTATGACCTGAGCAACGGCCGCTACCTCGCGCTCGGCCTCGACAACGAAGAGGCACGCGGACGCGACTTCTCGCAGAAGCGCACCCCGGCGGACTTCCAGCCGGCGGCGCTGCAACGGCGCGGCGTCCGGTAAAGCCAGTTCCTTCCAGACGACGGGCGGGTTGATAAACATCGACCCGCCCGTTTAGTTTTACGCACAACGAAAGACGGGGAGGGTTCGCATGAGGCGTGGCCTGGGCCTCGTTTTCGCGGCGGTGCTCACCGGTGGCGTGCTCGCCGCCGATGTCGATCCCAATGATCCCGCCAACAAGCCGGCGGAAATCGCGCCGCTGGCCGGCCAGTCATTGCTGCTCGACCTGGCGCGGGCCGGCCCACGCCTGGTGGCCGTGGGCGAGCGCGGCCACGTGCTGTTGTCGGATGACGAAGGCGTCACCTGGCGCCAGGCGAAGAGCGTGCCGACGCGCGACATGCTGACCGCCGTGTTCTTCGCCGACGGCGAGTACGGCTGGGCCGTGGGCCACGACGAGACCATCCTCAATACCGTCGATGGCGGCGAGACCTGGACACGCACCCACTTCGCGCCCGAGACCGGGCAGCCGCTGCTCGACCTGTGGTTCGCGAACCGCGTCAGCGGCATCGCGGTGGGCGCCTACGGCGCCTACCTGACGACCAACGACGGCGGGCGCAGCTGGACCACCTCGAAATTCGAGGCGCCGCCGGCGAAGCAGGCCACGCACGACGGGGAGAACTCCCCGGTCGAGGGCAACCTTCCGCCCGACTACCATCTCAACCGCATCGTCGGCATCGGCAATCGGCTGTTCATCGCGGCCGAGGCCGGCCAGCTGTACCGCTCTGACGATCGTGGCGCCTCGTGGCGCGCGTTGCCCTCGCCCTACGAGGGCAGCCTTTTCGGCCTGGTGCCGATCCGCGGCGAAGGGCTGCTGGCCTTCGGCCTGCGCGGCCACCTGTACAAGTCGGCGGACGCCGGCGAGACCTGGAGTGAGCTCGAATCACACACCACGGCCATGCTCACCGACGGCGTGGTCATCAACGACCTGCGCGTCATCATCAGCGGGCTGGCCGGCGTGATGCTGGTGTCGGGCGACGGCGGCGAGACCTTCCGCCTGACGCAGCAGGACGACCGCAAGGGCATATCGGCCGTGCTGCCGGGCCCGGCCGGCGCGGTGGTCGTGGCCGGCGAGGGCGGCGTGCGCACCCTGGGCATGGATGCGGGTAGTTAGCGTGGCGCACCATCACATCGAAAGGCCGGATTCGAAACTGGCGCTGACGCTCGAGAAGCTGATCTTCGGCAATCGCCTGGCCATCGTGATCGTGTTCGTGCTGGTGACGCTGGCGCTCGCGACGGTGGCCGCCCGCGGCCTGCGCATCGACGCCTCGTTCACCAAGCAGCTGCCGCTCAAGCACGAGTACATGCAGACCTTCGTCAAGCACCAGGGGGAGTTCGGCAGCGCCAACCGCGTGCTGATAGCCCTCATCGCGCGCGACGGCAACATGTTCCAGCCGGGTTTCTTCGATGCGCTCAAGAAGGCCACCGACGAAGTCATCGTCATGGACGGCATCGACCGCAGCCGCGTGCAGTCGTTGTTCACGCCCAACGTGCGCTACATGGAAGTGGTCGAGGACGGCATCGAGGCCGGCAACGTGGTCGACTCGGAATTCGTGCCCACGCCCGAGGCGCTGGCCAAGGTGCGCGAGAACATCCTCAAGGCCGGCATCCGCGGCCGCCTGGTGGCCAATGATTTCTCCGGCGCGCTGATCTCGGCCATCGTGCTCGAGCAGGACGCGCAGGGCAGGCCGATCGACCCCATCAAGGTGGCGCACGAGCTCGAGACGCGGGTGCGCGATCGCATCCAGGACAACACGGTGGTGGTGCAGGCCGAGGGCGCGGGCGTCGACGTGCACATGATCGGCTTCGCCAAGGTGGTGGGCGACATCGCCGACGGCGCCATGTCGGTCATCGTGTTCGCCATCGTGACGATCCTGCTGACGCTGCTCGCGGTCTGGTACTACGTGCAGTCGTTCAAGGTGGCGCTGGTACCCATCGTCTGCTCGATCGTGGCCGTGCTGTGGCAGCTCGGCACGCTGGTCCTGCTGGGGTATGGCATCGATCCGCTCGGGCTGCTGGTGCCGTTCCTGATCTTCGCCATCGGCGTATCGCATGGCGTGCAGAAGATCAGCGCGGTGAAGGAAGCGGCGGTGGCGGGCTCCTCGTCGATGGACGCCGCGCGTCAGACGTTCCGGCAGCTGCTGATGCCCGCGATCATCGCGCTGCTCGCGGACCTGGTCGGCTTCATCACCATCCTGCTGATCCCGGTGCGTGTGGTGCAGGAAATGGCCATCACCGCGAGCATCGGCGTGGCCATCGTCATCCTCACCGATCTGGTGCTGCTGCCGGTGCTGGTGTCGTGGGTGAAGTGGGACGCGAAGTATCGTTCGCGCGTCGAGGCGCGCCAGGCGCGGCTCGCGGATCACTGGCGCCGGCTGGCGCGCATCACCGAGCGGCGCAATGCGCTGTGGATCATCGCGGTGGCGCTGCTGCTCGGCGTGTTCGGCGTGTGGAAAGGCCGCGAGACGCCGATCGGCGATACGCAGGCCGGGGTGCCCGAGCTGCGCCCGGATTCGCGCTACAACCAGGACAGCAACATCATCACCAGCAAGTTCTCGATCGGCGTCGACATCCTCAACGTGATCGTCGAGTCGAGCGAGTCGATCTGCACCAGCTATCCACTGATGTCGGCGGTCGACAACTTCTCCTGGAAGATGCGCAACGTCGAGGGCGTGCAGGAGGTCATGTCGCTGCCGCTGGTCGCCAAGATCGCGATCGCGGGCTGGAACGAGGGCAGCCTCAAGTGGCGCAACATCCCGCGCGAGCCCAACCAGCTCACGCAGTCGACGCGCTACATCGAGACCAGCACCGGCCTGCTGAACGCGGACTGCAACGTCGTGCCGGTGATGATCTTCCTCAAGGACCACCGCGCCGAGACCATCCATCGGGTGGTGAGCGAGGTGAAGGCCTGGCGCGCGCTCAATACCTA
>DASUGK010000128.1:0-30498 GCA_036274075.1 Steroidobacteraceae bacterium | reverse complement strand
ACGGAAACCGCGGGGCTCGCCGCACTCGCCGTCCTGCAAGCCATCCAGGGAGATCTCGGCCCATGTAGACCCTGACCCCGTCGCGAGTTGGACGCGTCGCCACCCACGCTCTTCTCTTCCCACCCCATGGGCCGACACCCCACGTTTGCCCGTGAGCGCGCCCGAGCTTGCGATGCCAGTGGGGCGGACGGCATATGCGCCTATCATGAGTGCGTGGTCCGGGACTACCGAATTCGCAAGGCACGAAGCCGTCCCCGACCGAGTGATGGCAAGTGCCAACGCCCAGCCGATTCCGCGCCCAAATCATGGACCAAAGTGCGGCGGCCCTAATCTCGCGAGACAACCATCGAAGGGCCCGGCGAAAAGCGCACTCATGATAGGCGCATGTGCCGGCCGCATCACCGCCACCGCCACCCCGTCCCCGTTTGCCAGGAAACGAGGAATGTCCCCATTATTCGACGAGGACGGAGGTTTCCTCGGAGATCATTTCCTCGATGCGCTCGAGGTCGGGGATCCAGGGCGCCTCGTTGATCATGCGCACCTGCGAAATGATGGGCGTGCGCTCGGGGAAGGTGCGGGTCGGATCGGGACGCAGGATGTCGGCGCTGACGCGCACCAGCTGCGGGAAGCCCTGCGACACCATGCCGTAGTAGCCGCCCTCGATCTGCGAGCCGAGCGCGAACAGCACCACGACGCGCGTACGGCCGGTCAGCGGCGGGATGGTCTGCCCGCAGGTGCCTTCGAAGGAAATCAGCGGGATCTGCCGGCTGCCCCACGCGAACATGCCCAGGTACCACGGCGGTGCGCCGGGCATCTCCGACGGATTCTGGAAGCCCACGACCTCGGCCACGCAGGAACGCGGGATGATCAGGCGGCCGTCGAGCAGCGGCACCAGCAGGCTGTAGATCTCGGAAATTCTCTCGACCATACGCGTTCCTAGTTGGCCTCGCGCAGGTGCGCTTCGCGGCGGCGCGCGATCAGCGGCTCGATGGCCTCGAGCAGCTGCGCCTCCTGGTAGGGCTTGCCCAGGTAGTCGTCGACGCCGATCTCGATGGCGCGCGCGCGGTGTTTCTCACCCACGCGCGAGGTGATCATGATGATGGGGATACCCGAGAGCCGCGGATCGGCGCGCACCTGCGTGGCGACTTCGTAGCCGTCCATGCGCGGCATTTCGATGTCGAGCAGGATGATGTCGGGTGTGTGTTCCTGCAGCATCTCCATGGCGTCGACGCCGTCGCGTGCCGTCAGCACGCGCATGCCGTTGCGCTCCAGGAGTCTCTGGGTCACGCGGCGCACCGTGATCGAGTCGTCGACCACCAGCGCCACCGAACGCGTATCCGTCTTCTCGCGCGGCATGACCGGCTCGGCGCGCGTGCGCCAGTCGGCGCGCACCAGGGCGCCGATGTCGAGAATGATGACGATGCGGCCGTCGCCGAGGATTGTGGCGCCGGAAATGCCACGGATGGCGGAAATCTGCGGGCCCACGTTCTTGACCACGATTTCGCGGCTGCCCACCAGTTCGTCGGTGACCAGGCCGGTGGAGTGTTCGCCCGCGCGCACCAGGATCACCGGCACGGTCACGTCGCCGTCCGGCAGCGGTCCGGGTTCGCGCCCGACGTAGAACGCCAGGTGCTGGAACTTGTACTTCTGGCCGCCGTATTCGAAGGCCGGCGCCTCGGGCCCGAGGTGCGCCTCGACCTCGGCGCGCGACAGGCGCACCACGCCTTCGACGGTGGGCAGCGGCAGCGCGTACAACTCGTCGTTGGCGCGCAGGATCAGCGCGTGCGAGATCGCCAGCGTCAGCGGCAGGCGGATGGTGAAGCGCGAGCCCTGGCCCTGCTTGGTCTCCATGTGCAGCGCGCCGCCGAGCTTCTTGATCTCGTTGGCCACCACGTCCATGCCGACGCCTCGGCCTGACAACGTGCTCACCTGGCCCGCCGTCGAGAAGCCGGGCTCGAGGATGAGCTGCATGATGTCTTCGTCGGACAGGTGCTGGTCGGCGCGCACCAGCCCGAGCGACACGCCCTTGTCGCGGATGGCCTTGAGGTTCATGCCGGCGCCGTCGTCGGACACTTCGACGACCACCTCCGAGCCCTCGCGGTGCAGCGCGATGGTGATCGTGCCGGTTTCGTTCTTGCCCTTCTTCTTGCGCTCCTCGGGCGACTCGATGCCGTGCGCGACGGCGTTGCGCAAGAGATGTTCGAAGGGCGGCATCATGCGCTCGAGGACCTGGCGGTCGAGCTCGCCGGATGCGCCCTCGATGTTCAGTTCGGCCTTCTTGTGAGTGTCGCTGGCGGCCTGGCGCACGATGCGCGCCAGGCGCTGCACGTGGCGCTGGAAGGGCACCATGCGCGTGCGCATCAGGCCGTTCTGCAATTCGGTGATGGTCCGCGCCTGCTGGGTGAGCAGGTTCTGCGTGTCCTTGGTCAGGTTCTCGAGCAGGCCCTGGATCGAGCCCACGTCGTTGGCGGTTTCGGCCAGCGCGCGCGAGAACTGCTGGATGGACGAATAACGGTCGAGCTCGAGCGGATCGAATTCGCCGCGCGTGCCCTTCTCTTCCTCGTAGCGATGCAGGATCTGCGCTTCGGTCTCGAGCTCGAGCTTGCGCAGCTGTTCCTTGAGGCGCGTGACCGTGCGCGACAACTCGCCGACGTTGAAGTCGATAGAACCGATCTGCTGCTCGAGGCGGGCGCGCGCGATGCTGGCCTCGCCGGAATTGTTGAGCAGCTGGTCGAGCAGTTCGGCGTCGACGCGCGCGAGCTCCGGGCGATCGGCGGGCGCGGTCGGTTCGCGGCCCGGCGGCACGGCGCCCGGCGGCAGCAGCGGGCCTTCGGCGGCGTCGCCATCCCTGGGTTCGCGGTTGAAGCCGGCGGAGACGGGTTCCTTCGCCGCGGCGCGCGTCACGATGGACGGCGGCTCCGGCGTGGGCGCAGCCTTCACCACGGGGCTAGGTGCGGGTGCCGGCGGCGGCGCCCAGACGGGCGCGAGCACCGGCGGCTCGGGCGCGAGTTCGGCACGCGCCGGCGGCGTCGTACGCGGTGGTGACGGCACGGCCGACAACATGGGAGCCGGCGCGGGTTTGGCCACCGGGATCTGCGCCGGCGGCGGTGCGCTGGCCACGGGCGCAGGCTGCGGCGTGACGGGTTTGGGTTCGGGCGTGGCGACTGGCGCCACGGGCTTGGCCGCCGGAGCAGCCGCGGCGGGAGCCGGCGCGGGCGGAGCGGCCTCGGGCGCGGCGGCGGCCGATCCCGGCTGCGCCAGCGCATGGATCTTCGCGATCAGGCCGCGCGCGGTGGGTACGCCCTTGCCGGCGCTCACCGACTCACGCATGCGCGCCAGTTCATCGAGTGCGCTCTGCGCGAGCGCGAAGGCGCGATCGTCAGGGGCGACGACGCCACTGTCGATCTGCATGAACAGCGTTTCCAGTTCGTGCGACAGGTCGCCCATGGGAATCAGGCCCGCCATGCGCGCGCCGCCCTTGAGCGTGTGCAACGGGCGCTTGAGCGCCACGAGACCGTCGACGCTGCTGCGATTCTCGTTCCATTGCGCGAGGCCACTCTGCGCGGCGTCGATCAGCTCGACGGCCTCGTCGGTGAAGATGCCGGCGATATCCTGGTCGAAGTCGGTGACGATTTCCTCGGCGATCTCCGCCGGTGGCTCCGCGGGCGCCGGAGCCGGCGCGGCTGCCGCTACCGGGGGAAAGGAAGCCGGGGGCGCCGCGACCGCCGGCGCGACGCTGGAAGTCTGCGGCGCGGCCGGAGGCGCGGCCGCAAGCTCCGCGGCGCGGGCCGCGGCAACGATTCGCTCTTCGAGTTGCTCGGTGGCCCGTTCGATGCGGCCCAGCAGCGCGCCGTGCGACTGGAAGTATCCCGTCGATTCGTCGAGATGCGCGGCGACCGACTGCATGGCGTTCATGCAGTCGGCGAGCAAGTCGAGATCGCCGGACTCGAGGCCGATGCCGCTGTCGAAGGCCTTGCGCACCCAGTGTTCGAGCGGCGCCGCGAGGCGGATGCCGTGGCGCGCCTCTGCCATGCGCGAGCTGCCCGACAGCGTGTGACAGGCGCGGTACGCCTCCTCGGTCACGACGTGCGGCGCGCTGCGCGTCTTTTCGGCTTCGACGAAGCGCAACACCGCGGCGATGTTCACCTGCGTTTCGCGGCTGTAGATCTCGCGCAGTTGCAGGTCGTCACTCGCTTCTTCCTGCGGCGTGGAAAGGACCACTTCTTCGGCAGGCTGGTCGTCGAGCACCCAGTCGATCGCGGCTTCGGGCGCTGCCTGCGCCGGTGCCGGCGATGCCGGTGGAGACGCAACTTTCGGAGCCGCTGACAAGGTCGGCACGCGGTTCGTGGCCTCGAGCATCTCGGCCTGGCGCGTATCCGTCGTGCGTTCGAGGGCCTCGACGGTCGCGGTATGCGAGGGATTTGGCCGGTTGGCGGCCAGCGCATGCGCGCGGTCGACGATGTCCTGCGCGCGCGACGGCGCGGGCTTGCCGCCTTCGAGCGCATTGACCATCTCGCTGCACATGCCGACGGCATCGCGCACCGTCGCGAGGATCGCCGGCGAACGTTGCAGCGTGTTCTCGATGACGCGGTTGAGCAGGTTCTCGATGGCCCAGGCGAATTCGCTGATGTCGGTGGCGCCGACCATGCGGCCGGAACCCTTGAGCGTGTGGAACGCGCGGCGCACGCCGGACAGCGCGTCGGTCTCGAGCGGATTCTGTTCCCAGGCGGGGAACAATTTCCCGATCCTCGCCACCTCTTCGCGGGCTTCCTCTATATATAAAGAGAGCAACTCGGGATCGATCTGGACCGGTTTATGAGCCTGCGGCTGCGCGGCGTGGTGCAGCGTCGGCGCCGCTCCCTGCAACGTGGGCGGAGCGACCCCGGCCTGGAGCGCATGCGCGCGCGCCGTGGCGCCGGCGTCGGCCAGCAGCACGGTGGCCGCGTAGGCATCCGGGCCCAGCGGCGGCACCGTCGGCACCACGCGCTTCGGCATCTGCGACAGCGCCTGCAGGCAGGTCTGCGCGTTGTCGAGCATGTACCACGGATCCGCGCGGCCGGCCTGCAGCGTCTCCATGTAGTACTCGAGGCTGACCACCGCGTCCGCCAGGCGGTCGAGGTAGTTAGGCGGAACCGCCGCGCCGCCGGGCTGCAGCAGTTCCTTGAGGTTGCCGGCGATGCCGTCGACGATCTCGACGGCGCGGGTCTTGCCGAGCATCAGCAGTCCCGCCTTGATGCCGGCGATCAGGCCCGGCCAGGAATCGAGCGCGTTGGTGTCGAGCGTGCCGGCGACGTTCGAGGCGATGGCCTCCTTGACTCGCACCAGGTTGACGCTGCACTCGCGCAGCACCGCGGCCTGCACCTGCTGGAAGTCGGCGTCGGTGGGCGTGCCATCGGCACCCGGCGCTTCGGCCGGCGCCCTGGGGACGATGAGCCCGACCAGGTCGCGGTCGAGGCGATCCTCGACGTTGATCAGCGTGGCGGCGATGTGCACCAGCGCGGCGTGATCGGCCGGCGTCTTGCCGGCGGCCATGGCCTCGAGGCGGCCGGTCTCTTCGAGCACGAGCTGGCGCAGTTCGCCGAGTCCGAGCACGCCCAGCGTGTCGCCGATCTTGCGCAGCATGCCCACCTGCGCCTCGAGCTCGGCCGGCTGGCCGCCGCGGCGCACGTAGATGTCGAGGACATCCTTGACCTTGCCCAGGTCCTCGCGGATGGCCGCCGACACGGTGCGCATGAGCTTCACCGACGGCGCCGAGAGGTTCTCGCGCTCCTGCTCGACCGAGTCGTCGACCAGCAGCAGTTCGTTCAGGCGGAACGAGGCGCGCACGGCGGTGATCTTGGGACCATTGCTGGTCGCACGCGCCGCGTAGTAGAGGAGGTTGTTCAGCAGCTCGACGGGCGGGTTCTGCGCGTAGCGCCCCTCGCCTTGCGTGTAGAGCTGCAGGATCTCGCGATCCGCGAGGCCCATGAGGCGCTTGATGGACACGCCCGTCTCAAGGCCGCCGTCGCGGAGCGCTTCAATAATGGCGCCGACCACCCACCACAGCTGGAACACCGGCTGCTTGGTCGCGACCTGCTCGAGCTGGTGAGCCACGGTCTCGAGGATCTCGAGGTTCTGCTCGGCGCGTTCGCCGCGGATCCAGCCCACGAGGCCGAGCTGGAAACGGGTACGCAGCCGGCGCGCCCATTGCGCGACCGTGAGTGCGGGTTCGCCGGCCGCCGGCGCCACGGGCGCGGCCTGCTGGTCGGACTTGAGATTGAGCAGCAGCAGCGTGCCTTCGGACAGCAACGCGCTGCCGCGCACCGCGCGCAGGTCGTTGAGCAGCGGCAGCAGCACCAGCGCGAGGTCGCGGCCGCCCGCGAGCACGCGCTCGACGTAGCTCGGCAGCTGGACCATGGCGCGCATCAGCGCATCGAGAGTCTCGGCCTGGTTCTTCTGCGACGCCGGCGTCAGCAGGTACTTGGTGACCTGCTCCATTTCTTCGGCCAGCAGCGCGGCGCCGAAGATCTCGAGCAGTCGCAACACGCCCTGCACCTGGTGCAGGTCGGTGACGCAGCGCTGCAGCAGCACCACGTTCTCCGGCTGTTCGACGAAAGTCTCGAGCGCGGTGCGCGCTTCGCCGAGCGTGTTGTTCAGCTCGCGGCCGACCAGATCGAGCGTCTGTGAAGCGACTTCAGGCATTGGAAATTGAAATGACGTCCGTGTTACGAGGCCAGGGAAATCGTCCGGCTACGCTGCGTCGAGCCGGTTGACGGCTGCGGGCTGATGCCGGTGGTGGCGGCGGCAGCCGCCGCGATCGCGGCTCCGGCCGCGGCCACCTGGCGTGGCACCGGGGCACCGGGCAGGCGGAATCCCGAGGCCGACTGGCGCATGGCCGCGGACAACTGCGCGAGCTTGGCGATGCTCTGCGAGGTCGCCGTGGTCGATTCGGCCGTCTGGGTCGAGATCTCCTTGAGGACCTGCATGTTGCGGGCGATTTTCTGCGCCTCGGTCACCTGCTGGCGCGAGCTCGCGAAGATGTTCTGCACCAGGCTTGCGATCTGGTTGGACACCTGCTCGATTTCTTCCAGCGCGGCGCCGGCGTTCTCGGCCAGCAGCGCTCCGCCCACCACGTCCGTGGTGCTGCGCTCCATCGAGACCACGGCTTCGTTCGTGTCCGCCTGGATCGCGCGCACCAGCGTTTCGATCTGGCGCGTGGCGGCGGCGGCGCGCTCGGCCAGGCGCTGCACCTCGTCGGCGACCACCGCGAAGCCGCGGCCCGCGTCGCCGGCCATCGAGGCCTGGATGGAGGCGTTCAGCGCCAGGATGTTGGTCTGCTCGGCGATGTCGTTGATGAGCTCGACGATGTTGCCGATTTCCTGCGAGGACTCGCCCAGCCGCTTGATGCGCTTGCTGGTCTCCTGGATGGTCTCGCGGATGGTGTTCATGCCGTCGATGGTGCGGCGTACCGCATCGCCGCCCTTGTGGGCGACGTCGACCGAGTGACGCGCCACGTCCGAGGCGCGCTCGGCGTTGCCGGAAATCGCCTCGGTGGAATTCGCCATGTTGCCCGCGGATTCCGTGGCGCCGGAGATCTGCTTGGATTGCGCGCTCGAGGCTTTCGCCAGGTGCGCGGACAACGCCTGCGTCTGGCGGGTGGCGCCGTCGAGCTGGATGGCCGACTGGTTGATGGTGCTCACCAGGTCGCGCAGCACGCCGATGGCGTAGTTGATCGAGTCGGCGATCGTGCCGGTGATGTCCTCGGTCACGGTGGCCTGCACGGTGAGGTCTCCGTCCGCCAGCGGCGCGAGTTCGTCGAGCAGGCGCAGGATGGCCTGCTGGTTGCGTTCGGTTTCCTTGCGTTGCGCCAGCGACAGCGCCTCGCGGTGCCCGAAGTCGCCCTCCACCGCCTTGACGCGCTTGAACATCAGGAACAGCGGCACCGCGGTGGCCAGCGCCAGCACGGCGGCGACGATGAACACGATGTCGAGCTCGAGCAGCCAGCCGGCGATCCACGCGAGCACGTCGATGACCAGCAGTACCATCGTGGTGCTGATCAGCCCGTGCAGGGATTTCAGCGAGCGGGACCCGCCGCCGGTTTCGGTGCTCATGCCGCGGCCTCCTGGAAGGACGGGCTTTCCACCAGCTGACGCAGGCTCAATACCGGCCATTGTTCCGGGCCGCGCTTGAACGCGCCCGCAAGATAACGCTCGCAACGCACCACGGTTGGCGGCGCGTCGCCTGCAAATTCGGATTCGGAAAACCGGCGGAAGCCGAGCACTTCGTCGACCAGCAGCCCGGCGGGCACTTCACGGTGATTCACGACAATCACGCGCACGTTGCGCGTGTTCGGCGTGACACCCGAGCCCAGGTACTGGCGCAGGTCGAGGATGGGCAGCAGCTGGCCGCGCACGTTGGCGATGCCCTTCACCCAGGACTTGGCGCCCGGGACGCGGGTCAATCCCGCCGGCACCGCCAGCACTTCGCGGGTCTCTTCGCGCGCGGCGAGATACAACTCGCCCGCCATGCGGAAGGCCACGCCCACCCATTCGCGGGCACCCGGGTTCTCCGAGGCGGCAGCGGCGGTGACCGCGCGGCCGCGCCGCTCGAGTTCGGCGAGCAGCTCGAAGGGTCGGTCGCGGAGCGATTTGAGGGAGGCGATTTCGTTCATGGGGACGGCGGACTCGTCAGGCGGCGAGCGTCGCCTGCGCCTTGGCCACGAGCTGATCCGGCGACACGGGCTTCACCATGTAGTCGACCGCGCCCTGGCGCAGGCCCCAGATCTTGTCGGTCTCCTGGCCCTTGGACGTGACCATGATGATGGGGATGGTCTTGGTCTTCGGGTCGTTGGCGAGCGTGCGCGTCGCCTGGTAGCCGTTGATGCCGGGCATCACGACGTCCATGAAGATGAGGTCGGGAGTCATCTCGCGGGCCATGCGCACGCCCTCGGCGCCGTCCTGGGCGGTGGCCGTCTGGTAGCCAGACTTCTCCAGCGCCTTCTTCATGACGTGCACTTCGGTCGGGGAGTCGTCCACGATCAGGATGAGTGCCATATCTACCTCGCGCCGACGTGCGTCTCGATGGCCGACAGCAGTTCGTCTTTCGTGAACGGCTTCGTGAGGTAGTACTCCGATCCCACGATGCGTCCACGGGCACGATCGAACAGGCCGTCCTTCGAAGACAGCATGATCACCGGAATCGACTTGAACACTTTGTTGTGCTTGATGAGCGAGCAGGTCTGATAGCCGTCGAGCCGCGGCATCATGATGTCGACGAACACGATGTCAGGCGTGTAATCGGCAACCTTTGCAAGCGCATCGAACCCGTCGACCGCCGTGTAGACCTCGCAACCCTCTTTCGCGAGCAGGGTCTCGGCGGTCTTGCGGATGGTCTTGGAATCGTCGATGACGAGAACCTTCAGACCCTTGAGGTGGGAGCTGGTGTCGTTCACACGCAAACCTCTCCTGGACAAAACAAAAAGCCACTCACCGGCCGCTATTAAAATGCGGTCCGGAACGGCAAGCTGGGGGCGTTTTAACATATAGGAATACCCCCGGCTATGCCGGTCACGTCACGTTTTTGAGCTTGGAGTTGGCGATGCCGAAAGCCCTAAGTCTTGCCGTGGTGATGGACCCGATCGCGAAGATCAAATTTGCGAAGGACTCCACACTTGCCATGTTGCTTGCGGCGTCCGCCCGTGGCTGGAAGCTCACCTATTTCGAGCAGTCGGACCTGTTCCTGCGCGACGGGATCGCCTTCGGGCACGGCCGGCCGCTCGAGGTCCACGACGATTCCCGGAAGTGGTTCGACCTCGGCCCGTCCCGCGTCTGCAAGCTGGGCGAGTTCGATTGCGTGTTCATGCGCAAGGACCCGCCCTTCGACGCCGAGTACATTTACACCACGTACATCCTCGAGCGCGCCGAACTGCAGGGCGCCTTCGTCGCGAACAAGCCGCAGGGCCTGCGCGACATGAACGAGAAGGTGTTCACTGCCTGGTTCCCGCAGTGCTGCGCACCGACGCTCATCACCCGCTCGGCCGCCGACATCGAGGCGTTCGCTGCCGAGCACGGCAGGATCGTGGTGAAGCCGCTCCACGGCATGGGCGGCAAGTCGATCTTCGTCACGGAGACTGGCGACAAGAATCTGCCGGTGATCATCGAGACGCTGACCGAGTACGGCGAACGCTTCGCCATTGCGCAGCGCTACCTGCCCGAGATCGCCACCACGGGCGATTCACGCGTGCTGCTGATCGACGGTGCTCCCGTCCCCTACGCGCTGGCCCGGATTCCGCTGCCCACCGACAATCGCGGCAATCTCGCGGCGGGCGCCAAGGGCGTCGGTCGCGAGCTCACCGATCGCGACCGCTGGCTGGCCGCGGAAATCGGCCCGGCGCTTGCCGCAAAGGGCATGGTGTTCGTCGGCATCGACGTGATCGGTGGCTTCGTGACCGAGATCAACGTCACGAGTCCGACAGGAATTCGTGAACTCGATCAGCAATTTGGGCTCAATATCGGCGTTATGGTTATTGAGGCACTCGAACGCCGGATCGCCTCCAGAGGGAAATGAGCCGCAAGCTGCAATTACGCGAAGGAATCGCACCGACCCGCGACCGCCTGACCACCACGGTCTTCATGGCGGCGCTGGTGCACGGCGTGATCATCGTCGGGGTCACGTTCGGCTCGTCCGGCCAGAAACAGGCCGGAGCCCCGGGGCTCGAAGTGCTCATCGTCTCCGAGGACGTGCCCGAGGCGCGCCGCAACGACACGGCCACCTACCTCGCCCAGCGCACGCAGCTCGGCTCCGGCGCCACGCTCGACCCGGCCGAGGCCTCGAGCCCGCGCGCCGCGGCGGAGCTGGCCGCCAGCCAGGGCCGTACCGACGGCACGCGTCTCATGGACGAGGCCGGCGCCCTGCTCGCCACCGCCGACGGCCGCGTGCTAACTACCAGCGCGCAGATGCCCGAGATCCTGTATTTCGCACCGCCCGCCAGCCTCACCGAGACCACCGAGGTGCCGGTGCACGCCGAGGGCGCGAGCGACCGCGACAAGGCGGGTGTCGAGGATGACGAGGAGCAGCGGCTGCGGGGTCCGAAACGCGACGAGTTATGGATCACGCCCGACACGCGCGAGGCGCTGGTGGCGCCCTACCTGGTCGCCTGGCGCATCAAGATCGAACAGCTCGGCACCTTGAACTTTCCTCAGGCCGCCTGGCGCGCACCCGGAACGCGCAACCCGGACGTCGAGGTGGTGATTCTTTCTGACGGCACGCTCGAGTCCGCCACCATCGTGCGCTCCAGCGGCTCGGCGAAACTCGACCAGGCCGCCACGGACATCCTCAAGCTGGCCAGCCCCTTCGATCCCTTCCCCAAGGAGCTCGCCGACAAGTACCGCCTGTTGCGTTTCACCTACGGGTGGGAATTCGATGGCGGGGAAGTACAGCGGGGTACGGTTACTGCGCCGGCGGATTCACAGTAGTATCTGCCCCATATGGCAGGCGTCACGAGTCTCTCGAATCACCTTCTGATCGCGATGCCCCAGCTGACCGATCCGAACTTCTCGCAGACCGTCTCCCTGATCTGCGAACACGGCGAGAAGGGCGCGCTCGGCATCGTCCTCAACCGGCCGTTGTCGATGACGCTCAGCGAAGTGTTCGAACAGATGAAGATCGAGCCCACGGACCGCCGTGCGGCCGACCTGCCCGTGCTGCGGGGCGGACCCGTGCACCAGGACCGCGGCTTCGTACTGCACCGTCCGGGCGGCGAATGGGATTCGACCCATCGGATTTCCGACCAGATCCAGGTCACCACCTCGCGCGACGTGCTGGCCGCCATGGCCACCGGCACCGGCCCGGAGAAAGCCTTCATCGCGCTGGGTTATGCGGGCTGGGAAGCCGGCCAGCTCGAGCGCGAAATGCTCGACAACTCCTGGCTTTCCGTGCCCGCCGACGAAAGCGTGATCTTCGACCTGCCTTACGAGGAGCGTTGGCTCGCATCGCTCCGGCTGCTCGGCGTGGAAGCCGGCCAGCTCACCTCGTTCTCCGGTCATGCCTGACCGGGGACCGGCTATCGTTGTAGCCCTCGACTTCGGACTCAAGAGAATTGGCATCGCCAGCGGCGATACGCTGACCCGCAGCGCCCATCCCCGCGGCGCCATCGGCAACGGGCCCCAGGGACCCGACTGGCCTGCGCTGCAAGAAATCCTCGACGACCTGCGGCCCGCGCGACTGGCGGTCGGCGAGCCCTATAATGCCGACGGAACGGAAAGCCCGCTCACCGCGGTCGCCCGCCGCTTCGCCGCAGAACTCCAGCAACGCTGCTCGTTACCCGTCGACCTGGTCGACGAACGCTGGTCCTCGCAGGATGCCGAGGAACGGTTGCGTGCAGCGCGCGCCAGCGGCCTGCGCGGCCGGCGCGTCACGGCGGCGGACGTCGATGCCACGGCGGCGGCGGTGATCCTGGAACGCTGGTTCGAATCGAAACTCACGACACAATGACAGAACAAACACGCGCCGACGGTTCGCTGCGGCACCTGCTCACCCTCGAAGGACTCACCCGGGCGCAAATCGAAGCGTTGCTCACGCGCGCGCAGAAATTCGTGAAACCGGTGGGCGAACCGCCGGTCCAGGCGTGCAGCCTCGACGGCATCACCGTGGCCAACATGTTCACCGAACCCTCGACGCGCACGCGCGTGTCGTTCGAGCTCGCCGCCAAGCGGCTCGGCGCCGACGTGGTCAACCTCGAGGTGCAGCTGTCCTCGCGCGTCAAGGGCGAGAGCATGCTCGACACCATCTACACGCTCGAAGCCTGCCACGTGGACGTGTTCGTGATCCGTGACGCCGAGGCGGGAGTGCCGGGCCTCGTGGCCTCGCACGTCAAGCCGCACGTGAGCGTGCTGTCGGCGGGCGAAGCGCACGTGTCGCATCCGACGCAGGGCTTGCTCGACGCGCTGACCATCCTGCAGGCCAGGAAGAAGTTCGACGGGCTCAAGGTGGCGATCGTCGGCGACGTGAAGCATTCGCGCGTGGCGCGTTCCGCGTGGCACGTGTTGACGACGCTGGGCGTGGCCGAGATCCGCATCGTGGCGCCGCGCGCCCTCATGCCCGAGGCCGGCGAGTTCATGGGCTGCGAACGGTTCACGTCCATCGATGGCGGCATTGCCGGCGTCGACGTCGTCATGATGCTGCGCATCCAGAAGGAGCGCATGGCCACCGCGCAGATCCCGGACGCCGATCGCTACTTCGCCAGGTTCGGCCTGTCGGCCGAACGCCTGGCCAAGGCCAAGCCCGATGCCATCGTCATGCATCCGCAACCCATGAACCGCGGCATCGAGATCGCCTCGGATGTCGCCGACGGGCCGCAGTCCGTGATCCGCGAACAGGTGCGCAACGGCGTCGCGGTGCGCATGGCGGTGCTCGAGGCCGTGGTCGAAGGACGCAAGTGATGCGGCCCCTGCCCCATGAAGAACCCGGCCGCAGCACCGGCGTCCATCCCGCGCACCGCGGCAGCATCTTTCTCGAAGACGGCAGGATCGTTTCGCAGGAGACCTGGCCCGGCGAACAGTTCGTGCTGCGCATTGCCGCGCCGAAATGCGCCGCGCGCGCGCTGCCCGGCAGCTTCGTGCATCTCACCTGCGATCCGGACGTGCCCATGCGACGGCCGCTGTCCATCCAGCGCGCCAACGCGCAGGAAGGCTGGATCGAGATCCTCTACAAGATCGTCGGCCCGGGACTGCGGGCGTTGAGCCGGCGCCGTGCCGGCGACTCGATCAGCGTGCTGGGGCCGATTGGCCAGCCTTTCCGGCCGGATCCGAAGCGTCCGCGCGCGCTGCTGGTGGGCGGCGGCGTCGGCATTCCGCCCATGGTGTTCCTGTCCGAGTGGATGCTCGATCAGCCTGGAAGGCCGTGGAAACCGCTGGTGCTCATGGGCTCGGAAATCCCGTTTCCGTTCAAGGTGCGGCCGTCGACCATCCTGGTGCCCGGCATCCCGGCCGGCACCATTGCCGCGATGCCCCTGCTCGATGGCTGGGGCGTCCCGAGCCGGCTGGCCTCGAAGGCCGGCTTTCCCGGCTGCTACGACGGCTTCGTCACGCAGCTCGCCGACGAGTGGTTAGGCTCGCTCGATGCCGCGGCGAAGGTCGAAGTCGAAGTGTTCAGCTGCGGGCCGACGCCCATGCTCGAAGCCATGGCGAAGGTGGCGGCCAGGCACGACGTGCCCTGCCAGGTGTCGCTCGAGGAATTCATGGCCTGCGCGGTGGGCGGCTGCGCCGGCTGCACGGTGAAGGTGAACACGCCCGAGGGTCCGGCGATGAAGCGGGTCTGCGTCGACGGGCCGGTGTTCGATTCGCGAGCCGTCTTCGGCTAGCCACTAGCTAGGGGGCCTGGGGCCCCGGCACCAGTTTTCCGCCCTTCATCACCAGCCGCACCTCGCGCAAGGTGCGGATGTCGGCGGACGGATCGCCCTGCACGGCCACCAGGTCGGCCAGCAACCCGGCGCGGATCGAACCCACGCGGTCGTCGATGCGGAAAGCGCGCGCGTTCACCGAGGTCACCGCGGCGAGCACTTCCAGCGCCGGCATGCCGTAGTCGCGCATCATCTCGAGTTCGCGCACGTTGTCGCCGTGTGCGAACACTCCCACGTCGCCACCCGCGCAGATGATGACCTTCGCGGTGCGCGCGGTGGCGAAGGCCTTGCGTTCCTGTTCCAGCGCGGCAGGCAGCGGCGGCTTGCCGTCCCAGCCGCGATAACGCGCGATGGCGTCGCCGGCGGCCAGCGTCGGGCACAACACGATGCCCTTGGCCTGCATGGCGCGGAAAATCTCTGGCGTTCCACCATAGCCATGTTCGATGGTGTCGACGCCGGCGGCGATGGAACGCCGCATGCCCTCCACGGTGCTGGCGTGCACGGCGACGCTGCGTCCGGCGTCGTGAGCCGCTGCCGTCGCCGCACGCAACTCGGCTTCGCTGAAGGTCGGGCGGCTGTCCTCCCCGGGCCGCCAACGATAATCCGCATAGAGCTTGATCACGTCCGCTCCGGCGGCGATCTGGCGGCGCACGGCCAGCACGAGGCCGTCACCGCTGGCTTCTTCGGCACCCTGCGGCACCTCGACTCCCGGCTCGAATCCCTTGGGGCCATACGCGCCGGTCGCGACGATGGCGCGCGTGGCGACGAGCAGTCGCGGGCCGGGCACGATGCCCTGGTCGATCGCGGCCTTGAGTCCCACGTCCGCATATCCCGCGCCCTCGGAACCGAGATCGCGCTCGGTGGTGAACCCCGCCAGCAATGTTGCGCGTGCATGGTTCACCGCTCGCGCCGTTCGCAACGACACGGCCTCGTGCAGAACCTGGTCGTCCCAACTGGTCTCGTTGTACGGATGCAGGAACAGGTGCCCGTGTCCCTCGATGAGGCCGGGCAACAGCGTCTGGCCCCTGAGCTCGATGCGTCGCGTGTTTCCAGGGGCCTTCAGGTTCGCGCCGGCCGCGACGATGCGATCGCCGGTCACCAGCACCTGCCAGCCTTCGTGCAGCGCAGTGCCGTCGAAGACGCGGTCGGGAACCAGGAGGATGCTGTCGTCCGCGCGAGCCGCCGGCGCCAGCGTTGCGACGAGGGCGGCGATCGCCACGATGAGATATTTCATGCGGGCAGTTTACGCAGCTCCCGGGGTCGCGCCATCTTTTGCCCGATTTCCGCCCGCAGAAATCACCATTGGGAGAATGCCTCCGCCCAGACTCGCGCCAGCGGAGGCAAACATGTTCGACTGGAACTACTGGCTGGAACTGTTCGAAGCGCGCGCTCGCAACCTGGTGATCCGCCGGCCGCCACCGGAAGACCGGCTCAGCAATGCGGAACGCGTGCGCATCGGCAACTCGCTGGGCACGTTCCAGCTGGGTGAACAATCCGAGGGACGCACGCTGCAGTCTTTCGCCGAGAGATTCGCGGCACGGCGCGGCATCGCGGAGTTGCCCGCCGTGACCGCGCTGTTCATCAAGGAGGAACAGCACCATGCCGCGCAGCTGGCCGAATTCATGCGCGCCAACGCCATTCCACTCAAGCGGCGCAACTGGACCGACTCGGTGTTCCGCCGCATCCGCAAGCTCGCGGGTTACGAGGCCGCCGTCACCATCCTGGTGACCGCCGAGATGATCGGCTTCGTGTACTACCGGGCGCTGGCGCGCGCGACGGACTCGCCCTGCCTCAGGAGCATCTGCCGCCAGATGTGCGCCGACGAGGCCATTCACCTGCGCTACGAGACGCAACTGCTGATGACCCTGCGCGGCGAACGCGCGCCACTGGCGCGGCGCTGCGTCGAGTTCCTGCATCGCGCCTTGCTCTCGGTATCCGCGCGCGTGGTGTTCCACGACCATCGGCGTGTGCTGCGTTACGTGGGATATACGCCGCACACGTTCCGCAAGGACTGCGAGGCCATCTACCGCATGGTGATGAGCCATCACGCGCGCCGGCCGCGAACCCGCGGCCCGGCGGAGAAGCTGGCCGCGTGAAACGCGTGCTGCTGCGCGGGACAGCCTGCTGGCGCATACGCGTTCCGTGGAGCCCTTTCCGTTTGCTAGGGAAGTTTCCGTAGCGCATACGTAGTTCCCTTGATCTCGCGACGGCGCGGGCTTGCTACCGTCCGCGCATGCGTACCTCGACACTGGGACTCGCACTCGCGGCTTGCGTTTTGGCTGCCAACGCCCTGGCGCAGGACGTGCACCCTCGTGAACTCCGCGACCGCGAGTTCTCCGAAGGCGCGCAACTGAAGCCGGACCTCGCCCGAGGTGAAGATCTCTTCTCCACTTGCGCAGCCTGTCACGGCGCGGACGGCCGCGGCACGCCCGATGGCGAAATCCCGGCGATCGCAGGGCAACACGGCAGCGTCCTGCTCAAGCAGATTGCCGACTTCCGCTACGACCAGCGCTGGAACGAGCGCATGCAGCATTTCACCGACCGCCATGTCCTCCCGGACGCGCAGGCCGTGACCGACGTCGCCGCGTATGCCATGAGCCTGCCGAGGTTCCCGCGGACTTCGACCGGCATCGGCGATGGCACCGCGCTCAACGAAGGCGCGAAGGTGTATTTCCGGCAATGCGAAAGCTGCCACGGGCCCCTCGGCGAGGGCGACCTGCTGCGCCGCCGGCCGCGCCTCGCCGGGCAACACTATGCCTACTTGCTGCGGCAGCTCGAGGAAACCGCGGGCGGATTGCGGCCGGGCATGGACGACGCGCACGTGGCCAGGCTGCGCAAGTTGTCCGTCGAACAGAGGCGCGGCGTGGCGGATTACCTCTCGCGCCTCAGCCCGGACCTGAATTCGCTGGGTCATCGTTAGGCGCCGCGTTCCGCCCATGATCAAATGGCCGCATGAACTTGCGGCAACTACTCTTCGCCTGCGTGCTCGGCGCCGGCGGCATTGCGCACGCAGCTCCGGAGTCGCCCACTTTCACGCGCGAACAATTGCGCGCGGATCTCGTCGAGCTGAAGCGCGCGCTCAACGACATGCCGCCCGACCTGTATCGCACCGCGGATCGCGCGCAGCTCGAACGCCAATTCCAGGTCATCGAATCTGCGATCGACGAGTCTCCGCCGCTCGATCGTGATGCCACTTGGCGCCTGTTCGCGACGCTGAATCCGCTGCTCGCGGACGGCCACCTGCTGGTCGGCTTCCTCGACTGGCGCGGTGACACGCGCGCCCACCTCGCGAATGGCGGGCGGTTGTTCCCGTTCGAAGTCGGCGTTTCGCCATCCTGCAAGCTCACGGTGCGGAACGGGAATGGCGCGCACGATTCCGCACGCATCCGCCAGGTGAACGGCGTGGCGGCCGAAGACGTCTGCCGGCAGATGATGTTGCGCGCGCATGGCGACACGGCGGCGTTTCGTGCGGACCTGCTGTCGCGCCGCTTCTGGTTCTTCCACTGGAAGCTGTACGGTGCGCCGGCGGCCTACGACATCCAGTTCGACCCCGGCGGCATGGATACACTCCCCGGCCGCGCGGAGCTGCCCCACTTGCTCGCCGTCGAGGACAGCTTCGGTCGCCAGTTCGAACTTTCCGTGGCTGGCAATACCGCCATCCTCGAGCTGGGATCCTTCGCCTGGCACGACAAGGACCAGCTGCTGGCATTCACGAGGTCATCGTTCGAGACCCTGCGCCACTGGAAGGTCCGCAATCTCATCATCGACCTGCGCGACAACGGCGGCGGCAACGACGACCAATGGATCGAAGGAGTGATGCCCTACATCGCCACCAAGCCCTGGCGCACCGCGTCTACCTACCGCAAGCGCGTGGTCACGCCGGATCCCGCCAAGGGTGAGGTGGTGGGCCAGGTGGTCGATGGTGAACTCGGGACCTGGTTCCCGCCGCAGCCGGACAACCCGCTGCGCTTCACGGGAGACGTGTACGTCGCCGTCGGGCCCGGCACCTACTCGTCCGCCGTGGTCATGGCCACCGTGATCCAGGATTTCGGTTTCGGCAAGGTCATCGGAACCGCGGGGAGCGTGCGCGCCAACTCGAGCGGTGGCACGCGACGCACGACGCTGACCCATTCGGGCCTGATCGTGGCCGCGCCGCGCTTCGTGCTATCGCGTCCTTCTGGCGCGAAGCAGCCGGAATGGCTGACGCCGGATATTCCGTATCCCGCGGACACGCCGCTGGCGGACTTTTCCCCGCCGCCCAAACAAAAAGAGGCGGACCGCTCGCGCGATCCACCCCGTCCCTGAGCATCCGCGATGCTCAGCCCTTCACGCAGAGAACCTGCTTGAGGGTGTAGGCGATCTCGACGAGATCGCGCTGTGCCGCCATCACCGCGTCGATGTCCTTGTACGCGGCCGGCGTTTCGTCGATGACGTCCTTGTCTTTGCGGCACTCGACGCCTTCGGTCGCGGCCACGTGGTCCTCGACCGTGAAGCGCTTCTGCGCCGCGGTACGCGACATCACGCGGCCCGCGCCGTGCGAGCAGCTCTCGAAGCTCTCGGGATTGCCCAGGCCGCGAACAATGTAAGAACGCGCACCCATCGATCCCGGGATGATGCCGAGCTCACCTTTCTTCGCGCTCACGGCGCCCTTGCGGGTCACGAGCAGGTTTTCGCCGAAGTGGTGCTCACGGCTCACGTAGTTGTGATGGCAGTTCACCGCCACCTCTCCCATCTGGAAGGGGCGCAATTCCTCGCGCATCACACGCAGCACCGCGTCCATCATCGCGCGCCGGTTCTCCGCCGCGTAGTCCTGGGCCCAGCCCATCGCCTCGACGTAGTCGTCGAAGTGATCGGTTCCCTCGACCAGGTACGACAGGTCACGATCGGGCAGGTTGATGAAGTGCTTCTTCATGTCCTTGCGCGCCAGCTCGATGTAGAGCTGGCCGATCATGTTGCCGATACCGCGCGAACCCGAGTGCAGCATCACCCACACGGTCTGCTCGCTGTCGAGGCAGACTTCGATGAAGTGGTTGCCGCCACCCAACGTACCGAGCTGCTTGTGCGGCTCCTTGGTAGATAGCCGCGGCTGCTTCGCCACGATGGCGCCGTGCCGCTCCGCGAGCGCTGCCCAGCGCGTGCGCACCGAGTCCGGCGTCACGGCCCAGGCACCCTTGTTGGCCCGGCCCTTCACCGACACGAAGCCGTGGGGCACGGCGCGCTCGATCTTCGAACGCAGCGCCGCCAGCGACTCCGGCAGGTCCTTCGCCTTCAGCGTGGTCTGCACGGCCATCATGCCGCAGCCGATGTCCACGCCCACCGCGGCCGGCACGATCGCGCCCTTGGTCGCAATCACCGAACCGACGGTCGCGCCCTTGCCGACGTGCACGTCCGGCATCACGGCCAGGTGCGAGTGCACGAACGGCAGCCGCGCCATGTTGGCGAGCTGGCCCTTGGCCTGCTCGTCCACGGGCACGCCGCGCGTCCACATCTTCACGTGGCGGCCGCCCTCGACGCTCAGTACTTCCCAGGGGCTGCGCCCCACTTCGGAAAACGCCGCCGAAGCGGCGGCGTCCGTGATTGTTTTCATGCTCATACCTTGATCCCCGGCACCATGTTCTTCAACACGCCTTCGAGGCCACCGTAGACGGTGAGCGAACCCACCTTCTCCGTCACCTTCTCCAGCGTCTCCAGCTCCTTCAGACGCAGCAGCGTCGGGTTCTCTTCCATGAGGCGCGCCGTGTTCAGCAGCGAACGGGTCGCCGCCGTTTCCTCGCGACGGCGGATGAGGTTGGCCTGCGCCACCTTCTCCGCCTCGACCACCTGGTTGAGGATGGTCTTCATCTCGCCCGGCAGGATGATGTCCTTCACACCCACCGAGCGCACCGCGAGACCACTGGCCTCGAGCTTGGCCGCCGACGCGGCGACCTCGCGGTCGATCGCGCCCTTGTCGGCCAGCAACTCGTCCAGCGTGCGCGTACCCACCGCCTCACGCAGCGCGAACTGCAGCTCCTTGTAGACGTAGTCGACGAAGTTGCTCACGTTCGCTCGCGCCTTCACCGCGTCGGTGACCTGCCACAGGGCGGTCAGGTTCACGCGCAGCGACACCTTGTCGCGCGTCAGGATTTCCTGGCCTGCCACTTCCATCGCCTGCAGGCGCAGGTCCACCAGGTCGACGCGCAGGTTGCGCTGGTACTTCCAGTAGGCCGTGAGGCCCGGCTTCAGCACTTCGCGCAGCTCGCCTTCCACGCTGAGCAGGCCAACCGAGGTGTCCGGGACTTCGACCGTACCCATCACCTCGCCGCCAGCCACGCGCTTCAGCACGCGTGCCGTGTCCGCATCCACGAGGTATTCGTTCGCCAGGTTGCGGACCTCGACACGCACCTTCACCGGGCCGCGCCAGTAGAGCACGCGCGCACCGGGCACCAGCACGTGGGCCAGGCGCTCGTTCTTGTAGACCAGGCCCACCTCGCGGTCACCGAGCTCGACGATCTGCACGTACGGCTCGAGCAGCTCGCGCGCTTCCGCGACCAGCACGTCGGCACGCGGCAGATCGAGCTCCGGCTCGCTGACGTCGTAGACCTGCACGTCGAGCTTGCCACGGCGCACGCGGTGCTTGCCCGGCGTCAGCACGCGCTCCAGGTTGCGGTCGCGGTACACGAGCGCACGCTCGTACTGCGCCACGTTCACCAGCTTCGTCATCCACATTTTTCGTTCTCCTTTTCCCTTCCCGGCCGGCTGGCCCCATTGCCAGCCGGCACCACTCATAGGTCGAGGCGATCCCACGCCCCCGGCACGGTCCGCGGGCTGCGCGGCGCCGCCCTCGTGCCCCGCCCGGCGGTGCGCTTCACACACGCTCACTCCCGCCGGACACTCCACGACTCCTGCGCCGCGCGCACCGGCGGCTCAAGGCGCCGGGCGCGCCGTGATGTGCGACTCGCAATCGCATGCCGGCCTTCGCGGCCGCACCACCGGGTCACCTCGATGCGGGGCACAAGCCCCGCTTCATCATCAACAACAACCAGTTCTTGCTGGTAACGAGGCACGGGAATCGAACCCGCGACACACGGCGTGTTGGGCCGTTGCTCTATCCAACTGAGCCAGCCTGTTGTGATCACTGCCCCGTGCTTTTCGCGGTACACGCGGCCACGACACCTTCGCGGTGGGCGCGCGCCAGCCGGCCATTCGAAACCGGACCGCTGCGAAATTTCGGGACAAAGACCTCCTGACGACGCCACCACTCGCACGATGGCATCGAATTCGTCGTTCGGGGGCCTGGAAAAAGCCGAGGCCCCGGTCAGCTGCAGCCAACCGGGGCCTCGTGTGAGTGCCTGTCGGAGAGCTGCGTCGTGCCGCTCTCCGTTTGCGCGAAGAGCTAGCTCAAACCACCCTGGTGACGTTCGCCGTCGAACGCGCACGCGGTGACGCCGGGGCGACTCGACGGAATCGTCCTCTGCGGCAACGCGGCAGCGATGCGTGCGAACGTGTTGAGGTAGTTAGAATGCATGGGGGCGCGCATTGTAGGCGCGCGAAACAGGATGTCAAGCACGGTTTGTCATTTCGCCGCGTCGATGACGGTCCCGGCCTCGGACAGGCGGTTGGCCAGTTCCGCGGGACGTGTCAGCAGCACCACCGAGCCTCCGCCGCTCACGTCGATCGCCGAAGCGTGCCGCGGTGCCACGACCACCTGCGAGTTGCCGGTCACGCCGCCGCCCACGCGGCCGGCATCCAGCCGCGCGAGGTTCACGGTGGCGCGGCCCTGCAATGACAGCGTGACGGCGTCCACGCGGCCCGCCGCCTCCACGGCGGCGCGGCCCTCGGCACCGATGCTCAGTTCAGGCTGGTCGTATGCCTCGATGACCAGCCGGCTCCTGCCATTGAGCTGGAACCGGTTGACCAGCGGCGCACGCAGCGTGAGCTCGAGGCGCGCGCCGGAGTGCAACAGTCCGTCGTGCACGTGGCCACCGGAGACGGCCAGGGTGTTCACGGAGCGATGCGGGCCTCGCGCCACCAGCGTCGCCGGCCCTGGCGCCTGCACGTAATGCACGTCCGCCTCGACCCCGAGGCTCAATGTGCTCGAGCCGTCCCACGGGATCTCGCGCGTGACTATTTCCTTCGAGCCGCCGTCGTTTGCCGTTGCGAGCCCATACGCACCGGCGAAGCACCCGGCGGAAACGATGGTGCCCGAGATCGCCACCAGGGCGAGCAGTCGCGAAGTCTTCATGAGGCGCTCCTGTAGTTCGATGGAATGCGGAGGCGGCGGCGCACGACGCCGGCCAGCCGGTTGACGATGAAGCGGGTGGCCAGTGCCGCGGCAGCGCCGAGCGAGAGGGCGGCCGCGAAGAGACCCAACGCCGCCAGTGCCGTGACGGGCGTACCGCCGGGAATCTCCAGCGACGCGCCGTCGACAGCCAGCCAGGTGGCAGCAGCCATCAACCCGAGCGTCGCCGGCACCGCGATGACGACCAGCAACACCGCCAAGGCGCCCAGCAATGCCGGCAGCAGCTGGGCCGCCCCGTGGCGGAAACTCGCCGCGACCACTCGCCCGCCGGAACGCGGCGAATGGGAAGTCTCCCAGGAGGAGGTCTCGATCGCGAGTCGCAGCTGTTCGGCGAGCAGCAGCGGATCACCCAGCGCCAGCGCCACCTGCGCTTCGTCGCGCCCCGCCGCGCGCGCCTCGTCGAAATGGCTGGCGTAGTCGGCGACCGCGTCTTCGATGTGCTGCTCCGGCAGGCCATGCAGCCCCGTGCGCAGGCGCGCGAGGAAATCATCCCGCAGGGCGGTCACTTCTTCGCTCCCACGATGCCGTCGACGGCGTCCACGAAGGCGCGCCACACGGCGCGCTCGCGGGCCAGTTCCGCGCGCCCCTCGCGCGTCAGCCGGTAGTACTTGCGCGGCGGACCCGAGTCCGATTCGACCAGGTAGGTCTCGACCAGCCCGTAGTTGTCGAGCCGCCGCATGAGTGGATAGACCGTGCCCTCACCCATGCCGATGGACTCCGCGAGGCGGCTGGCGATGTCGTAGGCATAGCTGTCGCCGCGCGCCAGGATCTCCAGCACACATAACTCGAGCACTCCCTTCTTGAGCTGTACGTCGATGGTGTCGGACATGTACGCGCTGTCTTATAAAGCATGGTACCTTGCCTGGCAAGGTACGTACTCCGAAGAAAGCCCCCGGGGCGCCGCGCCTGCGGTCACCGCGGGGGCTGGTTCAGTGCCCGGTCAGAAGCGCCACTTCACCGTGGCGCCGATGCCGTCGCCCTCGTCGCCGAAGCTCACGCGTCCACCCACGGCGAAGTTCGGCATGAAGAACTTCTCCGCGCGGATGGTGACGGTGTCGTCGTTGCCGGTGGTGACGCCACCGCCGATGCTGAAGGTGGTGTCGAGGAAGTAGTCGAAGTCCAGCCCGACTTCCACGTCTTGTTCGTCCGGATCGAGCACGCTCACGGTGGCGGCATAGAAGTGGCCATTGCCCATCTTGCCGACGTATTTCGCCGTGGCGTTCGGGTCCCAGCCGTCTTCGGTGACATCGGTGTAGACCAGCAACCCGTCGATGGGCGTGACGCCGAAGCTGCCGTTGACGATGGTGTCGTCGTCGAGCCCGACGTCCTCGTCCACCTTGGTCACACCGACGCGCGCGTAGAAGATGGTGTTCGGGATGTAGTAGGCGAAGCTTGCATCGAACAGGTCGGCGTTCTCTCCCGCGAAATCGAGACGCGCCAGCGTCGCCCGAACGTAGCTCGAGCGGTTCAGGAACGCGGCCTCCGCGAGCGGCAGGCCGTCGGTGGGCACCGGCTTCAGGTAGAAAGTGCCGCCCACGGTGATGATGTCGGCATCGGGCGCGTCGTCGAAGCCCACGCGGTCGAAGGACCCGGCGAGCTCGAAGCGATAGTCATCGGCCTGCGCGGCCGCGCTCGCGAGAATGCCGGCCAGGAAGACGGCGGTGAGCCTGCGGACAGTGATCATGGTTAGTGCCATGTAATGCATCCCTTGCTAGTTAGACATATGTGCTGGCGCACCGTCGCCACCCGGCGACATTGCACGGAGGCAGGCAGCGCGCCAGAGCTAATGACCTTGAAAGGACGTCGGGGTTCCCGCCACCGCGGATCAGCCGAAGTTGATTTTCGCCTCGAGATTCGATCTCGAATCGGCGTTGGCCAGCGCTTCCTCGAGCTCGATGCGGTTCTGCTTGTAGAGATTCAACAGCGCCACGTCGAAGCTCTGCACGCCGCGCTCGGAGCTGGCGACGATCGCCTCCTTGATGGCCGACACGTCGCCCTTCTTCACCAGCTCGGTGATGTAGGGGGTGTTCAGCATCACCTCGATGGCCGCGATGCGTTTGCCGTCCTTGCCCACCACCAGGCGCTGGGAAAGGATGGCGCGCAGGTACTGCGACAGGTCCAGGAAGACCTGCTTGTGCTGGTCCTGCGGGAACATGTTGATGATGCGGTCCAGCGTTTCCGCGCTGTTGTTCGCGTGCAGCGTCGACAGCACCAGGTGACCCGTGCCGGCGAGGTTGATCGCCGCCTCCATGGTCTCCTTGTCGCGGATCTCGCCGATGAGGATGACGTCGGGGGCCGCGCGCATCACGCCGCGCAACGCGCGCGCGAAGCTCTTCGTGTCCAGCCCCACTTCGCGCTGGTTCACGATGGAACGCTTGTTGGTGTGCAGGAATTCGATCGGGTCCTCGATGGTCACGATGTGATCCGAGGAGATCTCGTTGCGATGGTTGATCATCGCCGCGATGGAGGTGGACTTGCCCGAACCCGTCGCGCCTACCATCAGGATGAGCCCGCGCTTCATCATGATGAGGTCCTTGAACATGTCGGGCAGGCCCAGCGCGTCGAGCTTGGGCATGTCGGCGCTGATGTAACGGAGCACCATCGCGGGGTAACCGCGCTGGTAGAACACGTTGACGCGGAACCGGCCGAGGCCGGGCTCGGAGATCGCGAAGTCGATCTCCAGCTCGCGCTTGAAGCTCTCGAGCTGGTCGGGCGTCATGAGGCCGTAGGCTGCCTGCCGCACGGTCTCGGGCGACAGGATCTGCTTGTTGATCGGCAGGATGGCGCCTTCGATTTTGACTTTTATCGGAGAATTCGAGGTGAAGAACAGGTCGCTGGCCTTGCGCTCCACCATGAGTTTGAACAGCGGCCGGGTGTTCAACACCATCGGCGCGGATTCACCCGCGGACCGGTCGACCTCGACGGTTTCGATGAGCTTTTCGTTCACTGATTTCACTAGAACGACCGGCCTTGTTCGTCTTCGTCCTGGATCGTGAGGGCGCCGCCGTCGTCGAGGTTCTTCACCTCGCGCTTGCTCTCGAGCTTGATGCGCAGCCGCAGCTCGTTCTTCGAGTCGGCGTTGCGCAGCGCGTCTTCGTAGGAGATGAAGCCGGCCTCGTACAGTTCGAACAGGGCCTGGTCGAAGGTCTTCATGCCGAGGCGCGTGGAGCGCGACATGACTTCCTTGATCTCCTGCACCTTGCCCTTGAAGATCAAATCCTGGATCAGCGGCGAGTTCAGCATGATCTCCATCGCCGCGATGCGGCCGGAGCCGGAATCGCGGGGGATCAGGCGCTGCGACACGAGCGCGCGGATGTTGAGCGACAGGTCCATCAGCAGCTGTTCGCGCCGCTCGTCGGGGAAGAAGTTGATGATGCGGTCCAGCGCCTGGTTGGAGCTGTTTGCGTGCAGCGTCGCGAGCACGAGGTGGCCGGTCTCGGCGAACTGTATGCCGTATTCCATGGTCTCGCGGTCGCGGATTTCGCCGATCAGGATCACGTCGGGCGCCTGGCGCAGCGTGTTCTTGAGGGCCGCATGCCAGTTGTCGGTGTCGACGCCGACTTCGCGGTGCGTGATCACGCAGCCCTTGTGCTGGTGCACGTATTCCACCGGGTCTTCGATGGTGACGATGTGGCCGCGGGTCTTCTCGTTGCGGTAGCCGACCATCGCGGCCAGCGAGGTCGATTTGCCCGAGCCGGTGCCGCCGACCATGATCACCAGGCCGCGCTTCGACAGCACGACTTCCTTGAGGACCGGCGGCAGGTCCAGCTCCTCGAGCGTCGGGATCTTGGAGTTGATGAGGCGGATGACGCAGCCGGTCTGGCCCTGCTGCACGAAGGTGTTGACGCGGAAACGGCCGATGCCCGGGGGCGCGATCGCGAAGTTGCACTCCTTGGTCGCGTCGAATTCCTTGGTCTGGCGGTCGTTCATGATGGCGCGCACCAGCACGGCCGACTGTTCGGGCGTGAGCGCGCGCTCGGACTGCGGCCGGACTTCACCATCGATCTTGATGGCGGGCGGGAAGCCGGCGGTGATGAACAGGTCCGACGCCTTCTTGTCGACCACGCGACGCAGAAGATCCTGCATCAGCTTGATGCCTTGTTCGCGGTCCATCAGAGCGCGTCCTTGTTGGCAGCCTTGTAACGCGCTTCTTCCTTGCTCACCACGCCCTTGGTCACGAGGTCCTGCAGGCATTGGTCGAGCGTCTGCATGCCGGCCTGTGCACCGGTCTGGATCGCGGAGTACATCTGAGCGATCTTGCCCTCGCGGATCAGGTTACGGATGGCGGGGGTACCGATCATGATCTCGTGCGCGGCGACGCGTCCGCCGCCGTTGCGCTTGAGCAGCGTCTGCGAAATCACCGCGCGCAGCGATTCGGACAACATCGCGCGCACCATTTCCTTTTCCTGCGCCGGGAACACGTCGACCACGCGGTCGATGGTCTTGGCGGCGGAGCTGGTGTGCAGCGTGCCGAACACCAGGTGTCCGGTCTCGGCGGCTGTCAGAGCCAGGCGGATGGTCTCCAGGTCGCGCATTTCGCCGACCAGCACCACGTCCGGGTCTTCGCGCAGCGCCGAGCGCAGCGCCTCGGAGAAGCCGAGCGTGTCGCGGTGCACCTCGCGCTGGTTCACGAGGCAACGCTTGCTCTCGTGCACGAATTCGATGGGGTCCTCGATCGTGATGATGTGATCGGGACGATTGTCGTTGCAGTGGTTGACCATGCCGGCGAGCGTGGTCGACTTGCCCGAGCCGGTGGGGCCGGTCACCAGCACCAGGCCGCGCGGCAGCATGCACAGGTCGCGGAAAATCTTGGGCGCCGCGAGGTCGTCGAGCGAGATGATGGTCGACGGGATGTTGCGGAACACCGCGCCCGCACCTCGGTTCTGGTTGAAGGCGTTGACGCGGAAGCGCGCCAGCTTCGGGATCTCGAACGAAAAGTCGGTCTCGAAGAACTCTTCGTAGGCCTTGCGCTGCTTGTCGTTCATGATGTCGTACACCATGCCGTGCACTTCCTTGTGGGTCAGCGCGGGCATGTTGATACGTTTCATGTCGCCGTCCACGCGGATCATGGGCGGCACGCCTGCGGACAGGTGCAAGTCCGAGGCGTTATTCTTCACGGCAAAAGCTAGGAGCTGGGCGACGTCGACGGCCATGCGGTGTCCCTTGGAAAGCGCCGTTGAGTATAGACCCGGGTATCAGTGATCAATATGTTATCCCTTCCGCAGAATTGCTCGCCGGGGGCCCGGCTGGCCCAGGACCGCGTCGCGGAGGCGGCCCGCGCCGCCGGACGAAGTGTCGACTCGGTCACGCTTCTGGCGGTTTCCAAGGGGCAGAGCAGCGCAGCAATTGACGCCGCCGCGAGCGCCGGAATCGAGCACTTCGGGGAGAATTTCGTACAGGAAAGCCTGCCCAAGATGCAGGAACTCACCGGCCGCGAACTCACCTGGCATTTCATCGGCCGGCTGCAGGCTAACAAGACCCGCCCGGTGGCCGAGAATTTCGCCTGGGTGCACACCATCGACCGGCTCAAGATCGCCGAGCGGCTCTCCGCCCAGCGTCCCTTCCACGCACCCGTGCTCAACGTGTGCCTGCAGCTGCACGTGGGTGGCGAAGCCAGCAAAGGCGGCGTGGAGAGCTCGGGGATCCGCGAGCTCGCCAGCCAGGTGAGCACCCTTCCCCGGCTGCGCCTGCGTGGCCTCATGTGCATGCCGCCGGCGGAGACCGAGGTCGACCGTCAGCGGCACTGGTTCCGCGAGACGCGCCAGGTGTTCGATGCCCTGAACGAACACGGCTTCGGCCTGGACACCTTGTCCATGGGTACGAGCGCCGACTTCGAAGCCGCGATCCTCGAAGGCTCCACGATGGTGCGCATCGGCACGGCCATCTTCGGCCCGCGCAAGCCATAGGGGCCACGGCGGGCAATAATCACCATATGAACATCACGGCAACCTTCATCGGCGGCGGCAACATGGGCGGCGCGCTGATCCGCGGCCTGATCTCGCGCGGCCTGGAACCCCGGCACATCAACGTGGGCGAGGCCTCGCAGTCGCGGCGCATCGCGCTGGCCGACGAACTGGGCGTGTACGTCTCGGCCGACAACCTCGAGATCGTCGACGGCGCGGACCTCGTGGTGCTCGCCGTGAAGCCCCAGGACATGGGCACCGTGGTTCGGCCGCTGGCCGCGACACTGGCGAAGCGCAAGCCACTGGTGTTGTCGATCGCCGCGGGCATTCGCGTGGCGGACATCTCGGCCTGGTGCGGGCCGGGGATCACCGTGGTACGCGCCATGCCGAATCGTCCCGCGCTCAACAACGCGGGCGCCACTGCGATTTACGGACCGCCGGGGATCAGCGAGGTCCACCGCAAGCTGGCCGAGGACGTGCTGGGCGCGGTCGGCACCACGGTGTGGGTGCCGGACGAAGACGCGCTCGACGTGGTGACGGCGCTGTCGGGCAGCGGACCGGCCTATTTCTTCCTGCTGGCCGAGCTCATGACCGACGCCGCGGTGACGCTGGGATTGCCGCATGCCAGCGCACGCGAACTCGCCATCCAGACGCTGTTCGGCTCGGGGCGCATGGCCCGCGACAGCGACGGCGACCTGGCACGCCTTCGGGCCGAGGTCACGTCCAAGGGCGGCACCACGGAAGCGGCGGTACGCGCATTCGATGCCGCCAACCTGCGTGGTATCGTCGCCGCCGCTCTCAGGGCCGCGACGGACCGCGGCCGTGAGATGGCGCAGGCATTCGGCCAGGCGCCGGCACCAGCTTCGAAATTGGAAGATAAGCAACAGTCATGATCGCCCTGCACTACCTCGTCGATGCCCTGCTCACGATCTACCTGTACGTGTTGATCCTGCGCTTCGTCATGCAGCTGGTGCGGGCCGATTTTCGTAATCAAATCGCGCATGCAGTGCTCATCGTGACCAATCCGCTGATCATGCCGCTGCGCAAGATCCTGCCTCCGGTCGGCAAGGTCGATACCTCCAGCGTGATCGCCATCCTGATCGTCGCGGCACTGATCGTTGCGGCCGCGCCGCTGATCCTGCAGGGCGCGGCGCTGGACCCGATCACCTGGATCCGCTGGACGTTGTTGCTGATCGCCCGCTCGTTCATCACGTTCTACACGGTCGCCATCATCATCTACGTCATCCTCGGCTGGGTGCTTCCCCCGGGTTATTCGCCGCCGATGGCGTTGCTCGCTTCGGTCTGCGAACCGGTGCTGGCGCCGGTGCGCCGCCTGATTCCGCCGATCGGCGGCATCGACTTCTCGCCGTTATGGGTGTCGCTGGCGTTCGGCGTGATCCTGCGGCTTCTGCCGGTCGTCTGAAGGCGCAACAACCACTTAAGTGACAGTTGCGACGTCGAATCGACGTCGCGCGCGCGTTCGAGTGGCGAAGATTCGTACAGCCGAAGCGCGCATCGTGTGCGCATTGCAACTCGCGCCGCGTCGCGCATGTGCGCCGGACCCTAGAAAACAAGGCATTTGCAGCATCTGCGTGCAACGAAAATTATTTGCACGCGCGGATGCGTGTGATATGTTGCGCGCCGAATCGTCGCCGCCGAATCTATTTTTAGCGGCATTTTTTCAACGAGGAGTCTCAGTAATGGCAAAGAAAGGTGGCGCACCGACGAAGTCGGAAATCGTGGCTCAGATCTGCAAGGACGCGGACTTGTCCCGCAAGCAGGTTGCCGCGGTGTTCGAATCGCTCAACGGCCAGATCAAGAAGAGCCTGCGTAGCGGTGGCCTGTTCACGCTGCCCGGCCTGCTCAAGCTGAAGGTCGTGAAGAAGCCCGCCACGAAGGCGCGCGAGGGCATCAACCCGTTCACGAAGGAAAAGATGATT
>DASUGK010000127.1:0-12514 GCA_036274075.1 Steroidobacteraceae bacterium | reverse complement strand
CATTGGTGCCGGGCCGGCACTTCGGCACTGTTCGGGAATGCCGATATGCCGGCCCGGCACCAATGCCGAAATGCCGGCCCGGCACCGAACTAGGCCGCCATCACCTCGTGCTCGTAGTACGGCGACTGGCGATCTTCGAGGATCTTCTGCAACTCGTCCAACGACCGGCCTTCCGGCCTCAGCCACGCGTCCACGTTCTCGGGCTTGATGTTGATGATCATGCGGTCGTGGCCGGCGGCGGCGACTTCGGGTGGCGGTTCGTCGGTGATGGCTGCGAAGGAGAGCAGGGGCAACCCGCCCTTGGGATCGCGCCACTCGGCACACAGGCAGGCAATCAACATGGTGCCGGCGGGCTTGGGCACGAAGTGGAGCACCTGGTTCTTCCCATCCTTCTCCACGTTCTCGAAGAACGACTCCACCAGCATCAGCGCGTGCGAGACGCCGAACAGCTCCTTCCAGTACTTGCCGAGGCTGTCGCGCCGCGCGTTGTAGAGCCCGGGTAGTTTGCGGTCGATGAACGCCACCTCGCCGGGCTTGCGGCAGTGGTAGCGCGCCAGCCGCAGGAGGCGGCGGTCGCCCACCTGCATGACAATGGGTGCGTAGTGCAACGGGAAAATCCGTGCCTCGGCCGGATGGGGTTTCACCGCCTTCAGCCGATCGAGCCGCGTGATGGCCTTCTCGATCTTGTCCGTCGCGATGCGCTTGCTTTCGGCCGCGGCCTTGGTGGGCTTTGACGCCAGCACACGCTCGGCATCCGCGAGGCGCTTTTTCTGCGCGAACACCTCGCGCTCGAGCTTGGCGGTTTCGGCCGCGTTGTACTCGTCGATGAACGCCTTGATCCTGCGCTCGGCGTCGTTCTTCGGCTCCTCGAACCAGCGCTCGACCGCGCGCGGGATGCGAATGCTGGTATCCGACACGCGCGCGCCGAAGATCTCGACGAACTGGTCGATGTCCATTTCGGCGCCGGTTTCGCGCAGGTAGCGCAGGTAGGCGGCCTGGATCTGGGCGGAGTAGCACATGCGCCGATTTTGCGCGCCAAGGTGCGTGGGCTGCCAGTACCGCCCATACAGTACCAATCCCTCCCGGAAACTGAATGGACCGGCACGATTTCCCGCGGCATCTTTCGCGCCATGCCGCCACTCAACCTCACCGACGATGAACTCCAGGATGCCGCGCAGGCTGCGCGCATCGCCAGCGTCCAGGCCGAGCAGGACGCCGATCGCCAGACGAACCCGAAGATCAAGGGAATGTTCGACAACAGCGCGCGCCGCTGGCGCGAGCTCGCCGAAAAATTCGAACGCGCGCGGATGAAGTTGCGCTGAGAACGCCGTTATTCGTCGTCGCGCGTCGACATCTCGGCGCGGATGCGATCGCGGTTCTCGATGTGATTTGCCTGCGCCTGCTCGAAAGTCCGCAGCAGCTCGAGGGCAGTCGTCGTGTCATGCCCATCGCGCGCCAGTTCGGCGATCAAGGCATGCTGGCGCGCGAGGTGCTGGGCGCCCTCGGCGACATGCCGTTCGGCCAGTTCGAGTTGCGCGTAGGTAGGCTTTTGCGCCATGCGCGCCACGATACGCCACGGCATGAAGACGCGTTGCTGGAGTGATCGCCAGCCGGCTCTGACAAAAAGGAGAGTGGCTCCCTGGGTTGGACTCGAACCAACGACCAACGGATTAACAGTCCGACGCTCTACCGACTGAGCTACCAGGGAACCGAGAACCAATGAAGGGCGCGCATTCTGGCGACGAGACGCCCGCGCGTCAAGCAATCCTTCTCTTTCAGCGACTTACGCCCGGAAAACCCTTGACGGAGTCGGGCCCAGGAGGCGGGGATTTGCCGCTTCGGCGGGGTGCTTCAGCCCGGGCTTATATGAATATGAGTGCCCGCCACGCTGGAAGACACCAGTTCCAGCACGAAGGGCTGCTCCCCGGAGTGGGCTTTCACTACCAGGCGCTCGCCGGCGACGATTTCGGCCCGGAAGCGCTGCTTGGGCAACTGGTCCTTGAACGACTCGCGCACGTCCTGCGCGATGTAGATCTGGGCGCGGCTTTGGCGGATCTTCGCGGTCACCAGCAGGGGCTCACCTTCGTGCGGCACCACGCGGAACTGCATTTCGCCCTCGCTGGTCGATTTGCCGTTGAAGTCGACGCGCCACTTGCCGTTGGGGGCGGGCGCGTCTTCGGCAGCCGCGGTGGCGGCAAACAGCACTACGGCAGCCAGTGTCACCGCACCGGCCTTGAGAGCTTGCAGGATCATGTCGCTCCTATTGGCGTTCTTGTTGACGGGAGGGCGCGACAGTATGCGCCACTTCGCCTGCCAACGGTCACGCAACCGCCATTCGTGGCATTGGGCTGGCCGGGTGTAGGTCGTTGCCGCGCCGGGATCCCGGCCAGTTCACCCGGTGCTAAGGTAGGCGGCGCAGTCTGACGGGGGAACGTCATGAAAGAGGAACCGTCCCGAGCGCTTCAGGCTTCGCGGCCGCAATCTCCGGGGCCGGGAGAATCCCGCCCCGTCGATCACCTGCAGCGCGCGCGCGAAGCCTGCGAACACAACGCCTGGCACGATGCGTACGAGGCGTATCGGCTGGCCGACGCGGCTGCGCCGCTGACCGAGTCCGATCTCGACGGCCTGGCGCTGGCGTCCTACCTGCTGGGCCGCGATGACGAATTCGTGGCGCTCAAGGAGCGCTCGCATCGTGCGCACGTCGCCGTCAATCGCGCGGAGTGCGCCGCCCGGGATGCGTTCTGGCTGGCCGTCATGTTCCTGTTCCGCGGCGATCTCGCGCAGTCGAATGCCTGGATTGCGCGCGGTGAACGGCTGCTGTGCGATCGCGATTGCGCCGAGTGCGGCTACCTCGCGATGCAGAAGGTGGAAGTGCTGTTGCGAGGTGGAAGCCCCTCGGAAGCGCATGCCATGGCAGCCGGCATCGTGGCGCTTGGTCAACGCTGCGGTGACGCCGACCTGGTGGCGGCCGCATGCCACCTGCAGGGGCGCGCGGCCATCGCGATGGGCGAATCGGCGCGCGGCCTGAAGCTGCTCGACGAGACCATGCTGGCGGCGGTGAGCGGCGAACTCTCGCCCATCATGACCGGGTTGATGTATTGCAGTGTCATCGATGCCTGCCGCGAAGCCCATGAGTGGAGCCGCGCGCGTGAATGGACGGCGGCGCTGTCGAAGTGGTGCGACCGCCAGGGTGGCATGGTGGCATTCACCGACGCCTGCCTGGTGCACCGCGCGGAAATCCTTCGCTTGCAGGGCGCCTGGCAGGATTCGTTGACCGAGTCCCGCCGTGTCTGCGATCGCGGTGAACACGCCCGGCGTCCGCCGCCTGGCGCGGCGTTCTATGAACAGGGAGAAGTGCATCGCCTGCGCGGCGACCTGGCGCTTGCCGAAGAAGCCTATCGCGCCGCGAATCGCCGTGGCTTCGAGCCGCAGCCGGGGCTCGCGTTGCTGCGCCTCGCGCAGGGACGCACAGACGCGGCGGCGGCCGCGATTCACAGGCTCGCCGGCGCGGCGCGGGCTTGCGAGAACCGGGGACGCATGTTGCCGGCGTACTTCGAGATCATGCTGGCGACCGGCAATCTCGACGAGGCGCAGCGCGTCTGCGAAGCGCTCGACGCCTTGCGCGATGAATTCGGAACCGTGTCGGTGCATGCGCAGGCGGCGCAGGCTCGCGGTGCGCTGTGCCTGCATTGCGATGACGCGAACACGGCGATGCAGTACCTGCGCGAATCGTTCGCGCTGTGGGAGAGTATGCCGGTGCCGTACGAGGCCGCGCGGGTGCGCGTGATGATGGCGCAATGCTGCGAGCTGCTGGGCGACGCCGACGCGGCCGCGCTGGAACGCGACGCGGCGCGCGCGATCTTCGAGCAGCTGGGCGCAAAGCCCGACCTCGAGCGGCTGACCACGTCGGGTTCGCGAGTGTCGACCCCTGGTGCACTGACTACGCGCGAGCTGGAAGTCATCCGGCTGGTGGCGCAGGGATTCACCAACAAGGCCATTGGCAAGGCCTTGGGCTTGAGCACGCGCACCATCGACCGGCACGTGGCCAACATCCTCGGCAAACTCGACGCGCCTTCACGCGCGGCGGCCATCGCCATGGCGGCGACTCAGCGCCTGCTGTGATCCGGATGGCGTGAACTACCCACGCGCGGCGCGCGTGGCTGGGTGATTTCGCCGAAGCGCCGGCGGTTTTCAGCGTGCCAATGTCCGTTCCGCGGAAATGTTCCGCGCCAGAACGGAGATTCGCCATGGAGACCGCCACCCAGGAAAGAATCCGCGCCCGCGCCGCCCCACGTGGGGCCCTCGGCAAGTTGATCGCCACGCTGCCGGTGAAGCAGCGGCGCTTCACGCTCAATGGCGTCGTCACGTCGGTGCTCGAGGGCGGCGCCGGCACGCCAATCGTGCTGCTGCACGGTCCCGGCGGCTACGGTGCGCAGTGGGTTCGCGTCATCCCGGAGATGTCGAAGTCGCACCGGGTGATTGCGCCCGACCTGCCCGGGCACGGCACTTCGGAGTTCTTCAGCGACGCACCGACGCCGGAGCGGGTGTCGGCCTGGCTCGATGATCTCATCGAGTGCACCTGTTCCCAGCCACCGGTCCTGGTCGGCCACACGCTCGGTGGCGCCATTGCGGCGCGTTTCGCGGCGGAGAGCGATCGCAAGCTGGCTGCGCTGGTGCTGGTCGACATGCTGGGCCTCTCGGCATTCCAGCCCCAGCCCGCATTCGGCGCCGCGTTGCAGTCGTACCTGCAGAAGCCGGACGAAACCACGCACGACGGACTCTGGAGCCAGTGCCTGTTCGACCTGGATGGCGCGAAGCGCCGACTCGGAGAGCCGTGGGCCTGGATCAAGGAAGCCAATCTCGAAATCGTGCGTGAGACCGGCGTCGGCCCGATGACGGCGTGGATGCAGCAGTTCGGAGTCGCCATCCCGGACGAGCTGCTGCGCCGCATCCGTACGCGTACCACGCTCATCTGGGGCCGCGAAGATCGCGCCACACCGTTGTCGGTGGCGCAGGCCGCGGCGCCCCGATACGCCTGGAATCTCGAAGTGATCGACGGCGCGGCCGACGATCCGACGCTCGAGCAGCCCGAGGCATTCGTGAGCGCGTTACGCCGCGCCATCGAAGTGTCATGAGCACGCGGGCAGGGCGCGGCCTGCTGGTCGGCTGCAATGGTCGCAGTCGCTTTTGGATGGTTCAGGAAAGGAGCCTGGTCATGATGACGACAAGGAAGTTGATGTTGGTAGGTTCGCTGCTGATGCTGGGTGCCGCGCAGGCGCGCGGCGACCACGGGCGTGTGGACGCGGTGCTCGAATGGAACCGGATCGCGTTCGAGGAGGTGTTGAACCAGCAGCCCCCGCCTGAGCAGGTGCGCTTCGCGGCCATCATGCACCTGGCGGTGTTCGAAGGCGTGAATGCCGTGACGCAGGATTACGAGTCGACTCTCGAGGCGCTCAATGCGCAACGAGGCGCATCACCTTCCGCGGCCGCGATCGGCGCGGCGCACCGCGTGTTGCGCACCTACTTTCCCGATCACGCCGCGACGTTCGATGCCGCGCGCGAACGATCGCTCAGGAGGATTCCGAAAGGTCCTGAGCGTCGCGCGGGCCTGGAAGCCGGCGAGGCGGCAGCTGATGCCGTGATGGCGTCCCGCGAGAACGACGGCTCGGACATGCCGGAGTTCTACGTGCCGGCGTCGACGTCGCCCGGCGAATGGCAACCGACGCCGTCCTGTCCGCCCGAAGGAGGACCGTACGTGCATTGGGCGAAGGTCAAGACCTTCGTGATTCGCAATGGCGAGCAGTTCCGCCTGCCGCCGCCGCCGGCCCTGAACAGCGAGCAGTACACGCGCGCCTACCGGGAAGTGAAGGAGAACGGAGCGCGGGACAGCACCAGCCGGCCGCCAGATCGCACGCAGGTGGCCCAGTTCTACGAGACCTTGGGCGATGCGGCGCTCTGGAATCCGATTGCGCGCCAGCTCGCCAAGGCGGATCGGCGGACGCTGGCGGAAAACGCGCGTCTCTTCGCGCTGCTCAACATGGGGCTGCACGACCTGGTCGTGGCGCTGGTCGAGACGAAATATCACTACCATTTCTGGCGCCCGGAAACCGCGATCCGCGCTGCCGGGGCCGATGGCAATCCACGCACCGAGCCCGACTTGTCATTCGTCCCGCTGGTGACGACACCGTGCCACCCGAGTTATGCGTCGGGTCACGCAGCGACCACCGCGGTGCCGCGCGAGATACTCGAGCGCACCTTCGGTGGCAGCGGTCACAAGATCGTGGTGGTCAATCCCGCCATGCCGGGCGTCGTGCTGAAGTACAAGACGCTTGAACAGATCGCGGATGACATCGACGACGCACGCGTGTTCGGCGGCATCCACTTCCGCTTCGACCAGCAGGGCGGCCGCAAGCAGGGCCGGGAGGTCGCGGAGTATGTCTTGCTGCATGCTGTGAAACCGCGCGCTGCTGGGCACTAACGAGAGCTGCCGTCCGGCTTGACCCTTCGCCTGGCCCATACGAGCCCGTAGCCGACGAGGTTCACGGCGACCAGGATGCCCATGATCACGAACTGCGTGCTGCGCGTGAGGCCCGCTGGATAGATGATGGGCGCGAGGTAATGCGTGACGAAGCCTTCACCGTAAGTAGTTTGCCCGGCGAGCTCGCGGTATTGGTTCTCGAGCGGGGTCAGCGGGCAGATGTTGCCGCTGGCCTCGATCCACACGCCCCAGGCGAGCGCAGGCAGGTGCAGCCACAGGAAGCCGCGCTTCCACAACACCAGGAAGGAGCCCAGCAGGGCGAAGGCGATGAACAGGAAGTGGAACGCCATGACGGCGTCGGCGGCCAATGCGTAGCGCATCGCCGGATGTTAGCCCGGAAATTGGCCGATAACCGCCCTCACACCTCCGGCCGCCGTCGCCAGCCACGGCGGCCGGAGGGCTTTCCAGTCAACCGATCAGCCGAGCCGATCAGCGCTGGCGATGTCTCCAACCCAGCCGCGCGGCCTGGGCATGGCCGCGCGGATCGCCGAACCAGCCGCGATGGTCGTCATCGCCCCGGCCGCGTGAGCCACGGCCGCGACTGCTTCGTTCTCGATCATCGTAATCATCCTCGTACCGCGAGCCGCGCGATTCCTGCCAGCGTTCGCGTGCCGCCTCGGCATGTCCTCGCGAATCGCCGAACCAGCCGCGCCCCTGTCCGGAGCTGGGGCCGCGCGAGCCGCCTCGATCTTCGTAGTCGTCGTAATCTCTGCCGCCACCGCGGGCGTATCCGCCTCTGCGGTCGCCGTCGTCGCCGGAGGTGAAGCGCCCGAACTCGTCGCGCTCGCGTCCGCCGCCGGGATCGTCGCGGCCATGGTCTTCGCGCCCGTAATCTTCGCGTCCATAGTCTCCGCGGCCGTAGTCGTCGCGCCCGTGATACTCGCCGCCGTAGCCGACCTGGCCACCGCCGCGATAGCGCGAATCTTCCTCGTAGCCGTAGTCGCTGCGGCTGCCTTCGTAACCACCCCGCGAGCCGCCCTGGCGCCAGTCGCCGTAGTCGCGATTCTCGTTGCGGCCGTTGCCGTAGTAGTCGCCGGTTTCGCCTTCGCTCATGAAGCGGCCGCGATCGTCGCGCGGTGGTTGCTGGCTGCGACCGTAGTTCTGTCGCCCGAAGTCGTCGTCGTCTCTCCAGCGCGGATCGCCGCGTGAGCCGCCGGTGAATCTTCCTTCATCATCCCGATTTCGATCGTATCGACCCATTGAAGTACTCCTTGTCCGGTGGAGATGAATACGGAGCAATTTCCTTTCCACTCCGTGGTGAATGGCGAATTTTTCACAGGCAGCGCTCCGCGCGTATCAACGGGCACGCAGTGCTGCGCCGGAATTTGCTGGCGAGGCGCGCGGAAATTCCGACAGGCGGGGATAGACGCAGATCAAGTCGCAACACGTTGGCGGCGAGGCAACGTGCAATTTGTTCCGCCGCGCGTGCAGCTATAGCGACGAAACACGCACGCAGGGCGCCGGCAGCGCAATGCTGCAGATGGCACGGCGCTTGCTCCTGCATCAGCTCCAGTTTCTTTTCATTCACTACCGGAGTTGTTCAATGGCAAATCGAAACCAGGACTATGGAACTCAGACACGCAGGGGATCGCAGAGCTGGCGTGACCGGGACGACGAGTCGCGCCGGGGAAGTTCGGGCTCGCGCGATTACGAGTCGGACGAGAGTTATGGCCGCGATTCCGACGACCAGAGCGGCTCGACCGGCCGCTATGCGGGGTACGGAGATTTCGGCCGCGGCGAATATGGCGCCGGCCCTTCCGGCTGGAGTGGCCAGGAGCGTTACGGCCAGAGTGGTTACGGACAGGGGAGCTACAGCCCGGGCGGCAGCCGCCAGGGCAACTATGGACAGCGAGGCTATGGACAAGGCGGTGGTTACGAGAGCAATTACGGCCAGGGTCGCTACGGCCAGGGCGGATACGGGTCACGCGGCCCGGAGCGCAGCCGATATGGCGAAGGTAACTATCGCAGCGAATATGGCTATGGCGGTTCGCGCGGCTGGAACGAGCCTTTTGGCGAGGGCCAGCAATACGGCTCGCAAGGCGAATACGGATCCGAGGGTGATCCAGGCCAGCGGGGCTACGGCTCGCAGGGTTACGGCTCGCAGGGCTCCGGCAGCTACCAGGGAATCGGCGGCAGCGGCATGGGCCAGCACCGCGGCAAGGGCCCGAAGGGCTACCAGCGCAGTGACGAGCGCATCAAGGAACTCGTATGCGAGCGGCTGCGCGACGACCCGAACATCGATCCCAGCGACGTGACTGTCACCGTGCAGGGCGGCAAGATCACGCTCGAGGGAACGGTAGATAGCCGCCAGACCAAGAACGCCATCGAGGACATCGCCGACCAGTTCGGTACGCAGGACGTGCAGAACAACCTGCGAGTCCAGCGGCCGGGCATGCAATCCGGCGATGCGTCGTCACGGCAGGGCCGGGGTTCGACCAGCGCCGACGACGGCACTTCGACGAAGCAGAAACACAACTGAGACAGGCGGGCCGCTGCGGGCTTCCCGCAGCGGCTATCCGCCTCGTCGGCATTTTCCGACTTGAAATCCAGTCGGCGCGCTCGAATTTGCCCGGCAGCGGCGCCATGCGCGCTGCCCGGCATTTTGGGATGGTCTCATCATGAAAATTGCTCAAGTTGCTCCGCTGGCTGAAAGCGTTCCGCCTCGGCTCTACGGCGGCACGGAACGCATCGTCTCCTATCTCACCGAAGAACTCGTGCGCCAGGGCCACGACGTCACGCTGTTCGCGAGCGGTGACTCCGAAACGTCGTCCGAGCTGCACGCCATCGTCGACACCGCGATGCGGTTCAACCCGAATGTGCGGGATACGCAGATCTACACGCTGCTGCAGTTCGAAGCCGTGCGGGACCGCGCGCGCGAGTTCGACGTGATCCATTTCCACACGGACTACCTGCACTTCCCGCTGCTGCGCGAGCTGCGGCTGGACAATGCCGTGACCACGATGCATGGCCGGCTCGACCTGCCGGGCTACCCCGAGATGTTCGCGCGCTTCCGCAGGCCCCCGCTGGTTTCCATTTCCAACAGCCAGCGCCGTCCCTTGCCGGACGCGAACTGGATAGGCACCGTATTGCACGGGCTGCCCTCGAACGTGTGCCGCTTCGAAGGCGAGGCGAAGGGCGATTACCTGGCCTTCCTCGGCCGCATATCCCCGGAGAAGCGCGTCGACCGGGCCATCGAGATCGCGCGGCGCGCCGGCATGAAGATCAGGATCGCCGCGAAGATCGACCCGGCCGACCGGCACTACTTCAAGACCGAGATCGAGCCGCTGTTCGCGCGGCCGCACGTCGAGTACGTAGGAGAAATCGGGGAACGTGACAAGTGCAGATTCCTCGGGGAGGCGCACGCGTTGCTGTTTCCCATCGACTGGCCGGAACCCTTCGGACTGGTGATGATCGAAGCGATGTCCTGCGGAACGCCGTGCATAGCCTGGCGCGCGGGTTCCGTCCCGGAAATCATCAGCGAGGGCGAGAATGGATGCATCGTCGAATCCATCGATGACGCCGTTGCGGCAGTGCAGCGCTGCGCGGATATCGATCGCGCGGTGGTGCGGGCGTCGTTCGACGCGCGGTTCACGGTGCAGCGCATGACCGACGACTACCTCGACATCTATCAACGGCTGCCATTCCGCAAGCCGGGCCGGGTGGCGGCCTGACGTCGCGCATGTCCGCAGATCCCCGGCCTCGCGACGTGGAAGAGCAGCAGCCGTTCTACATCGCCGCGCACGACTCGCTGGTGGACGAACCGCCGCGCACGCTCAAGCACGGCGACACGTTCGCGCTGTTCGACCACTACGGCGACCTCGCCAGCCGGCGTGGCAACACGCTCGGCCTCTACCACCAGGACACGCGTTATCTCTCGCGGCTCAAGCTCACCGTGGAGCAGGTCAGCCCGCTGTTGCTGAGTTCGACGGTGCGCACCAACAACGCGGTGCTCGACGTCGACCTCACCAATCCCGACGTCAAGCAGGGGGACACCCTGCTGCTGGCCAAGGACACGGTGCATTTCTCGCGCACCAAGTTCCTGTGGAATGGCGGTTGCTACGAAACCCTGCGCTGCAGGAACTTCGGCAGTTCACACCTGAGGCTGCGCATCGACTTCGCCTTCGACGCGGATTTTGCCGACGTCTTCGAGGTGCGCGGCTACAAGCGTCATCGCCGCGGCCGCATCTCGGCGAACGTGCAGGGCGCGGACGCGGTGCGGTTCACCTACGCATCGCTGGACGGCGAGCCGCGCGTGACCGACGTGTTCTTCACGCCGGCGCCGCAGAAGCTCGGCCCGCGCGATGCCAGCTTCGAGCTCGATCTGCCCGCCAAGGCGCATGACTTCATCGTGATGTCCATCCACTGTTCCGTCGGCGGTGGTTCGTCACAGCGCAATGTCTTCCGCGCGATGCGCGCCGCACGCCGCGAGCTGCGCGATGCGACGCGCCGAGTGGCGGCTGTCGAGACTTCCAGCGGACTCATCAACGAAGTCCTGTCCCGTTCCATGGCCGACATCGGCATGCTGGTCACCGACAAGGAACACGGCCCTTACCCGTATGCCGGCGTGCCGTGGTTCTCCACGCCGTTCGGCCGCGATGGAATCGTCACGGCCATGCAATTGCTGTGGGTCTACCCGGCGCTGGGCCGCGGCGTGTTGCGCTACCTGGCGGCCACCCAGGCGACGGACATGAACGAAGCAAGGGATTCCGAACCGGGCAAGATCCTGCACGAAACCCGTTCCGGCGAGCTCGCCAACCTCGGCGAGGTTCCTTTCGGTTGCTACTACGGGTCCATCGATTCGACGCCGTTGTTCATCGCGCTCGCCGGCCAGTACTGGCAGCACACGGGCGACCAGCAGACCATCGACGCGATCTGGCCGAACATCGAAGCCGCGCTCGCCTGGATGGAGCGTTACGGCGATTCGGACGGCGATGAATTCCTCGAATACCGCCGGCGCCGCGACAGCGGACTGGTCAACCAGGGCTGGAAGGATTCGAGCGACGCCGTGTTCCACGCGGACGGCAGCCTGGCCGAGCCGCCGATCGCGCTCTGCGAAGTCCAGGGTTATGCCTATCTCGCGCTCACCTGGGCGGCACGACTGGTGGGTGCGCGCGGTGGCGCGGCCGCCGCCACGCGACTGGCGGAAAAGGCGCGGGCGCTGCGCGAGAAATTCGAAGCGCAATTCTGGGACGAAGAGCTCGGCACGTACGTGCTCGCGCTCGACGGAGACAAGCGGCCCTGCCGCGTGCGCACCTCGAATGCGGGGCAGGTGCTGTTCACGGGCATCGCCTCGCCGGAACGCGCCGCACGCATCGCCGCGCAGCTCACATCGCGCGAGTTCTTCAGCGGCTGGGGCATCCGCACGGTGAGTGAACAGGAGCCGCGCTTCAATCCCGCCTCGTACCACAACGGCTCGATCTGGCCGCACGACAATTCCCTGATCGCGCTGGGCCTGTCCCGTTACGGGCATTCCGACCTCGCGGCGCGCATCACCACCGACGTGCTCGATGCCGCGATTAACATGGATTTACGCCGGCTGCCGGAGTTGTACTGCGGCATGCGGCGGCGGCGCGACAAGGGCCCCATCCTCTACCCGGTGGCGTGCGCGCCGCAGGCCTGGGCCGCGGCCGCGCCGTTCGCATTGCTGCAAGCCTGCCTCGGCCTCGAGATCGATGCTTCTCAACGGCTTGCGCGCCTGCGTTACCCGCGGCTGCCCGAACGCCTGCACGCTCTCGAAGTGCGCGGGCTTCCCATCGGTGATGCATCGGTGGATCTGCTGCTCCGCCGGCACGGCGAGGACGTCGCGGTGAACATCGTGAGTCGCCGTGGCGAGGCGGAGATCGTCACCCTGCAGCGCTGAGCGTCAGTTCGCTCCCACGCGCGCCGCCGGGTTGCGCCGATGTGGCGTGGCAGGCGCTGCGTGCAGCCTGAATTGCACCGACCCAATTCCCACGGCAAAGGAGTGCCCATGGAAAG
>DASUGK010000126.1:0-38528 GCA_036274075.1 Steroidobacteraceae bacterium | reverse complement strand
GGTCATCGGCACGGAGCTGTTCTGGCGCGCCAGCGCCGAGTCACCGTTCCGCAATCCGGCCTGGTACATCCAGCAGCTCGATCCTTCGATGTACCTGACGCGTGAATACGCGCCGCTACCCACGCGCCTGCGCGGTTACCTCGGCTACGCACGCGCCATCCCGAAGCTGGCCGCTGACATCCGCGCCAACCTGCGCACGCCCATGCCGCGTGCCTTCATCGAGCGCGGTACCGCAGGCTTCGGCGGTTACGCGAGCTTCTTCCGCAACGACATGCCACCGATCTTTGCGCAGTTGCAGGACGAAAACCTGAAGCGCGATCTCACCGAGGCCACCGCGGCGGCGGCGAAGGCGATGGACGAGCTCACCGCCTGGCTCGAATCGCAACGCGCCGCCGCCACGGACGATTTCGCACTCGGCCCGCAGAAGTTCGCCGAGATGCTACGCACCACCGAGAAGCTCGACATGCCGCTCGAAGAGCTCGAGCTGGTCGGGCGCAGGGACCTGGAGCGCAATCTCGCGGCTCTCGCGGAGGCCTGCGCCGCCTACGCGCCCAGGGCCACGCTCGCCAGCTGCGTGAACAAGATGCGCGCCAACAAGCCCGCCGGCGGAACCGTCGAAGGCGCACGCCGCCAGCTCGACGAGCTGCGGCAGTTCGTGGCCGATCGCAAGCTGGTGAGCATCCCGAACCAGGAGCAGACGCTGGTCGCCGAATCACCTCCCTACAACCGCGGCAACTTCGCCTACATCAGCATCCCGGGACCGTACGAGAACCCGGCGGTGAAAGTGACCTACTACGTCGCCCCGCCCGATGCGAAATGGAGCGCGGCCGAACGCAATGCCTATCTGCCGGGCAGGGCCTACCTGCTGTTCGTGTCGGTGCACGAAGTGTGGCCGGGGCATTACCTGCAGTCGCAGTTCTCGAACCAGAATCCGTCGCGCATCGCCGCGTTGTGGTGGGACTACGCGTTCGCGGAAGGCTGGGCGCATTACGCCGAGGAAATGATGTACGACGCGGGCCTCGGCAAGGATCAGCCGGAGATGCGCATCGGCATGTTGACCAATGCGCTGCTGCGCGACGTACGGTTCCTCTCCGCGATCTGCCTGCACACCGGCTGCATGACGCTCGAAGAGTCCGAAAAGATGTTCCGCGAGCAGGCCTTCGCTGACGCCGGCAATGCGCGCCAGCAGGCGCTGCGCGGCACCTACGACCCGGGCTACCTGGCGTACACGCTGGGCAAGCTCATGATCCGCAAGCTCCGTGCCGACTGGATGTCGGCAAATCCAGACGCCACGGCGCAGCAGTTCCACGACCGTTTCCTGTCTTACGGGTCGCCGCCGGTGCCGCTGGTACGCGAGCAGATGCTCGGCAGCTCCGCCGGCGCACTCTGAAGCGGGACAACTAACTACTTGATCCAGGTTAAGCGGCCGGCGGGCCCTCGTGCGACGCAGCATGGGCCCGTAAGGCGCGCGGAACCGTTTCGCCCCGTCGCGGTACACACGTGGTGCACACCGGTGCGGGATGCACTGCACCGGCGCGCAGGGTTGCGCACGAATTTCCCAGAGAGAGCCGGCGCAAGTTGTAGAAATTTGTGGAAGATTGTCGGTGCGCACCGACATCGCGTAAGCGCGAACACCGAGGGAACTTCTTACGGAAAGGGAGCTCGATAGTGCCATGCGCAAAGTCATCTGGTGTGCGGCCGCGGGTCTCGCGGTAGTTGGAGCGGCGCTCGCGCAGGTCGAAGCGAGCAGCAGCATTTATTTCCTCGACGTGGATCCGGCGCGTTACGGTGGCCCGGCGGGCCAACGCATCGCCGTGCAGCTCGACGACCAGCCGCGCCACGTGTCATTGAGTGCCGAGGACGAGATCTGCGTGCAGCTGCGGCGCGCGCCGAGTGACAGCTCGGCGATCAGCGCGCACGTGCGCGTCCTGCGTCCGCAGCCGCACGAGGCGGCGGTGGTGAAGGTGGCGGGGCCGGGCGTTTCTCCCGGCACGTACCGCAGCACGCCGTGGGGCCTGCTGCTGCGCGTGGTACCCGACAAGAACGCGAACACGGATTCGATCAAGGCGGTGGGCCTGGCCGACAAGCCGGTCTGCTCGCTGCTCTAACTACCAGGGGAAGGATCCCTGCCCGGTTGCGGGCGCCGCAGCAGGTCGATGATGCGGCTCTCGTTGTCGTGCGAGTAACCCGCGTCGCACAGGCGCCGGTACAGGCCGGCAGCCACGTCGCCGAAGGCATGCGGCGCGGACAACTTGCGGGCCAGCCGCAATGCGTATTCGACGTCCTTGAGGCGCAGCGCCGGCGTGAAATTCACCGTGCCCGAGTGATCTCCTGCGACGAAGCGCCGCACGTTGCGCACCACCTGCGGGCTGGCCGCCTGCCCGCTGCCGATGGCGTCGCCCACCAGGCGCAGGTCCAGGCCCGCCGCCTCGGCCATCGCCATGCCCTCCGCCGCCGAGGCGATCTGCACCGCCCCGATGAGGTTCACCATCAGCTTGTACGCCGTGCCATGGCCGACGCCGCCGAAATGCAGCACGCGCGTCGCCAGCGAGGCGAATACCGGCCTTGCCGCGTCCAGGTCCGCCGGGTCGGCGCCCACCAGCAACGTGAGCGTGCCCGCGGCCGCTGCATCGGGCAGCCCGGTGACCGGTGAATCCACGTAGCGGAAGCCGCGCTTGCGGACTTCACGCGCGAGCTCGAGCACCCAGTCATGGGACAGCGTGGAGCATTCGATGGCGAGCGCGTCGGGTGCGTTCGACGCGGACAATGCCCCGGTTGGACCGAGCCACATGGCGCGCGACGAATCGTCGTCCGCCGTCATGCCGATGATGATGTCGGCTTTTTCCGCGGCCGAGTGCGGCGAGCTGGCGACTTTCGCGCCCAGGCGTTCGAGCGGCTCGGCGCGCGCCGCGGTGCGGTTGAATACCGAGAGCGTGTGCCCCGCGGCGAGCAACCGGGCGGCCATGCCCGAGCCCATCTTGCCGAGTCCCAGAAAAGCGATTCGCACGGCCGCTCCATCGTTCCCTAGCGTCGAGGGAAAGATAATAACGGCGATCAGCGCGCCAGCCAGCCGCCGTCGACGGGGAGAATGATTCCGTGCACGTAGTTGGCCGCGCTGGACGCGAGGAACACCGCGGCGCCGCCCAGTTCCCGGGGATCGCCCCAATGGCCCGCCGGAATGCGGGCCAGGATGTCGGCATTGCGCTTCGGATCGGCTTGCAACGCGGCCGTGTTGTTGGTCGCGAAGTATCCGGGCGCGATGGCGTTGACGTTGATTCCCTTCGCGGCCCACTCGTTGGCGAGCAGGCGCGTGAGCCCCGCGATGCCGCTCTTGCTGGCGGTGTACGAGGGCACGCGGATGCCGCCCTGGAACGACAGCATCGAGGCGATGTTGATGATCTTGCCGCCGCCGTTGGGGATCATGTGGCGCGCCGCGGCCTGCGACAGGAAGAACACGGCCTTGAGATTGACGTCGAGCACCGCGTCCCAGTCGGCCTCGGTGAAGTCGATGGAATCGGCGCGGCGGATGATGCCGGCGTTGTTCACCAGCACGTGCAGCCCGCCGAGCAGGCGCACGGTTTCGCCGACGATGTGCGCATGGTCGGGCTTGTTGCCGAAGTCGGCCTCGATCCACGCCGCGCGCCGGCCCAGCGCCTGGATGGCGGCGAGAGTCTCGGCGGGATCGCTGCGTCCGACCAGCGCGACGTCGGCGCCGGCGCCCGCCAGCGCCTCGGCGATGGCGCGGCCCAGCCCGGTGTTCGCGCCCGTGACGGCCGCAACCTTGCCCGCGAGGCTGAACTGGCCGGGGCTCATCAACGCAGCACGTTCATGGGCACCCAGGCGACGTCCTTGTATTCCTGGTTCTCGCCGCCCATGGCCCAGATGAAGCTGTAGTTTGACGTGCCGCAGCCCGTGTGGATGCCCCAGGGCGGCGAGATCACCGCTTCCTCGTTGGCCACGAAGATGTGCCGGGTTTCGTGGGGCTCGCCCATGATGTGCACCACGCGCGCGTCGGGCTTGAGGTCGAAATAGAAATACGTCTCCGCGCGGCGCTCGTGCAAGTGGCAGGGCATGGTGTTCCACACGCTGCCTTCCTGCAGCGAGGTGAGGCCCATGAGCAGCTGCGCCGACTTGCAGATGTCCGGGTTGATGTACTGGTAGATGGTGCGCGCGTTGGCGGTGGCCGGCGAACCCACCGGCATGGGGTTGGCCTTCTTGAGGTCGATCTTCACCGTCTCGTAGCGCGCGTGCGCCGGCGTGCTGGCGAGGTAGAACTTGGCCGGCGCGTCCTTCGAATCCGAACTGAACAGCAGCGTGTTCGTGCCCTGCGGGATGTACAGGCCTTCGCGCGCGGCCAGCGGCCATTCCTTGCCGTCGACCACGATCTTGCCGTTGCCGCCGACGTTGATGACGCCGAGCTCGCGGCGCGCCAGGAACGGGCCCTTGTTGAGCGCCGGCACTTCGTTGAGCTCGATGGCCTTGTTCACCGGCATCACGCCGCCGACGATCATGCGCTCGATGTGGCTGAACGTGAGGTTCACGTCGTCGGGCGTGAAGATCCCGCCGATGTGGTAGAGCTCGCGCAGCTTCGCGGTGTCCGCGGTCGGGATGATGCTGGGATGACTGGCGTGTCGAGTCTCGAACTTCATGGGGCAGGAATCCGTCGGCTGCGGGGAGGCGGATTCTAACCTGTCCAGTGCGGTCTAGGAAACCGGTGTCATACCTTGCGCATGCGGGAATCGAGCGTTTGAAGTTTTCACGGACGGACGCCGCCGCTTCGGCGGCGTCAAGTGTGGCCGGCAGGCCTGGAAATCGCGGGAGGCTGGCAGGAATCGCGGATGACCAGGTGCGGCTCGAGCGGCGTCACCATGGCATGCGTGCCACCGGCCGCCTCGGGATGCAGGATCTTGCTGGCCGCGATGCGTCCGAGCTCGCGGATCGGCAGCCGGATCGTGGTCAGCGACGGCAGCAGGCGCGCGGCCAGCGGGCCGTCGTCGAAGCCGACGATGGAAAGATCCCCGGGGATGGAAAGTCCCAGCCGGTTGGCCACGCGGTAGACGCCGGCGGCCATCTCGTCGTTGCTGGCGAAGATCGCCGTGGGGCGCGGATCCAGCGCGAGCAGTTTTTCGCCGCCGGCCACGCCGCTCTCGTAGGTGTAGCCGCCCTCGACGATGAGCTCCTCGGGGAGCGGTATGGAGCGCGCCGCCAGCGCTTCGCGGAAACCGGCGAGGCGTTCCGTCGCGGAGCGGAAACCGGGCGGGCCGGCGATGTAGCCGATGCGCTTGTGTCCCAGGGATACCAGGTAGTTTGCGACCTCGGACACCGCGAGGCGATCGTTCGAGATCACGATGCGGCCCGGATCGTCGAGCACGGCGTAGGTGATGCGCACGTAGGCGCAATCGGCCGCGGTGAGCGCGCGCGTGAGCTCGTCGTTCTCCGAGATCGGCGGCAGCAGGATCGCGCCGCGCAGCTTCTGGCGCTCGACGAAACGCCGCACGCCGGCGATGAAGTCGGGCTTCTTGCGATCGCAGGGATGCACGACGACTTCGTACTCGGTGTTGCGTACCGCGTCGAGCACGCCCTCCATGAGGTTCACGATGTACTGGGCGTTGGGGTTGTCGTACACGAGGCCGATCAGGAACGACTTGCGGAACGCGAGCCCTCGCGCCTGCGGATCGGGGACGTAACCGAACTTGTCTATGACGGCCTGGATGCGCGCCCGCGTGGCCTCCTGCACCAGCGGCGACTGGTTGATCACGCGCGACACGGTTTTCTTGGACACACTGGCGAGCCGCGCGATGTCGTTGATCGTGGCGTTGCGGCCGGGCTTGATACCCGGCGGCTTCGCTGCGGGTGCCTTCGCTGCGGCGGCCGCCTTGGCCGCTACCCGCGTACCGGTTGTTTTCTTACGCGTGCGTGTCATGGGCGGGGATTGTACGGAAGGTTTGCCCGCAAGGCAGGCGTGCCACCTAACAACAGGCGTCAGGCGGCCGGCTTCATGGGGACGGTCTGGCAGCGCAGGCTGCCGATGCTCGTGAATATCGCCTCGGCGGACTGCCCGGCGCGGATGGAATGCACCCCGGTCGCTGCACCGGTGGAAACGAATTCACCGGCGCGAAGCGGCCGCCCGCGGTGCGCGTTGCAGCGGAGGGCGAAGGCGAGGGCGGTGAGCGGCCCGCCGCTGACCGCGGCCGCACTGCCGCGGCCCACCACCGCGCCATCGATCCGCGTCTCGCAAGGCAGCGACTCGAGGCTGCGCGCCTGCCAGTCGCCGACCTCCGCGCCGAGCAACAGCCCGGCATTGTTGCCGAAGTCGCTGGCGACCACGGCCGGGCCGAAATCGTTGATGTTCTGCAGCGGGCTGCTGGCGATCTCGATGCCGATGAACATGGTCTTGACGAAGCGGCGCGCGGTTTCCGCGGTCCATTCCGTGACGTTCGCGGGCGCATCCTTCGCCAGCTGGAACACGAACTCCGCCTCGATGGCGGCAAAACCCTGGGCAAACACCGGCGCTTCGAGCACGGCGTTGCCGTTGGCGTGGCGCAGCCCGCGTTTGAAGATCGGCCCCACGAGGCGCTGCGCGCCATATTTCTCGCTGAACGGTTCCGGGATCCAGCCGACCTTCCAGCCGGCGATGCTGTCGTCCCACAGCGCGATGGCTTCATCCTGGCAGCGATAGGCAGAATCGAGGTCCGGCGGCAGGCTGCCCGGGTAATCGACGAACGACCCCGCGGCGCGGCGTGCCTTCACGAATTCGGTGGCCACGCCCTTGGCGTCGAAATGCATGCCGGAGACAACGGAAACCAAGTTTATTGACCTTCTTTATTCGAACGCGGGGCGTATGGCATGTTATATAGGGAAACCGGTGTCATTTTCAACGCTTCGGGGGGACATTTCATGTCAAATCGGCTCTGGGTGGTGGGTGCCCTATTGTTGGCGCATTGCGTGGCGGTCGCCGAGACGCCACTCGCATTTCCGGGCGCGGTCGGCGCCGCCGCCACGACACCCGGCGGGCGGGGCGGCGAAATCGTCCGCGTGACCACGCTGGCGCCCTCGGGTCCTGGGTCCTTCGTGGAGGCCGTGCGGCGGCCCGGCAAGCGCATCGTGGTTTTCGAAGTCGGCGGCGTCATCGACCTGGCCGAGAGCACGGTGAAGATCACCGAGCCCTACCTAACTATTGCCGGCCAGACCGCGCCGGCCCCCGGCATCACGCTGATCCGCGGTGGCATCGACATCACCACGCACGACGTGATCGTGCGGCACATCCGCGTCCGCCCCGGCGACGGCGGGCGCGCGCGCCTCTCCGGCAGCGACTACGACGCGATTTCCACGATCGCGGGGCACGACGTGATCGTCGACCACTGCTCGCTGACCTGGGCCACCGACGAGAACCTGTCGGCCTCCGGGCCGCGCTTCACTGGCAATACTCCCGACGAGTGGCGCAAGGGCACGTCGCACCGCATCACCTTCAGCAACAACATCATCGCCGAGGGCCTCGCCGACTCGGTGCACGTGAAGGGCGAACACTCCAAGGGTTCACTGATCCACGACAACGTCACCGACATCCTGATCATCGGCAACCTGTACGCGCACGACAAGGAACGCTCGCCGCTGTTCAAGGGCGGAGTGCGCGGCGCCATCGTCAACAACCTCATCTACGATCCCGGCCAGCGCGCCATCCACTACAACCTGATCGCAGAGGAATGGGGCGACCACGCCTACCAGACCGGTGAAATGTCCATCATTGGCAACGTGCTGCGCGGGGGACAATCCACGCCGGACAACCTGCCGCTGGTCACCATCGGCGGATCGGGCGACGTCGCGCTCTACGAGCAGGACAACATCGCCGTGGATCGCTGGGGACGGCCGCTGCCCATGCGCGGCATGTACACGACCGCTCCCATCAGGATCCTCAAGCTGCCGGCGCCGCGTATTCCCGGCGTCACGCCCATGTCGGCGCGCATGGTGCAGGACCACGTGGTCAAGAACGCCGGTGCCTTCCCGCGCGACGCCATCGACGCACGCATCGTCGCCGACACCATCGAGGGTCGCGGCTACATCATCGACAGCCAGTCGGAATGGGGCGGGTATCCCAGGGACGCGCCCACCTACCAGGCATTCGATCCCGCGAAGTGGGATCTCGAGACGATGACGCCGAAGTAACGCGCTATGTCCCCTGCTGGATGAAGGGGACCTTGGCGAACAGCCGGCGTTCGGCGCCGCGCGGGTCATCCTGAAGGCGTGATTCGGCGTCGAACACCATTGTCTGGCGGCGCGGCAGCGTGTAGGGCTTCCAGGCCGGCAGGCCGGGGTAGTCAGGATTCCCGCTGCGCGCGAATGCCAGCAGCGCCTGCTGCATCGTCGCCGACACGCGCCGCGCATCCGCGCCGTCGCCGGTGAGGGAGCCGTCGGCGGTCAGCGTGCCGAACATCAGCGGGATGTCGAGCGTGTGGAACGCGCCCCATTTGCCGCCGTCGGCCGGTGAGCCCCAGTCGAGTTGATAGGCGAATGCCGGCGAGCCCTGCGCGGCGCGCAGCTCGGCTTCGACGACGGCGGCGCGCCAGGAGCGCCCGGCGGTGGTGGCGGCGAAAAATACATCGGCCGGTGAATAGTGCGGATACAGCCGCCGGTATTCCGCCACCACGAATTCGCCGGAGATGTCGACACGCAGCTCGGCCTCGAGGCGCGCGGGCAGCGCCGGCCAGTCGATGGAAAAAGTGGAAGGGTCGCCGCGGCCAATGAGTGAACGCGTTTCGTCGCGGGTATTGCCTATCATCATCGGCACGCCGGCCGATTGCGGTGGCGCGTCCGGATAGAAGGGATGCCGCGTGAGCGTGCGTTCGTCCAGCACCGGCCCCATGTAGGCCGCGCCGCGCCCGATATACGGATCGACCGTGGCAGCATGCGCGCGTTGCAGCTCCGGCACCGGCAGGCGCGCGAGCTCGGCGGCGCGTTCCGGCGGGATGGCGAGTTTCCCGAGCAGCGCCCGCGTGCGTCCCGCGGCATGCAAGGGACCGGAGGCCGTCAGTTGCTGGCCGCTCATGGTCACGGCGCGATGGAACAGGCCTGACGCCGCGGGCATGGCCATGAGCGTGGCGATCTTGGCGCCGCCGCCGGATTGACCCAGCAGCGTCACGCACGCCGGATCTCCGCCGAACGCGGCGATGTTGTCGCGCACCCAGCGCAGCGCCAGCACCAGGTCCAGCATCCCCGCATTGCCCGAATCCGGAAAGCCGGGTAGATAGAGGTAACCGAACAGGTTGAGCCGGTGATTGACGGTGACGACCACCACCTCCCCGTTGCGGCACAGGTTCGCGCCGTCGTACAGCGGGCTGGACCCCGAGCCGCTGCTGTAGGCGCCGCCGTGGATGTACACGATGACCGGGCGCGGCCGCCCGGCCGGCGCCAGCGGTGCCATCACGTTGAGGAACAGGCAGTCCTCGGAAGTGTTCGGCTCGGAACCCGGTTGCGGGGAGGCGGGCCCGAAGTCGCGCGCATCGACGATGCCGCGCCAGGGCTCGGGCGGCGCGGGCGGCATGAAGCGCCGCGCGCCGGTATCCGCGCCATAACGAATGCCCCGGAATACCTGCAGGTCCGCGTCGATGAACCCGCGCACGCGGCCGGCGGTGGTGCGTATCACTGGCCGCGATGACGCCGCTCGCGCCAGAGGTGCCGTGCAGAAGGCCAGCGCGGCACCGGCCTGCAGGACCCCGCGGCGCTGTCGGTCGACGTGGCGGTTCATCGTCCGGCAGCCAGGTTCAGGGCCCAGTTCTCGACCAGCGACGGCCAGCTCGCGACATCCTTGCCGGCAATGGAGCGCATGCCGAAGCCATGGCCGCCGACATCGAACACGTGCAGCTCGCTGCGCACGCCGGCCTTGCGCAGCGCCTCGAACATCAGCAGCGAGTTCTCCACTGGCACCGCCGCGTCGTCTGCGGCATGCACCAGCAGTGTGGGAGGCGTGCTCGGATCGATTCGCAAGTTCGATGAATGACTTTCCAGCGCCGCGGGCTCGACGCCGGCGGCCAGCAGCTGCCGCGCCGATCCCGCATGCGCGGCAGGGCCGGTGGTGGCGATGACCGGGTACATCAGCACGGCGAAATCCGCGCGCGGCGGGGCGTCGTCGACGGCATCGACGCGTGGATAGCCAATCGCCGGCTGGCTGATGTAGCGCGCCACCGCGTGTCCGCCGGCCGAGAAGCCGATGACGCCGATGCGCCCGGTCGCCGAGTGCCGGCTCGCCTCGCGCGTACCGCGCAACAGGCGCACCGCACGCTGGATGTCGTGGATCGGCGCGTCCGCGCCCGCCGCCCAACCGTCGGCCGGCAGGCGGTAACGCAGCACCGCGCATTGGAACCCCCGCTGCGCGAACCACTCCGCCGACTCGAAGCCCTCCTTGTCGATGACAACGCGTTCATAACCACCGCCGGGCACGATGAGCAGCGTGATGCCATTGGCATTCGACTTCGGCCGGAACCACGTGACCGTGGGGCGCGTGATGTGCTCGGCGTACCGGTCGCGCAGTGGCCCGTCGGGCGACCGCTCGACGAAGGCCTCGTGCACCGTGACCCGTTCACCGCCGGGTGCGCCGCCGGGCCAGAGGAGTGTCGACTCGCCCTCGGGTTCGGCGGTCGGGACGGCGGCGAAGGCTTCGGTGGCGTGCAGGATCATCAGCAGCGTGAATATGGCGGACGGAATGCGAATCATGCCGCCAGTATGCCGCCGGGAATGAAAAAGGGGACAGGTCTTTCGACCTGTCCCCCGTTCCTGAGCCGCCGCGGCGCAGGCACCACGCCGCGGCGCATTCCCTAACTACTCAGTACTTGAAGCGCGCACCCAGGAAGTACTGGCGGCCCTGGAAGTGGTAGTAGGACAGGCGATTGCCCGCCGAATCCACCCACTGGTCGTCCACTTCTTCCGTCAGGTTGAGCGCCTCGAGCGTCACCGTGAAGTTTTCGTTGATGTTGTAGGACGCCGAGAAGTCCAGGTTCAGCGTCTCGGCCGTACCTTCGACGTCGTTGCCGTTGCGTCCCGGCACGGTGGTCAGGTAGTCGGCGCGATACGCCGCCGCGAGGCGCGCGCTGAAGATCTTGTTGTCGAAATACAGCGTGGCGTTGTATGCGTCGCGCGACAGGCCGGTGAGGTCCGTGGTGGTCACCACGGCGCCGGTGGCGTCGAGGTAATCGACGTCGGACTCGACACCGGTGTAGTTGAGGATGGCGCCGAAGTTGCTCCACGCGCCCGGCAGGAAGCTGAAGGGCTGCTGGTAGCTGATTTCGAAGCCCTGCACTTCGCCGCCCGGCGTGTTGGCCGGCAGGTTGAACTGCCAGTCGGCATCCGGCGAACAACCCGCGACGGTGCCGCAGGCGGCGATGGCCACGCTGTCCGGCAAGCCGAGCGGGTTGCCCGTGAACGGCCGGGTCTCGCGGATGGTCTGCACGAACGACTCGATGTCCTTGTAGAACAGCGCCACCGAGAGCAGCGATTCGGGAGCGAAGTACCACTCGAACGACAGGTCGTACGAGTCGGCGCGGAAGGGCTCGAGCTCGGGATTGCCGGCCGTGACCGTGCGGTTGTTGCCCGACACGCTGACCGCGGCGCCCGGGTTCAGGTTGCCGAGGTTGGGACGCGTGATCACCTTGGCGGCCCCGAAGCGCACCAGGAAGTCGTCGGTGACGTCATAGACCAGGTTCAACGACGGCAGCGTGTCGGAATACTCGTGGTTCACGGTCTGCAGCAGCGGCGCGCCGCTGGTGAACGTGTAACCCTTCGAGGTCATGTCCGTCTGCACGTAACGCACGCCGACGTTGCCGCGCAGCGTGCGGCCGCCCACGTCGAAGCGGAAGTCGCCCTGGACGTATGCGCCGAGGTCGTCTTCCTCGATCTCGTTGTTGTTGCCCAGCGCGGGCTCGATGCCCATCGGGTACAACGCGGCATTGTTGAGGTCCAGCGCATCGATGGCGGCATTCATGTCCGGAATGAGCCAGGTGCGGACCGTCCCGGCCGGAATGTTCAAGCCGCTGCTCATGGACGTGAGCATGCTGTAGCTGCTGATCGGCGCCGCGGACGCGACCGCCGGCAACACGCCCTCCTGGTTGCCCGTCGTGCCGTTCGAACGCCGCTCCTCGGTGGACTTGAAGGTGTAGTTCTTCCACTGCGGGCCGAACTTGAGCGAGAAGGTCTCGGACGCCTTCCACTCGAGGTCGATGGATGCCGAACGGAAGCTGTTGATCGTGCTCTGCGGGCGCAGGCGGATCTGGGTCAGCGTCCAGGTGGCGGGGTTGGAGACGTCGGTGGTGCCGTAGCTGATGACCGGCAGGCGCGGGTTGTCGCGGTAGTCGTACGAATAGCCGTCGATGTTGTTGGCATCGAAGAGCAGGGTGGTCTGGGTCGGATTGTCGTGGTTCGCCTCGGCGAAGCCGACCAGGCCACGGACCGAGAAGGCGTCGCTGAACTCGTGCTCGGCCTCGAGGCCTATCTGCGTGAAGCGCGTCTCGAGCTCGTCGTGGCGCGCCTCGGAGCGGATGTCCACGTCGTTGAACACGCCGTAGACCAGCGTGTTGCTGTCGTCGATGACCGCGTCCACGACGTTCACGTCGTTGATGCCGTTGGCGCCCGTCGTGCTGAACACGGGGGTCTCGAGGAAGGTTTCGTCGCGCTCGGCGTTGAACTCCGAGTACAGCACGTCGAGCGTGATGCTGGTGCTGTCGGACGGCGCGAACTGCAGCGCCGCGGTGATGCCGAGGCGGTCCTGCTCGTGCGTGTACTTGTCGTAGCGCGGAATGCGGGGCCGGAACGCGGCGTTGATCTGCGCCAGCGTGGGAGTTCCGATGTACGCAGGGTCGAGCGGGCCGAACTGGTTGTTGGCGGCGGTGCCGGAATTCTGCCAGCGCACGGTGCTCGCGCCTTCGTCGGCGAGCTTGCGCTCGGTGTACGCCAGCGAGAACAGCGCTCCCACCTTGCCATCGGCCCAGGTGTTGCTGATCAGGAAGGCTGCGCGCGGATCGGATTCCTCGCTCAGGTCGTTGTAGCCGATCTGTGCGGAGCCGGCGACCGTGAAACCGTCGTAGTCGAAGGGCCGGCCGGTGCGCAGGTCCACGGTCGCGCCGAGCGAACCTTCCTCGGTTTCAGCCGCCGCGGTCTTGCGAACCGTGATATTGCTGAACAGTTCGGACGCGAAAGTGTTGAAGTCGAAATTGCGGCCGCGGTTGGTGCCGCCGGCGGCGTCGGTGCCGCCATTGGCGCTCATGGCTTCGATGCCATTGATGCGCACGCGCGTGAACTGCGGGCCGAGGCCGCGCACGGAAATCTGGCGGCCTTCGCCGGCGTCGCGCGCGATCACCACGCCGGGCACGCGCTGCAGTGATTCGGCCAGGTTCAAGTCCGGGAAGTCGGCGATGTCCTCGGCGACGATCATGTCGATCGAACCGACCTGGTCCTGCTTGGCGGCGAGCGCCTTGTTGAGGCTCGCCCGGAAACCGGTTACCACCACTTCGTCGACCGTCTCGGCGTCGTCGCCTTGCGCATCGGCTGCGCCGTTCTGCGCGAGGGCAGGGCCCGCGAGGCCGAGCAGCGCGCTGGCCAGCGCGAGTTTCACGGCCCGGGAAACTTCTGCATTTTCCCCGGGAATTTGCTTCGATTCAGTCATGGTTCGCCCCTCCTAGATGCGTCCTGGATGCGTCCACGGCTGTACGGACGCGCAAAGATCAGACCTTCGCCCGGACCGCCGCTGTCCGGAGCTGGTGAGGCGCTTTATCCCACAGAAATGACACCGGTAGCAACCCCGTGGGTCGCGGCGGGGAGAAGTCCTTGTTTTGCATGGAGAAGCGGCTGGCCGGCCATGGCGCGGGTGGCTACGGTCAAATCCGGGGTTGTGCGATTCTCGCGACGATTTTCATCAATGACCATGGCGCTAACATTCTCGCCGACCGTTCGAAATGACGGGATACGCTTCGCGCTTTTGGCGCAGCGCACCGTTTTCGCGCCAGGGTTTCCGGCTGTTGGCGGTCGCAACGATAGTAGTTTGGGGCCGGGCCGATGGCATTTCGCAATTGGAGATGCACGGCCCCACGGCGGGTGTCCCGGCAACCTGGTGGTTTTCCTGACGGCGGGCATGGCGGCCAAACTACCCGTAGGACGCGGCCGGCGGAGGATTGCGCCGTCCGGCACGACACGCGGGCCCGCGCCGACTTTGCAAACCGCGCCCCAGGGGGATACATCTTTCGCCATGAAGAAATTGTTCGTCGTGACGCTGGCGGCCGCGCTGCTGGCGATGGGCGGTTGCGAAACCGTCAGCACCACCAATGCGGGTGCGGTCGGCGTCGATCGCAAGCAGAAGATGCTCGTGCCCGAAGAGACCATCGAGCAGGGCGCCGAGCAGGCCTACCAGGCCGAGCTGCAAAAGGCGAAGGAAAAAGGCGCGCTCAATACCGACGGCGCGCAGCTCAACCGCGTGACCACGATCGCCAGGCGCATCGTGGCGGTGACGCCGGTGTTCCGCGCCGACGCGGCGAAATGGAACTGGCAGTTCAACGTGCAGAAGAACGAGGAGCTGAACGCGTACTGCATGCCGGGTGGACGCATCATGGTGTATTCCGGCCTCATCGACACGCTCGATCTCTCGGACGCGGAGCTCGCCACGGTCATCGGCCACGAGATCGCGCATGCGCTGCGAGAGCATACGCGCGAGCGCGTATCGCGCGCCTACGCGCAGCAGCTGGTGCTGGAAGGCGCGGCCGCGGTGACCGGCGTGAGCGCCGAGACCAGCGCCATCGCCGGCATGGTCGCGGACGTCACCTTCCAGCTGCCGTTCAGCCGCGACCAGGAATCCGAAGCCGATGTCATCGGCCTCGAGCTCATGGCGCGTGCCGGCTACGACCCGCGTGCCGCGATCTCGCTGTGGAACAAGATGACGTCCGCGCAGTCCGGCGGCGCGCCGCCGAAATTCCTCAGCACGCACCCGTCGACGAAGGACCGCATCAAGGGCATCGAGAAGAACCTGCCGCGCGTGCTGCCGCTGTACGCGCAGAAGGGGTAGTTAGCGCGGCTCAGCGCGGCGCAACCGCCGCGACCGCGCGGCGGAAGGCCACCAGCGGCGGCAATGCCGCGAGCAGCGTGTCGGGCAGCAGCGGCTTGCGCGCCACCCACACGGGCGCATCGGCGAGCCATGGCACCTCGGCATTGGCCGGGTCGCCGGTCAGCATCACGGTCGGCACCGCGTGCCCTAACAACCTTGCGAAGTCCTCCGCCAGCTCGGTGCCGGTCATGCCGCGCCCGAGGTCGTAGTCGACGATCAGCACGTCGAGCCGGCCACGCAGCGCTTCCACCTGCGCGAGCGCGCTCTCGCCGCAGCTGGCCTCGCGCGTCTCGAATCCCGCCGAGCGCATCAGCATCGCGGTGCTGCGGCGCAGGCTCTCGTCGTCATCCACGTGGAGTATCAGGCCGCGGGTCGCGGGTTCGGGAACGAGCGGAAGGATTTCGGCAAGCTGGGCAGACATGAAGCGCTCCGCGACGCGTATGGGACTTTTCCGTCGGACGAGTCTTTGCCCGCCGACTAATCCCGTCAATACGGACGATTCCTACGCCGCGAGCCAAAGTCCCGCTTGATCTTCATCAATTTCAATGTGAGCGCTCACTGTGGAGCGCTTCCAACTGTTGCGTCGCTGTTGCGTCGCGCTACTGCATGGTGCGCGCGACTTCCTCGCGCAGCGCGGCGTACGACGGCGGGATCTCGATGACAGCGGTGGCACCGTGGCGCATCGCCGATACCGCTTCGGCTACGTCGTCGGGATCGGTGATCACGAAGATCGGAAGATTGCGATGCAATTCACGGGCTTCCTGCAGGAGCTCATCGACCGGCTCTTCGCGCAGGTCGTCGGCGATCACCAGGCACGCGGCATCCGCGGAGCCGGTCTGCTCGAGCGTGGCTTCCAGTGACGTGGGCCAGATGACGTTGGTGAAGCCGCGCAGCGTCCTCAGGACTTCGCGCGTGCGCTGCGACGATTGCCCGGCGACGATGATGGTGCGCGCTCGCCGGGTGCCGCCATCTTTCGCGGCACCCTCGACGTTGTTGACAGACCCCGCCATCGCTCGGGCAGCATTGCATCCGCGCGCCCGTCGTCAAATACGTATTTTCGCTTGTGTTATCCCCGCGACCTATTGCCGAGGCGCAACAGCCATCATCATGCGCACCAGTTCGGCAAGCGAGCCTGCTTCCATCTTCTGCATAACGTGGGCGCGGTGGATCTCCACGGTGCGCTGGCTCACGCCGAGATCACCGGCCACCATCTTGTTTGCCTTGCCCTGCGTGACGAGATCGAGCACTTCGCGCTCGCGCGGGCTCAACGTCGCGAGCCGCTCGCGGATGCGATCCGTGTGGCGCAGCCGCGCGCGGTTCTCCGTGTCCCGGACCAGGGCACGCTGCACGCGATCGAGCAGTTCCTGGTCGCGGAATGGCTTCTGCAGGAAGTCGAAGGCGCCGTGCTGCATGGCCTCGACGGCCATCGGGATGTCGCCGTGGCCGGTGATGAAAATCACCGGCAGCGTCGCGCCCCGCAGGTTGAGCTCCTGCTGCATCTCGAGCCCGCTCATGCCGGGCATGCGCACGTCGAGCACCAGGCATCCTGGCTGCGCGGGATCGTAGGCCGAGAGGAATTCCTGCGCGGACGCAAATACCTCGCAGGGAATGCCCGCCGATTTCAGCAGCAGGCGCAGGGAATCGCGGACGGCATCGTCGTCGTCGACCACGAACACGGCTTGGGGCAGATCCTTCATCGCGGGCTCTCCATGTGCGCCGGAAGCACGAAGTAGAAACAGGCGCCGCGCGGCTGGTTGGCGCGATATCCCAGCCGCGCGTCGTGCGCCTTGATGATGGAACGGGAGATGGCCAGGCCGAGGCCGGTGCCGGCCGGCTTGGTGGTGAAGAACGGCTCGAAGATACGCTGCTCGACTTCGCCGGCGAGCCCGGGACCGAGGTCGCTCACCGAGACTTCGACGTCGCCCGCATCGGTGGGACGCGTGGCGATGCGCACTTCGAAGGCGCTGCCGTTGACCTCGGTGCGGATCATGTCGGTGCCCTGCGCCTCGAAGGCGTTGTGCACCAGGTTCATGAGCACCTGCTGTATCTGCACGCCGTCGACGGTGACCTGCGGCAACGACGGCGCCAGGTCCAGTTCCAGCCGGCCGTCGTGAACTCGGGCATCGCTCGCGAGCAGCGTGTGCACGTCGCGGATCAGCTCGTTGATGTCCTGGGTCTCGCGCCGCACGTCTTCGTTGCGCACCAGCGAACGGATGCGCCGGATGATCTCGCCGGCACGCAACGCCTGCGTGGAGATCTGCTCCAGCGCGCCGGAGATCTCCGGCATGTCGGGCGCCGGCAGGCGCAGCAGGCGCGCGCAGGCCTGCGCGGAGTTGGCGCTTGCCGCCAGCGGCGGGGTGAGCTCGTGCGAGATGCCGGCCGCCATCTCGCCCATAGTGGCGAGGCGCGACACGTTGTTCATGCGTTCGAGCGCGCGGTGCGCCTCGTTCTCGGCACGGCGCTGGTCGGTGATGTCCTCGCCCGAGAGCATCACGCCGGTGGCCACGTTGTTCGCATCGCGCAGCGACACGCCGCGCCAGGTGATGAAGCGATCCTCGCCATCCGAGGCGCGCACGTGGTATTCGCAGCTCTGTGGCTCGTCGCTGCCACTCATGAGCAGCGCCCGGAACGCGTTGCGCGCGATGCCGCGGTCGTCGGGCGCGACGCAGCTGTCCACCCAGTTGCAGTCGATGATCTGCGTGGCGTCCACGCGCAACACGCGCAACGCGCGCTGGTTGACCAGCTGCACGGCGCCGCTGCGGTTGGTGGCGACCAGCATCACCTGCGCCAGGTCCAGGTACAGGCGGTTGACCTGCCGTTCCTGCTCGAGCGTGGCCAGGGCCTTGCGACGCAGCGAAGTGTCGTGCAGGTAGCCGACGAACTGCGGCGGATCGGTATTCGGGATGCGGCCGACGCTGAGAAAGACCTCGAACTCGCTGCCGTCACGATGCCGCACGCGCACGTCGCGCCCGCGGCCGAGGATGCGGGCCTCGCCGCCGGCGAGGTAGCGCCGCAGGTGCTCGTCGTGCGTGGCGCGATCGTCGGCGGTCATCAGCATGCTGACGTTGCGGCCGAGCGTGTCCGCCGCGCGGTAGCCGAACATCTCTTCCGCCGCCCGGTTGAACGCGCTGATCCGTCCGCGATCATCCATGATCACGACGGCGTCGAACGTGGCCTCCAGCAGAGCCAGAACGTCGGGTGTGGGCGCGGCCATGCCGCGCAAAGATACTCCTGGCGCCGCCGCCTATGGGAGTGGACCGCGGGGCGGACGCGGAATGTTAGGGGAACGGCTCAGGTATGCGCGGTCTCGCCGGTGCCCCGCATCAGCTCGGCGTCCACCTGGGCCTCGGCGGCCAGCCAATCCTCGAGTTCATGTCCGGGCTCGAAGCCGCGTTCCATGGCGCGGAAGTAGGCGCCCCGCGCGATCAGCGTCGCGCGCTGCTGGGGATCCACGAATGCCGGCCCGGCAACGTCCTTGGCAGGGGCCGAGGCGCGCTTGCGCGGCGCGCGTTTCCTGGCGGGGACGGTTTCCGGATTCTTTTCTCTTGCCATGCTGATTTCCTCTTCTCTCGATGACTGCAAGGCGATTATTCCCTTGCAATATGTCAGCTGCGCGCGGGTTAATTTGCCGCAGCATCAATCCTTTTCATGCCGCTTCAGCCCGGCAGGATGGGCAGCGACAGGATCTGCACGCCGCGCCCGGCGCGCGGCACGCGCGATTCGAAATCCGGCGGCTTCACCACCAGGATGTCGGCCGTGACGGCGTCCATCACGTATTCGGCCGTGTTGCCGATGAAGAAGCGCTTGAGGCCGGAGCGCGACACCACGCCCATGGCGACGATGGAACAACGTTCGCGCCGCGCAGTGCGCGGGATCACCTCGTTGGCGCGCCCTTCCTCCAGGTGGCAATGGCTGGGCTTGACGTCGAAGCCATCGACCGCCTTCGCCAGCTGGCTGCGCGCGGCTTCCACGATCTCTTCGCGTCCCACGCCCATGTCCGCCAGCGGGCCGTCGGGAAGGGCCGGCACCATTGGCATGGCCGGGAGCAGGGCGTGCAGCGCGTGCAGTTCGCCGTGCAGGGCGTGCACCAGTTGCGCGCCGGCGCGCAGGATCTGGCGATCGAGGTTGGAAGGCTTGGCGTGCGCGTGCGAAGGATCGATGGCCGCGAGCACGCGCGGCCGGTGATAGAGCCGCCGGTTCTTCACCAGCAGCACGGGGATCGGGCACAGGCGCAGCAGCTCCCAGTCGGTGTACGCCAGCAGCCAGCGCGCGGGGTGCCGCCCGGTGCCGTGGTGGTTCTCGACTACCAGCAGGTCGGCAGAGATGCGCTGGGCCTTGCGGATGATGGCCTCGTACGGCGGGAAGTCCCAGTCCGCGGCCACGTCCACGTCGATGCCATGCTTGCGCACGCGGGCAGCGAGCTTCTCCAACTGCTCACGCCGGGAGGTCTGCACTTCGCGCTGCCAGGCCTTGAGATCCACGTCGCGTCCGCGCAGGGCCTCGGCGTACAGCGGCGTGGCGATGTCATGGAACAGCGTGAGCCGGGAGTTCAGTCCCTTGGCGATCTGCGCAGCCTTGTTGACCGCGGGCAACACGCGGGCGCCGGGGTCCTTGACGGCGACCAGGATTCTCCGGATCGGCTGCATGCGGCGAGCGTGGCGCATGCATTCCCGCGACGCATCGGGAAAACCACTTATCGGGCTGTCGGCGCAGCCTTACCGGACTCCTCGAGGAAATGCCGCAACTCCGGCGACTCCTCGACGAGCAGGTGCGCGGCGCGGCGCAGGCGGATGATTTCCTCGGTGGACAGCGTGAAGGAGGTGGGAATGCGGTCCAGGTACTCGCGCTCGTCATCGTCCTTCACCTGCTCGAACGACAACTCGACCAGGTCGACGTCGAACTCGCCGCAATCCGGGATCGCGACCGCGGACTGGCAACGCGTGGTGCGCACCTCGTTCTCCCAGCGCTTCACCCGCGCGCGCAGCAGGTTCATGGTCTCGAAGCTGTAGCGGTTGAAGGTGGCGCTCACCACCGCATCCATGACCTTCTTGATGCCGAGCGGCTCCGGCACCTGCGCATAGCGGCGATCGAAGCCGGTGCGCGCGTCGACCACGATGAACAACATGCGGCGTGCGCGCGAAAAGCCGTTGCGGCGCAGCGCGTCGGTCACGGTGTCGCCGAGCGCGACTTCGTCGAGGATGGCGCGCGCGCCGAGGTTGTCGGCGAAGGCGCCGTCGGCGAGGTGCAGGTACGGGTAGCTGGTGCTGTCGAGGAAGGACACCAGCCGCTCGGCGCGCTCGCGCCGGTAGGCGTCCTCCTCGTCGCTCGAGGAGAGATTCAGGCCGTCCGGCGGTTGATAGCCACACCGGCCGGCGTAGTTGTGCATGACCAGCGGCGCGAAATACACGGGCGTCGCCGCCGATGCGAACACCGCGCGCGCCACCGGTACGCTCCTCGGATCCACGCAGATGCCATTGAGCTGCTCGCGCGTGAAGGCGAAAGGCTTGGCGCGCACCAGGTCGGTGGCCGTGATGATCACGCGCGGCGAACGCGTCATGACGTCGTTCACCGTCGCGCCGTTGAACAGCTTCTCGTCGAAGTATTCGACCTCGAGATCGCTGCGGCTCACCAGCGAGTTGCCGAGCCGGCCCCAGTTCACGGGCGCGAGCACCTTGTGCCAGAGGTCCTTCTCGGTGTCGTGGTTGAGGAACCGTGGGGCGTAACTCTCGAAAGTCTCGTGGCCGTGCAGCGCGTAGTAGGCGGCGGTGAACGCGCCGCCGGACACCGCCGAGATGAGATCGACCTCGTCGAGCAACGAGTGGAGTTCGCCGTCGGGCGTGGTGACCTGGATGTCGCGCAGCGCCTCGAGGACGCCATACGAGAACGCGGCCGCGCGTTTGCCGCCACCGGAGAAGGTGACCACCACGAATAGTTTGTCCGAATTCGCCTCGACGCCGGGGGCGAGGACGGGTGCCGTCAGCGGCACCACCTGGTTCAGGGGAGTCTCGCGCGTGGGAACGCTGCCGCAGGAGGCGGTCAGCGCGATGGGTGCAATCAGGGCGAGCAGGCGCGCGCAGCCGGCAGGAGTCATGCGCCGCAGTATACGGCGCCTTCAGGCCGGCGCCGATGCGCGGTACAGGTCGGGTCTTACGATCTCCATGAGAATGCCCGTTCCCGCATCCGCGAAACCGAACTGGCGATACAGGCCGTGCGCGTCGCGCGTGCCGAGCATGGCGCGTCGCGCGCCCTTGAGCGCGGGATGGGCGGTGACCGTGCGCATCAGCAACTTGCCGAGCCCGCGGCCCCGGTGATCCTCGAGCACGTAGACATCACAGACGTAGGCGAAGGTGGCATGGTCGGTGACCACGCGCGCCAGTCCGACCTGCGTGCCGCCCTGCTTTTCGTAGAGGCCGAAGCACAACGAATGGCGCACGGCATTCTCGACCGTGGAATACGGAATTCCCGGCGACCAGTACGCGCGCACCAGGTAGGCATGTATGGCCGCGATGTCCAGCCGCGCGGGATCGGTGGAGATTTCGTAGGCGCCCATCGCCTCAGTCGATGACATACAGCTTTGCCCCGCCGCGCGTGGAGGAACGATGCGGCACGTCGCCGTCGGCGACCTGGTAACTCATGCCCGGCCCGAGCGTGAAGCGGCGCCCGTCGGCCAGTTCCGTCTCGAGATCACCATCCAGGCACAGCAGGAAGTGGCCCTTGGAACACCAGTGGTCGGCGGCGTACCCGGCCGAATACTCGACCATGCGCACGCGCACCTCGCCGAACTGCTGCGTGCGCCAGTGTGCGATTCCCGAGGCGCCGGCATGCGCAGAACTCGCCACCTGGCTCCAGTCGACGATGCCGAAGGGCAGGTCGTGGATGATCATCGGAGCTCAGTGCTTGCCGGCAAGCACGTCCGCGAACAACGCCGTGTCGACGTTGCCGCCCGTCAGCGCGATACCCACGCGTTTGCCCGCCAGCGACTCGCGCTCGCTCCACGCGGCGGCGAATGCCGCGGCGCCGGCGCCCTCGGCGACGTTGTGCGTCATCGCGAACAGCGCACGCATGGCGGCCGCCAGTTCGGCGTCGGTCACCTCGAGCACGCGGCTCACGTTGGCCAGAACGATGGCCACTGCGTCCTCGTCGGGTTTGCGGCAGGCCATGCCGTCACCGAGCAGGGTCTGCACCGGTGCTTCCACCACGCGCCGTGCGGCGAACGAACGCGCGAAGCAGGCGGCATGCGCCGACACCACGCCGACGATCTTCGTGTCCGGCGAATACACGTTGCGCGCGGCGGCGGCGGCGCAGATGCCGGATCCCTGGCCGATGGGCACGTAGACCACGTCGAGTCCGGGCGCCGCGCGGAACAGCTCGGCCCAGTAGGTGGAGACGCCGAGCACGATGTCGCGGTGGAAGGCCGGCACCATGTGCAGCCCGTGTTGCGCACCGGCGCGTGCGGCTTCCTCGCGCGCTTCCTGGAAGTCCTGCCCGTGCTCGACCAGCGTGGCGCCGAGCGCGCGCATGGCGGCGTTCTTCTCCACGCTGTTGCCGTGCGGCACGTAGATGGTGGCCGGTAGTTTGAAGCGGCGCGCCGCGAGGCCCACCGCCTGGCCGTGGTTGCCGCGCGTGGCGGTGATCACGCCCGGGCAGCCGGGTTCGCGCTCCATGAGCCGGCGGAAATACACCGCGGCACTGCGCGCCTTGAAGGCGCCGATGGGCGTGTGGTTCTCGTGCTTGAGCCATACCTCGGCGCCGAACGCCGCGGCGACCTGCGGCCAGACGAATTGCGGCGTCGGCGGCACCAGCGGCGCGAGGAACTTCGCCGCTTCCTCGATCTCGTCGCGGGCGGGCAGGGCGAAACCTGCTGGCAATCGTGTCATCGCGGCATTGGCGTTCATGGCAGGGGAATATAGGATAGGCACCAGTACAGTTGCAGTACAGTCAGCTTCCAAACCACCCGACTGGCCCGCTCATATATATGGCGCTCGACTCCAAGCAGGATCACCGTCTTCCCGCGCAGCTCGCCGCGCGATTCGCGCAGCGCATCGAAACACACGCGTTGCGCCCCGGCACACGCCTGCCGTCCATCCGCAGCTGCGCGCACGAATCGCGCGTCAGCCGTTCCACCGTGGTCGAGGCATACGACCGGCTGATCGCCGCCGGGTTGATAGAGTCCCGCCGCGGTTCGGGCTTCTACGTGCGGCTGCGTTCCAGCAAGCTGGCACGGCGCCATCCCGCGACGCATTCCATGCCCGGCACGGTGCTGGACGTGAGCTGGCTGCTGCGCGCGCAACGCCGTCAGTCGCCCGGCAGCGAGCAGCCCGGCGCCGGCCTGCTGCCCGAGAACTGGCTGGATCACGAGATGGTCGCTGCCGCGGTGCGTGGCGTGGGCCGCAGCCGCGGGTCGTGGATCCTCAAGTACGGCGCGGTCGAGGGCTATCTACCGCTGCGCGAGGCGCTGGCCACGCGCCTGGCGCACATCGGCATCGGCGCGCCCGCCGAACAGATCATCACCACGGCGGGCGCCACCGAGGCCATCGACCTGGTCGCGCGCCGCTTCCTCGCGCCCGGCGACGTGGTGTTCGTCGAGGACCCGGCCTGGTTCGTGATGTTCGCGCGCTTCGCCGCCTTCGGTGCGCGCATCGTCGGCGTACCAAGAGGGGCGGAGGGTCCGGACATCCAGGCGCTCGAAAGCCTGCTGGCGCGCGAGAAGCCGAAGCTCTTCATCCTGAACTCGGTGGCCCACAACCCCACCGGCTCGTGCATGAGCGCCGCGAACGCGGCGCGCGTGCTGGAACTCGCCACGCGGCACGGGTTCATGATCCTCGAGGACGACATCTACGGCGACCTGCACGGGCGCCACGCCACGCGCCTCGCCAGCCTCGATGACGGAAGGCATGTCGTCTACGTGGGCGGCTTTTCCAAGACGCTGGCGGCCAACCTGCGCGTCGGTTTCGTCGCGGCGCATCCGGCGCTGGCGCAGGAGCTGCGCGACATCAAGGCGCTCACCGGGCTGGCATCGGCGGAGCTCTGCGAACGCGTGGTGGCACGCATCATCGTCGAGCGCAGTTACGAACGCATGCTGGAGCGCGTGCGCGCGCGGCTGGACGAATGCCGCACGCACACCGCCGAGGCCCTGCTGCGCATGGGCGCGAAGATCGCGGGCCCACCCGTGGGCGGCATGTACCTGTGGGCGGATTTCGGCCGCGACACCAACGAACTCGCCACCGCCGGCAGCCGCGAAGGCGTGTTGCTCGCGCCGGGCAGCCTGTTCTCGCCGACGCAGCTGCCGAGCACCTGGATGCGCGTGGCGGCGGCCACCTGCCTCAACGAGCAGGCCATGAAGTTCCTGGCGCGCGCCATGCAGCGCTGACGCCCGCAGGGATTTCGCTCTCGGTCGATCCGGCCCGCCACCATGCCTGCATGCTGATCGGGCAGGTCGGATACGAGGGGTACTGCCATGAAAGATCTCGCGGGCAAGGTTGCATTCATCACCGGCGGCGGCAGCGGCGTGGCACTGGGCCAGGCCAAGGCATTCGCGGCTCATGGCATGAAGATCGTGATCGCCGACATCCGGCGCGATCACCTCGACGGCGCGCTCGCGCATTTCCGCGAGAAGAACCTCCCCGTGCACGGCATCCAGCTCGACATCACCGACCGCAAGGCGTACGCGGCCGCGGCCGACGAAGCCGAGAAGGTGTTCGGCCCGGTGCAGCTGCTGTGCAATACCGCGGGCGTCTCGCAGTTCGGCCCGGTGCAGCAGGCCACCTACGACGACTGGGACTGGCAGCTGTCCGTGAACCTCGGCGGCATGATCAACGGCATCCAGACCTTCGTGCCGCGCATGCTCGAGCACGGGCACGGCGCGCACATCGTCAACACGGCTTCGATGGCGGGCTTCCTGCCGCTGCCCGGCTGCGCTATCTACTGCACCACCAAGTTCGCGGTGCGCGGCCTGTCCGAATGCCTGCAGCTCGACCTGGCGCCGCATGGCATCGGCGTCTCGGTGCTCTGTCCTGGTGCGGTGAACACCAACATCCACGAGGCGGTGCTCACGCGTCCCAAGCACCTGTCCAACACCGGCTACTACGGCGCCGACCCGGCGGTCATGAAAAGTCTCAAGGAAGTCATCTCGCCCGGGTACGAACCGGAGGAACTCGGCCACATCGTGGTGCGTGCAGTGCAGGAAAACCAGCTGTACATCATTCCGTACGCGGAATTCTCCGGTCCCATGCAGGAGCGCCTGAACATGGCGCTCGCCGTAATCCCCGACCCGAAGGACGACCCTGGCATGGCGGCCCGGGAGGCGGCCATGGCCAGGCGCCGCGCGGAGCGCGCCGCACAGGCGCAGGCACAGAAAACCTGAACTTAGGCATAGAATGTGGCGCAAAGCGGTGACCCACACCCGGGCCATCGCACAGAAAAAAGGGGCTCGCCATGTCTGCCGCATCCGCGAAGAGGTCCTTGTTGGTGGTTTCCTGCAGCGCGCTGCTCACGCTCGCTGCCTGCTCCAAGAAGGAAGAAGCGCCCGAGCCCGCCGCGGCCGCGATGGCATCGACCACGCTGGAAGGCCAGCTCGACATCGTGGCCTGGCCCGGATACATCGAGCGCGGCGAGACCGACAAGGCCTATGACTGGGTGACTGGCTTCGAGGCTCAGACCGGCTGCAAGGTCAACGTCAAGATTGCCGCCACCTCGGACGAGATGGTCACGCTCATGACCAGCGGCGGTCCGCCGCCGAGCCCGCCCGGTGATGCCTCCTGGCCGCCGGCCGGCAACGCGCCCTACGACCTCGTGACCGCGTCGGGTGACGCCTCGCTGCGCCTCATCCGCGGCGGCACGGTGCAGCCCATCGGCATCGACCGCGTGAAGAGTTACTCCACCGTCGATCCGCGCCTGCAGCAGGCCGCGTGGCACTACGTCGACGGCAAGCACTACGGCGTGCCGTACCAGTGGGGCCCGAACGTGCTGATGTACAACACCGAGACCTTCAAGACGCCGCCGACCTCCTGGTCGGTGGTATTCGAGGAGCAGAAACTCCCGGACGGCAAGTCCAACAAGGGCCGCGTGCAGGCCTACGATGGTCCTATCTACATCGCCGACGCGGCGCTGTACCTCGCCGCCAAGAACCCGGGCCTGGGCATCACCGATCCCTACGAGCTCACCAACGCGCAGTACGAAGAAGTGCTGAAAGTGCTGCGCGGCCAGCATCCGCTGATCCAGCGCTACTGGCATGACGCCAACCAGCAGGTGCAGGACTTCACCACCGAGGGCATCGTGGCCTCGGGCTCGTGGCCCTTCCAGGCCAACACGCTGGCCATGAACAAGCGTCCCGTGGCGACCACGGTCCCGCAGGAAGGCGCCACAGGCTGGGCGGACACCACCATGCTCGCCGCCGGCGCGAGGCACCCCAACTGCGCCTATGCCTGGCTCGAATGGTCGATCTCGCCCAAGGTGCAGGGCGACGTCGCGGCCTGGTTCGGCTCCAACCCGGTGGTGCCGGCAGCCTGCCAGGGCAACGAACTGCTGGGCCCTGACGGCTGCAAGAACAACGGCATCGACAACTTCGACAAGATCAAGTTCTGGCGCACGCCGGAGGCCAAGTGCGCGTCGCCCGAGGGCTGCGTGCCGTACAGCCGCTGGGTCACGGACTACGTCGCCGTCATGGGCGGTAAATAGCGCGCGGAGCGCGACATGACCGCGGCGATCGAATTCCGCGGCGTGTCGCGCATCTACGGCGAGGTGCGCGCCGTCGATGACGTGTCCTTCGTCATCGAGCCGGGCGAATTCTTCGCCATGCTCGGCCCGTCGGGGTCGGGCAAGACTTCCTGCCTGCGACTCGTGGCGGGCTTCGACACGCCGGATCGCGGCCAGGTGCTGCTCGACGGCGCGGACGTGTCGGACGTGCCGCCCTACGACCGCAACGTCAACACGGTTTTCCAGGACTACGCGCTGTTCCCGCACATGACGGTGCTGCAGAACGTGGCCTACGGCCCGCGCGTGCGCGGCGTCGCGGCCGCGGAGCGCGAGCAACGCGCGCGCGAAATGCTGGAGCTGGTGCAGCTCGCCGCGCAGGGTGGACGCCGCCCCTCGCAGCTGTCCGGCGGCCAGCGCCAGCGCGTGGCGCTGGCGCGCGCGCTCATCAATCACCCCAAGGTGCTGCTGCTCGACGAGCCGCTCGGCGCGCTCGACCTCAAGCTGCGCGAAGAGATGCAGATCGAGCTCAAGAGCCTGCAGAAGAAACTCGGCATCACCTTCGTCTACGTCACGCATGACCAGGGCGAGGCGCTGTCGATGGCCGACCGCGTCGCGGTGTTCAACAAGGGCCGCATCGAGCAGCTGGCGGCGCCGCGCGAGTTGTACCTGCGGCCGGCGACGGCCTTCGTGGCGCGCTTCGTCGGCAGCGCCAACGTTGCGAGCGCCGCGCTGGCCGCGAAGCTCGGCGCCGAGGCGCGTGCCTTCGCCGTGCGTGCCGAGAACATCACGGTGCACGGAGAATCGGCCGCGGCGCCAGCGGATGCCGTCAGCGCCCCCGGCGCAGTCGTGGCCGTGCAGTTCCACGGTGCGGCCAGCCGCTGGCAGATCCAGCTCGACTCGGGCGAGGTGTGGAGCGCACTGGTGCCCGAGGACGAGGCGCGCCGCCTCAATGGCATCAACGTGGGCGCGCGCGTCAAACTTTGCTGGCCGCGCGAGGCGGCGGTCGCGCTCAACGAAGCACCGGCCGCGTGAGCATGCGCGCGGCGTCCACATTCTTCTGGCGCCGTCCCTACTGGTATCTCGCGCTGCTGCTGGTGCCACCGCTGCTGTGGTTCGGCACGGTGTACCTCGGCTCGCTGTTCGCGCTGCTGGCGCAGAGCTTCTACCGCATCGACGATTTCACGGCGCAGGTCGTGCGCGAGCCGACGCTCGCGACCTACGAGCAGCTGGTCACGCAGCCGGCCAACATCGACATCGTGGTGCGCACCGTGACCATGGCGATCGCGGTCACCATCACCTGCGCCGTCATCGCCTTGCCCATCGCCACCTATATGGCGCGCTACGCCAGCGGGCGCATGAAGGCGTTCTTCTACGTGGGTGTGATGCTGCCCATGTGGACCAGCTACCTGGTCAAGGTGTACGCCTGGCGCCTGCTGCTCGCGCGGGAAGGCATCATCGCCTGGTTCGTGGGAAAACTCGGGCTCACCGGCGTGCTGGACGCGGCGCTGTCCACCCCTGGCATCGGCGGGCCGTCGTTGTCATCGTCGTACATCGGCATGTTCCTGGTGTTCGTCTACATGTGGCTGCCGTTCATGATCCTGCCGATGGCGGCCGCGCTCGAGCGCGTGCCGGGCTCGCTGCTGCAGGCCTCCGCGGATCTCGGCGCGCGGCCCTCGCAGACATTCCGCAACGTGGTGCTGCCGCTGGCCGTTCCCGGCATCGCCGCGGGCTCGGTGTTCACGTTCTCGCTGACGCTGGGCGACTACATCATCCCCAGCGTCGTCGGCGCGCCCGGCTATTTCATCGGCATGATGGTGTACGTGCAGCAGGGCACCGCGGGCAACATCCCGCTGGCCGCCGCGTTCTCGGTGGTGCCCATCCTGCTGATCTTCGTCTATCTATCCATCGCCAAGCGCTTCGGGGCATTCGATGCCCTCTAGAAAACAATACAGAAGCGATCGCCCCAGCTGGCTGATCCGCGGCGGCGCCTTCGCCGGCCTGGCGTTCATGCACATACCGGTGCTGGTGATCATCCTCTATGCCTTCACCACCGAGGACCGCACCTACCAGTTCCCGCCGCCGGGACTCACGCTGCGCTGGTTCGAGGCCGCGTTCGCGCGCTCCGACATCTGGCAGTCGCTGACCCTGTCGCTGGCCGTCGCGGCTTGCGCCACGCTCATCGCGCTGGTGCTCGGCACGCTCGCGGCCTTCGCGCTGGCGCGCAGCCGCTTCCGCGGCAAGGACGCGCTGACCGTGCTGTTCGTGCTGCCCATCGCGCTGCCGGGCATCATCACCGGCATCGCGCTGCTGGCGGCGATGAAACTCGGCCACATCGAGCCGTCGTTCCTGACGATCGTCGCGGGCCATGCGACCTTCTGCCTGGTCATCGTCTACAACAATGTCGTGGCGCGGCTGCGGCGGTTGCCGTCCAACTGGGTGGAAGCGTCCATGGACCTGGGCGCCGACGGCTCGCAGACGCTGCGCTACGTGCTGCTGCCGCAGGTGGCCACGGCGTTCCTCGCCGGCGGCATGCTGGCGTTCGCGTTGTCCTTCGACGAAATCATCGTCACCATATTCACCTCGGGCAACCAGCGCACGCTGCCCATCTGGTTCTTCAACGAATTGTTCCGGCCGCGCGACCGGCCCATCACCAACGTGGTAGCCGTGATCGTGATCGCCGTGACATTGCTGCCGATAGTGCTCGCCTACTACCTCACGAGGCCCGACGATGAACACGAAACTGCTCATTAACGGCAAGCTGATCAAGGGCAAGGGTGAAGAGCAGAACGTGCTCAATCCCGCCACCGGGAAGGTCATCACGCAGGTGGCCGAGGCCTCCGAAGAACAGGTCGTCGCGGCGGTGGGCGCGGCATCGAAGGCCTTCGCCGGCTGGGCCGCCACGGTACCGAAGGATCGCGCCACGCTGCTGCTGAAACTGGCCGACCGCATCGAGGCGGAGGCACAGGACTTCGCGGCGCTGGAATCGCAGAACTGCGGCAAGCCGCTCGCGGCCGCGCTCAACGACGAGATCCCGGCCATCGCCGACGTGTTCCGCTTTTTCGCGGGTGCGGCGCGCACGCTCCACGGCTCGGTGGCGGGCGAATACCTGCCGGGCTTCACCAGCATGATCCGCCGCGATCCCATCGGCGTGGTGGCGTCGATCGCGCCCTGGAACTATCCACTCATGATGGCGGCGTGGAAGCTGGGTCCCGCGCTGGCCGCGGGCAACACCGCGGTGCTCAAGCCCTCGGAGCAGACGCCGCTCACTTCGCTCAAGCTCGGCGCGATCTGCGCCGAGCTGTTCCCGCCCGGCGTCGTCAACATCGTCTGCGGCCGGGGCAACACGGTGGGCTCGCCGCTGGTGTCGCAGCCCGAGGTCGCGATGATCTCGCTGACCGGCTCCATCGCCAGCGGCGAAAAAGTGCTGGCGGCCGCGGTCAAGGGCACCAAGCGCACGCACCTCGAGCTCGGCGGCAAGGCGCCGGTCATCGTGTTCGACGACGCCGATCTCGAGTCGGTGGTGAGCGGCGTGCGCACCTTCGGCTTCTACAATGCCGGGCAGGACTGCACGGCCGCCTGCCGCATCTACGCGGCGCCGAAGATCCACGACAAGCTGGTGGCCGAGCTTTCCGCCGCGGCCAGCAGCATCAAGACCGGCTCCCAGGAGGAAGAGGGCGTGGAGATGGGGCCGCTCATCACCGCCAAGCACCGCTCGCGCGTGGCCGGCTTCGTGGATCGCGCCAACCAGAAGCGCCACATCGAAATCGTCACCGGCGGCAAGCCGCGCGCCGGCAGCGGATTCTTCTACGAGCCCACGATCATCGCCGGCGCGAAGCAGAGCGACGAGATCGTGCAGAAGGAAGTGTTCGGCCCGGTCGTGAGCGTCACGCGCTTCAAGGACGCCGACCAGGCCATCGAGTGGGCCAACGACTCCGAATACGGCCTCGCCTCATCGGTGTGGACCAAGGATGTCGCCAAGGCCATGAAAGTCGCCGCGCGCCTGCAATACGGCTGCACCTGGATCAACACGCATTTCATGCTGGTGAGCGAGATGCCGCACGGTGGCATGAAACGCTCGGGTTACGGCAAGGACCTGTCGGCGTACGCGCTCGAGGATTACACCGCCGTGCGGCACGTGATGGTGAAGTTCTGAGTCACGCCTCAGTGCGACACCGGCGTTGCCTGCGGCAGCGGCTCGTCCATGGGCTTGTTCACCTGGATCGGCGGCTCCAGCTTGTCGGCGCACTTGTTGCTGCCGACCAGGCAGAGTTCGAAGGGCCGGGGATCCAGCGCGAGGCACGAGGTGCCGAGCTGGCAGGCGGTGTATACGCCCGGGTCGTGCGGAAACTCGGGCTGTCGTTCGTAAACTTCGTAAAGCACGTACGCATGGGCCCGGGCCATGTTCTCGACGCCCAGGCGGTGATGGCCGGCTGTCCTGACCTTGATGGGTTCGGAGGCGATGCTGCATCCCAGCACCACGAACAGGGCAGTCGAAGCGGCGATCCTGGCAGTGCGATTCATTCGACACCTCGTCATCAGTTCAACGCCTGCGGCTGGGCCGGAATTTACGCCCGCGGCGTTCGGCCTTCCAGAGCTTGATCAACTTCCACGACTTGCTGCCGTCAAGTCCCTCCACCGGGACGAGGTTGAACGCGGCAATGGCGACGCTCACATACCCGAGTATTGCCACCACGGCGCCAAAAGGTTCGATCCGGCTGATGCCGAAGACGGCATCCGCAAGGATCAGCGGCACGGCCACGGCGAGCTGGGCGAGCACGCCACCCCATGCGATGCGGTAGTCCTGCTCGGCGTAGTCGGGAGCCTCGTAGACGCATTCGCCGTGGAATGCCGTGATGCGCACGGCCAGGCGATCGAGCCGCTCACGCTTGACGAACCAGGCGTGCCCCGCCTCGTGCAACAGCAGCATCGCGTAATAGGACACCGCGGCCGCCAGCGCGTTGGCGAGGCTGCTGCGGGCGACAAACACCATGAGGGTGCCCACGAAGAACGCTGACCAGTGCACGAACAGCGGTGCGCCATAAACACGTACGCGCGGAATGCGCAGGTACGGCAGGAATTTCACCGCGTGTTCGGCGCGCGCACGCTGCGCTGCGGCCGCCTGGGTTCCGGCGTCTCGGTGGTGAACACCTTCCAGAACGCGACCTTGAACAGCACGCCGGAGATGAAGCCGGAGAAGTGCGCGATGTAGTTGGTGCCGAGGTTTTCGCCCGAGCGATAACCGTAGATGTCGAAGGCCAGGAAAGCGAGGATGAAAATGAAGGCCGGGATCTCGAGGGTCACGAATATCCAGATGAACCAGATGAAGCAGTTCACCTTGTCGCGCGTGTAACGCACCAGGAACATGCCCATGAAGCCCCAGACGACGCCCGATAGCCCGACGGTCGGGATATCCCTGGTGGACGCGAATGCAAACGCCAGGTTGGTGGACAGCACGAAGATGACGAAGGCCAGCACGTAACCCAGCGGCGTGACCTGTGTTTCGATGGTGCGGGCGAAGCAGTAGAAGAAGAACAGGTTGCCGACGAGATGCCAGATGTCGGTGTGCGTGAACACCGACGTGAACATCTTGAGCGGGTCGAGCTGCGTGGGATGGAAGGCCAGCGCCATCCGGTCCGCGGGAGTATCGGCGAATACGTGCACGATGATGCACAGCACGCAGATGAACGTGGTGAAAATGGGGAAGCCCGAGGACCCCTTCTTGCCGAGCGGGATGATGGCGAACATGTGCCAGGGACTATAGACGATCGGGGTTGCCCCAAGACAGAAGAGGAACCCGTAATCGCCGGGCGTCCATGCGCGCATGGGCGGGCGCGCAGGCCGGCCCGGCGCGCTCAGGCGCGGGTCACGACTCTAACTACCGTCTCGAGGTAATCGCGGAAGCCCATTTTCGAGTACAACGTGCGGGCCGGCGTGTTGTGGCTCATGACGTGCAGGAACGGCGCCTTGCCGCGTTGCAGCTGGCGCCGCACCAGCTTCAGCGTGAGCTTGCGCGCCAGGCCCCGGCCCTGGAAGTCCGGGTGCGTGCAGATGCCGCTGACTTCGTGCAGGTCGCCGGCGCACATGCGTTCGCCGGCGAGCGCGATCAGCCGGCCCGAGTCGAAATAGCCGAAGTATTCACCCAGCTCCGGTGTGCGGATGCCGAAGGGCCCCGGGTTCGTGAGCCGGGTGAGCTCCACGGCCTGCGGGGCATGCTCGGGAATCAGCGGCGTGGCGTCCGGTGCGGCGTCCTCCGCGGGCGCGGGAGCGTCCCAGATCATCTTGACCATGCGGGCTTCCTTGTCGATGCGCCATCCTGACGGCGCCGGCCCCGACCAGATATCGACGTAGAAACTCTCGCCGGGCTCGCAATATCCCGCGAGTGTCGCGAAGTCAGGGTGTTCGGGATCCTGGCAGCCGACGATGGGCGAGAAGCCACTGGCATAACGGCGCACCGGCCCGGAGCCCGCCGCGAAACGGGCATGCGGCCCGGACAGGCAGTGCCACATGATGTTGTCGAGCAGGGAAGCCATGAAGGCGCATTCTGCACCAGCACTCCGGCGCCGAGATCAAGCCTTCTAAGCATCCATAAAGAATTGATGTGGGTACGGTCGTCCTGCAGGATGGCTTCGTGGGCAATGCGACACTGGTTCTGCTCCCCGGGCTCGACGGTACCGGTGACCTGTTCGCGGGTTTCATCGCAGCGCTCGGTGAAACCCCGGTCCGCGTGATCTGCTATCCCGCGGATCGCCCCATGGACTACGCGCAACACGAAGCCCTGGTGCGCGCCAAACTACCTGCCGACGCGGACTACGTGTTGCTGGCCGAATCGTTCTCCGGGCCCATCGGCATCGCGATCGCCGCCTCGCGGTCGCCGCGCCTCAAGGGCCTCATTCTGTGCGCGAGTTTCGCGTCGAACCCGCTGCCGCTGTTCAGCCCCTTCAGCCGGCTGATCACGGCGTTGCCGGCGATCCGCGTGCCGCCGGCGCTGGCGGCACCGTGGTTGTACGCCGGTCGCGCGACGCCGGAACTGCGCCGCACGCATGCCGCGGCCCTGGCGCGCGTATCGCCGCGGGTCCTGGCGACCCGCGCCGCCGCCATCCTGTCAGTGGACCAGCGCGCGCGGCTCGCGCAAATCGACGTGCCGATGCTGTACCTGCGCGCAACCCGGGACCGCCTGGTGTCGAAGGCCTCGGCGCGCGCGGTCCTCGAGGCTCGGCCCGGCACCCAGCTCGCCGAATTCGAGGCGCCGCATTTCCTGCTGCAGACCGAGCCTGTGGCCTGCGCGGCAGTGACGCGGGAGTTCCTTCAGCACTGCACGGCGTGATCAGTTCCGCCGCCGGCTAGCTCTTGAACCCGACGCGCACGTGGCTGCCGTCGCAGAAGGGCTTGTTGTTGCTCGCGCCGCAGCGGCACAGGCGCGCGGTTTCGAGCCGCGCGACCACGCGCCCGGTGCCGCTGATGATCTCCATGTTGCCGCGCACCTGCAGCGGGCCATCGGTCATGGGATCGATGGCCAGAGGCCCGTCACGGACCGGCAGCATGTCGGCCTTGCCCGTGACCGGCTCGCCGCTCGCGGCGAACTTGACCTCGTTGTGCGAGCCATCGCAGAAAGGCTTGTTCTTCGAAGCGCCGCAGCGGCACAACGTCAGCCGGCAACTCACCGCCGGCGCGCCGTCGAGGCGGATGTCGGCGCGAATCGCGTAAGGCCCGTTTTCGCGCACCGAGACCAGGTTCACGGGCGGTGGCGCTTCATCCGGCTGGCCGTCCTTGCGCTTGTATCGAATCGCACCGGAGACGCAGACATGCGCGATCTCGGTGAGCGCATCGGTGGGCATGTTGTCCGGGTTGATCCACGGCCCCTTGACGTTGGCGATGAACACCTTGGGCCCCCAGGTCACGCAGAAGCGCGAGTGGATGCACTTCTTGCCTTCGTAGATCAGCGTGAGATCTCGGCCCTCGATGTAATCGACGCCATCGACGGTGCGCGGCGTCGGCGCGACGTTGCCGGGTTCGATGTGGCTGCCGGCGGCCGGCGTGGGCACGGCTGCCACCGCTGCCACCGGCGATGGCGCGGAGGCACTTGCCGGGGTGAGCGCCGCTCCGGCCGGCAGGTTCGCGAAGCTGCGTTCGGCACGCTGCGCGAGATCGCCGAGGACCTTCGCGGCCTGCGCCACGCGCGCGTCGCCGCCGTCGTTCGACTCCAGTGACTTCGCGGCGCGATGAAGCTCGTGCAGGCGCTCGACGAAGAAATGGTTGGCGCTGTCGCCGGGCGGGAAGGGCGCGGAATCACGCAGCGCCGTGAACGACATGCCCGCATTGCACCCCGGGTTCGAGGGCCCCGCGGGCAATCGCGCGGCCCGTTCGCCCAGCGGCGCCATGGCGCGCATCAGGCCGAGCGCAAGATCGACGCAGAGGGCTTTGAGCGGATGCGGCCGCGGCACCAGGTACGAATGCGAGATGAGCCGCAACATCAGCATGTAGGCGCTGTTGGCGACGTCGACGGTGGCGGCGGCCGCCTCGTCCTCGAGCCATACGCGCACGCCCTGCCGCACCGGGCGGCGCAACACTGGGTTCACCGCGGAGGGCCAGGCGGGCGCGAACGAAGGATTCGCAGCCTCGAGCGCCTTCATCTCCTCGCGGATGCCGATGAACCGCTGGTAGTGGGAGTCCGCGTTTTCCTGGAGCGCGCCTTCACCCTGGCTGACGATGGCATCGAACGCGGCGAGCGCAGTCTTCGAGCAGATCACCGGGTCGCATCCCTGGAAGTCGATCTCCTTGCGCGAGATCTGCAGGTTGCGGTCACCGCTGAAGGCTTCGCGTTCACCGACGCGCGCCACGAAGTCCCGCAGGTTGGCAGACAGGTTCTCGTAGAACTGGCCCACGGTCTCGTAGTCCACCGGCATCGGCGTGACGCGCGGCCGCGCGACGCCGCGCGTGAAATGGAAATCCGGCGCGAATCCCTCGCCGTCGGGTTCGCCCGAACCATTCGGGCGTTCAAGATAGATGAAGTGCTGCAGCACCGATTCGCCAAAGGGCGCAAGTCGCACCACCACGTTGGCCGGCAGCGCGCCGGGATCCAGCGGAAAATTCAGGCGGCCGAAGCGCGGGCTCCCGCCGAGCGCAGAGGTGATGTTCCACACCGCCGTGAGGTGACCCATCTCCTCGATGGCCACGCGCACGATGGCGGCGCGCCAGCGCGCGGTGGCATCGGCTTCCCGCTTGCTCAAGCCCTCGGCGGTGCCGCTCTTCAGGCTGAACGCCGCGTAGAGATACGTGCACATCAGGTTGTGCTCGAGTTCGGCGGCCTCGTAGAGCTGGTGGATCAGCGACTCGCGCGATACGGCCGCGATGTCCGGTACTGAATTCATCGGGATTCCTCCGCCGGGGAACGGGAGCGGAAGCCCGAGTATGTCGGATCGCGGGTCGCCTGGTCTAAGAACGAGTGGATTCGTCCGCCGCCGCGCGCCGCACCGGAAACAGCACGGCGACGCCGGCGAGCGTGGAAATCACGGAGGCCGCGAAGACCGCGACCTTGGCCACCGCGAAATCCGCGGCCTCGGGGAAGGCCTGCCCGGCGATGAACAGCGACATGGTGAAGCCGATGCCTGCCAGCGCTCCGGCTCCGGCGAGCTGCCGCCACGAATAGGCGTCGGGTTTCACGGCCAGTCTCGTCTTCACGGCCAGCCACGATGCCAGCATGAAGCCCGCCGGCTTGCCGATGGCCAGGCCGCAGACGATGGCGGCCATCAATGCACCATGTCCGCGCAACACGTCCGCCGAGATCACCACGCCGGCGTTCGCCAGGGCGAATACCGGCAGCACCAGGAAGCTGGAGCGCGGCGCGACGTGGCGCAGCAGCCGGTCGGCGGGCGACTCGAGCCGATCATGGATGGCATCGATCTCGCGCAGCGCAGGATCCGAAGGGCCATGGCGGAATTGTTCGCCGCCATGCCGGGCTTCCGCCGTGAGGATCGCGTCCGCCTGCGCCACCAGCGCGTGGTAGTCAGGCGGCGGGCGAGTCGGGATCACCGCGGCCAGCAGGACGCCGGCCAGCGTGGCGTGCAGTCCGCCGGCATGAACACAGGCCCAGAGCACCACGCCGGTGATGATGTAGGGCGCCACGCGATACACGCCCGAACGATTCAGCACCACCAGGAAGCCGAACGCGACCAGTGCGCCGACCAGTGCACCACCCTGCAGCGCATCCGAATAGAAGATGGCCACCACGACAATAGCCCCGATGTCATCGACGATAGCGGCAGCCGTGAGGAAGATGCGCAGCTCCACGGGCACACGCGCGCCGAGCATGGCGATGAGCGCCACGGCGAAGGCCGTGTCCGTGGCGATAGGTACGCCCCACCCGATGCGCAGGTCTCCGGCCGGCACCAGCGACACATATATAAGAGCAGGCATCGCCATGCCGCCCAGCGCCGCGGCGATGGGCAGCGCCGCGCTGCGCCGCGAGGCCAGGTGCCCCACGGTGAATTCGCGCTTGATCTCCAGTCCCACCACCAGGAAGAACACCGTGAGCAGCGCGTCGTTCACCCAGTGCAGCAGCGACATCCGGAAACCGGCATCGCCGAGCGAAAAACCGAAGGGTGTCTGCCAGAAGGCTTCGAACGCCGGGCCCAGGCTCGAGTTGGTGATGAACAGCGCCGCCAGCGTGGCGAGCAGCAGGATCACGCCGGTGGCGGGCGCCCAGCTCGCGAACTGCAGGGCCGCGACGCGCGTGCGGTGGCCGAGCGAACCCAGCATGGCGTCGGTGAACGAGGCCTCGTCCCACGGACCGTCGTAACGCAGGCCGTTGATGAAGAAGGTGGGCGTGTAGCGCACTCCGCTGGCGTGCGCGCTGGCCATGTCGGCGTCGACGCGCGCCTTCGCCGCCAGTTCGGCGGCCTGCGCCACGGCGGGGGTACGCTCGGCGATGCGCAGGTCCTCGGCGACGGCACGCAGATCGTCCTCGGTGAGCGTGCGTGAACGCGTCATCAGCGTGACATGCGCGCTCCAGAATTCCTCGGCGGTTTCGGCCTGTTCCACCAGGTCGGCGGCGCGGCGCGCAATCTCGCTACCGGTCAGCGGCCGGTGACGAAAGACATAACGCACGCGCTCGCCCAGCTGCCCGCGCACCTCGGCGATGCGGGCATTGGCGGCCCGGCAGTGGGGGCAGTCGTAGCTGCCATATTCGACCAGGGTGATTTCCGCACCATCCGCGCCCACGATGTGGTCGCGGGCGGCATCGACGGGCCGGTCCAGGCGGTTGTTCATGCATTCCGGCAAACAAGGAGAGGTCCCTAAGGATTCCCTCTCCGGCTCGCATGCGCAATGTTTCGGAGCGCCGCAGGGAGTATCCTCACCACAAAAAAGGGGAGGAGTGGGTGGATCGAGGAGGAGATCCCAGGCCGGGCCGGGACTTCATCATTGCGCTTGGATTCAGCCTCGCGGCAGGGGTGGCGATCTTCACTGCGCCGGGCCCGTCATTTCCCGTCCTGCACACCATCCTCAACACCGGCATCGCGCTCTGCACGGTCGCCGTTTCGCTGCTGTTCTGGGACCTGGGCTGGCGCACGCCGGCGCACCTGGTGCGCTACATGGCCATCGTCTACGCGGTGGTCGGGCTGCTGCAGATCCTGCACGTGCTGGCCGCACTCGAGCCGGCCTCGGCATCCGAGGCGCTCAACTCGGTCGTGCGGCGCCTGCGCTCCGGCACCTGGGCGCCGCCCGCCTATCTATTGCCGGTGGGCATCGCCATCATCCTGCT
>DASUGK010000125.1:0-2466 GCA_036274075.1 Steroidobacteraceae bacterium | reverse complement strand
TTCGGGTCCGCGACGATCGAGGCGCGCAGCTTGTTGTCGGGATGTAGATAGGCGCGACGCACGCCCTCGTTGATCATGTCCTCGAAACCCATCTGCGCATCCCAGCGCACGTTCATGCCCACCCTGGCGAACACCATGACGATGCCGGTGTCCTGGCAGATGGGACGGCGCCCCTCCGCGCACATGCGCGAATTGGTGAGGATCTGCGCGATGGCATCGCGCGCCGCCGGGGATTGCTCCAGCTCGTAGGCCCTGCCCAGCGCGCGGATGTAGTCCGCCGGGTGGAAGTAGGAAATGTACTGGAGCGCGTCGGCGACGCTGGCGATGAGGTCCTGCTGCTGGATGGCTTTCATGAGAATTTCGGAATAAAAGCTGCGAACATTTTAGCGCGGCGCGGCGTGCGCGTTTCGGCTAAGTTTTGCTCCATGGCCCACGTGGAGAACCGGAAGAAGGTCGTAGTCATCGGCGGTGGATTCGCCGGGTTATGGGCCGTGCGCCGGCTGCGCAACGCGCCGGTCGACATCACGCTCATCGATCGCAGCAACCACCACCTGTTCCAGCCGCTGCTGTACCAGGTGGCCACGGCCGGCCTGGCGGCGCCCTCGATCGCCGCGCCCCTGCGACACATCCTGCGCAAGCAACGCAACGTCACCGTGCTCATGGGCGAGGTGCAGCGCATCGACGTCGAAGCGCGCCGCGTCATTGCCGGCGACCGCGAGCTCGACTACGACTATCTGCTGGTCGCGAGCGGCGCGACGCACGCCTACTTCGGCCATGACGACTGGGAACGATTCGCGCCCGGCCTCAAGACGCTCGACGATGCCTTCGTGATCCGCCGCCGCGTGCTCGATGCCTTCGAGCGCGCCGAGGCCACGACCGACGATGCCGAACGCGACGCCTGCCTGACCTTCGTCGTGATCGGCGGCGGCCCCACCGGCGTCGAGCTCGCCGGCACGCTGGCCGAGATCGCGCGGCACACGCTCGCCGACGAGTTCCGCAAGATCGATTCGCGCCGGGCCCGCGTGTTGCTGATCGAGGCCGGTCCGCGCGTGCTCGCGACGCTGGACGAGTCGCTGTCCCGCAAGGCCCAGGAGCAGCTCGGGCGCCTCGGCGTCACCGTGCACACCGGCCAACCCGTCACGGCGATCGGCGATGGATACGTGACCTTCGGTGGCCAACAGGTCGCGGCCCGCACCATCCTCTGGGCTGCCGGTGTCGCCGCCTCGCCGCTGGGACGGCAACTCGGCGTCGAGCTCGATCGCGCCGGACGCGTGAAAGTGGCCGGCGATCTTTCCCTGCCCGCGCATCCCGAAGTGTTCGTCGCCGGAGATCTCGCCAGCCTGCAGGTGGACGGCAAGCCGGTGCCGGGCGTCGCCCCCGCCGCCAAGCAGATGGGTAATTGCGCCGCGGACAACATCGCGGCGCGCATCCGCGGGCAAGGCACGCGGGCGTTCCGCTATCGGGACTGGGGAGCGCTGGCCACCATCGGCAGGCATTCCGCCGTCGCGCAACTGCCGAACGTGAAACTCTCCGGCATCTTCGCCTGGTGGTTCTGGCTGCTGCTGCATATATATTTCCTGATCGGATTCCGCAGCCGCCTCATCGTGCTCATCAACTGGGCCTGGTCCTATTTCACCTACGAGCGCGGCGCGCGCATCATCGTCGGCGCAACTCAAGAAAGAGATCTCCATGGCAGCGAAGAAAAAGGCAGCAACCAGGAAGGCAAAGAAGCGCGCAGTCAAACTGGCACCTAGCCCGGTCAAGCGCGGACTCGCCGCCACCGAAGTGGCGCTGGCCATCGATCACGCCGACATCGCCAACGTGGTGGACCTGGTGCGGCAGGCCGGCGGCGCGCCGCTCGGTGCGTACCGCGAGCCGCTCGGTGGACGGCCGCTGCTGCTGGCCTCGCTGCCGTTCAGCGCCGTGCAGCCCACGCCCTTCCAGCGCGACCTGTCGCCCACCCATGCCAAGAAACTCGCCGGCGCCATCGAGGCGACGTCGGCCTTCCTCGATCCACTCATCGTGGTGCGCGGCGAGGACGGGCGTTTCTGGACGCCGAACGGCCGGCATCGCCTGGCCGCGGCCAAGGTACTGGGCCTCAAGCAGATCACCGTGCTCATCTCGCCGGACGAGACGCTCTCCTATCGCATCCTCGCGCTGAATACCGAGAAGGCGCACAACCTCAAGGACAAGTCACTCGAGGTGGTGCGCATGGCGCGCAATCTCGCCAAACGCGAACCGACGCGCACCGAGGCCTCGCTCGCGGCCGAGTTCGAGGCCGCGGAGCTGCTCACGCTCGGCCTGGTCTACGAAGGCAACCTGCGCTTCGGCGGCGGCGCCTACAGCCCGGTGCTCAAGAAGGTAGACAGGCTGACCACGAAACCGCTGCCCGTCGCCTTGCGCGAGCGCGCGGCCTACGCGACCCGCCTGCAGGAGATCGACAACGAGGTGAAACGGATCGTGGCC
>DASUGK010000124.1:0-18416 GCA_036274075.1 Steroidobacteraceae bacterium | reverse complement strand
CTGCTCGAGAAGATCAACGAGATGGGCACCACCATCATCATGGTCACCCACGACCCCGAGCTCGCACGCCGCGCGCATCGCAACGTGCAGGTGGTCGACGGCCAGATCTCCGACTTCAAGCCCTACGAATCGCACGCGCCGGGGCCGCACGCGGCGCATCTGCCGGCCACCAGCGCCACGGCCGGCGCGGGAGCCTGAGATGTTTGCCTATTACCTGCGCCTCGCCCTGGCCAGTTTCCGGCGCAATCCGGGCCTCACGGCGCTCATGGTGTTCGCCATCGCGCTCGGCATCTCGGTGTGCATGATCACGCTGACGAGTTACCGCGCCGCGGCGCAGAACCCGGCCGGTGAACGCAGCAAGATACTGTTCGCGCCCTCCATCGACAGCTGGGACCCGGAACGCGGCTGGGACGAGGAAGAGGACAAGACCTACGCCCCCACCCAGCTCACCTACCGGGATGCACGCGGTCTGTACGCGTCGGATATCCCGGATCGCAAGGTCATCATGTACAAGGCCGGCGGCGTCTTCAGCCGCGCCGACAAGGGCATGGACCCCGAGTACATCTCCACGCGCATGACCACCGGGGATTTCTTCGCCATGTTCGAGGTCCCCTTCCTGTACGGCGGCGGCTGGGACGCCAGGGCGGACGCCGGCCCCGACCCGGTCGTGGTGCTCAGCAAGGAGACCAACCAGAAGGCCTTCGGGGGCGAGAACAGCGTGGGCCGCATGGTCACCTGGCATGGCCGCGATTTCCGCGTGATCGGTGTGCTCAATGACTGGGAGCCCATGCCGAAGTACTTCGACGTGAGCAATGGGTCCTTCACCGACATGGAGGGTGCCTACATCCCGTTCTCGTGGGGCCAGGTCCTGGAACTCGGCAGCGACGGCAACACCAATTGCTGGAAGACCGAGATCATCGACTCCTGGCAAGCCTTCCTGAACTCGGAGTGCGTCTGGTTCCACGCCTGGTTCGAGATCCGCTCGCCCGAGAAGCAGCGTGCCTTCCGCGAATTCCTCGACAACTACGTCATCGAGCAGAAGAAGCATGGCCGCTTTCCGCGGCCGCTCAACAACTACCTCTACGACGTCGACGGCTGGCTCAAGCGCAACAACGTCGTCGGCGACGACAACCGCGCCATGCTGATCCTGGCATTCGCCTTCCTCGCGGTGTGCCTGGTCAACACCGTGGGACTGCTGCTCGCCAAGTTCCTGAATGCCGCGCCCGCCGCCGGCGTGCGGCGCGCGCTCGGCGCCAGCCGCCGCGACATCTTCTGGCAGCACCTGACCGAATCCGGAATGGTCGCGCTGGCGGGCGGCATCGTGGGCGGATTGCTGGGCCTCGTCGGAATCTGGGCATTGCGAGCCTGGTACAACGGCTTCGCCGATGAAGCGCCGCGACAGCTGCCCATCGATGAGACGAACTTCGTCATCGTCATCGCCATCGCGGTGCTCGCTGGCCTGTTGGCCGGCCTGTATCCCGCCTGGCGCATCGGCCGGGCCGCCCCGGCTTCCTACCTCAAGGTGCAATGATGGAAATCCGACCCATACTTTCGGCGCTGTTGCGCAACCGCGCGGGCGCGATCCTCGTGGCCCTGCAGATCGCCATCACCCTGGCGATCGTGGTCAATGCGATCTATCTCACGCAGCAACGCGTGAGCCAGATCAGCCGCGTCACGGGCCTCGACGAACAGAACATCTTTTCGTTCTCGGTGCAGGGCTTCGAGAAGGACTTCGATTTCCACGCCATGGTGCGCGACGACATGGCCCTGCTGCGACGCATGCCGGGCCTGCTCGACGCCACGCCGTCCAACCATGTTCCGCTGTCCGGCGGCGGCAGTTCCACGGGTTACTACTCGCTGCCCGAAAAGAAGGGAAACCAGTCCCCCGCCAACTACTACCGCGTCGACGAGCACGGCGTGAGCACGCTGGGCGTGAAGCTCGCGGCCGGCACGACCTTCGACCCGACGATGATCGAATACAAGGACACCGAAGAGCAGGGCCAGCCGCCCGTCGCCATCGTCAGCAAGGCCTTCGGCGAAGCGCTGTTTCCGGGCGAAAAGATCCTCGTCGGCAAGGACTTCTACGATGACCAGAGCAAACCGGTACGCATCATCGGGGTCATAGAGCACATGCACGGGGCGTGGGTGGGCTGGGACAAGCTCGATCGCATCGTGCTGATCCCGCGCGTCATCGGGCCGAACATCCGCTACATCGTGCGCACCGAGCCCGGCCAGATCGACCGGATGATGACCGAGGTCGACAGCGCGCTGCGCAAGCGCGATCCGAACCGCGTGATCGGCAAGATGCGCAAGATGAGCGATCAGAAGGACAACAGTTATTCCGGCGACATGCTCATGGCGATCACGCTGACGACGGTGACCGGCCTGGTGCTGGTCTTCAGCTCGCTGGGCATCTTCGGCCTCGCCACGTTCAACGTGAACAACCGCACGCGGCAGATCGGCACCCGCCGCGCGGTGGGCGCCCGCAGGATCGACATCGTGCGGTACTTCATGACCGAGAACTGGCTGGTTACCACCCTCGGCGTGGTGGTGGGCTGCATCCTGGCGCTGGCGGCCGGCTACTGGTTGTCCACTCAGTACCAGATGGCGCGCCTGGACCTGTATTACCTCGTGGGAGGCGTCCTCGGCCTGTGGGCCGTGGGGCAACTCGCGGCCTGGCAGCCTTCCCTGAAGGCCGCGAAGGTGTCTCCGGCCATGGCCACCCGAAACATTTGACCGCAAGCGCCACATTCATGAATGTCGCTTGCAACCCCAAGCCAGGCACGAGCGTCTTACGCATGACCTCAGTGACATCCCATGTCGAGGACCGCCTGGCAAACCGGACTGTATTGGTTGCGGACGATAGCGAGGCCGTGAGGACGGCCTTCCAGGTCCTGTTGTCCCTGCACGGGGCGCGGGTGCTCGGCGCAGCATCTCCTGCCGAAGCACTCGCGACCGTGCGTTCCCAGGAAGTCGACCTGGTCATCCAGGACATGAACTTCCGGCGCGAAGCCACTTCCGGCGAGGAGGGTATTGCCCTGTTCCGGGAGCTGCGCTCGCTGCATCCCGACGTGCCCGTCATCCTGCTCACGGCCTGGACGCACCTGGAAACCGCCGTGGACCTGGTGAAGGCCGGCGCCGCCGACTACATCGCCAAGCCCTGGGACGACGCACGCCTGCTGACCACGGTACGCAACCTGCTGGAGCTGCGCGCCGCCGTGGAGGAGAACGTCGCGACGCGTGCGCGGCGCGCGGAGGCCCGCGCGCAGCTCGCCGAGCGCTACGACCTGCGCGGCCTGGTGTACGAAAGCGAAGCCCTGCACACCGTGGCGTCGATGGCGGCGCAGGTGGCGCATGCCGACGTGCCGGTGCTGATCACCGGGCCCAACGGCGCCGGCAAGGAAGTGCTGGCCGACATCGTGCACGCCAACTCCGCGCGCCGGGACCAGCCGTACATCAAGGTGAATGCCGGCGCCCTGCCCGACCAGCTCATCGAGGCCGAGTTGTTCGGCACCGAGGCCGGCGCCTTCACCGGCGCCAAGGCGCGGCCCGGCCGCTTCGAGGCGGCCGACGGCGGCACGCTGTTCCTCGACGAGATCGGCAACCTGCCGCCCGCGGGCCAGGCCAAACTACTGCGCGTGCTGCAGACCGGCGAATACGAACGCCTCGGGTCCAACACCACGCGCCGCGCCAACGTGCGCATCGTCGCCGCGACCAACATGCCGCTGCGCGACGCCATGCGCGAGGGGCGCTTCCGCGAGGACCTGTTCTACCGCCTCAGCGTCATCGAGCTGTCGCTGCCCGCGCTCGCCGAGCGCCGCGACGACATCCTGCCGCTGGCGCGGGCCTTCCTGATTCCGGGAGCTCGCCTCACGTCGGACGCCGAGCGCGCGCTCCTCAACTACTCCTGGCCGGGAAACGTCCGCGAGCTGCGCAACGTGCTGCAACGCGCCGCCTTGCTCGTGGGCGAATCACCCATCAATGCTGCCGCACTGAACCTCCCGGCCGTTTTACCCGCCCGCTCCGACGAGCCCGTGCTCGACCGCGCCACCATCGAACGGGTGCTGTCCGAGAACGGGCAGGTCGTGGCGCAGGCCGCCCGGCAGCTCGGCATCAGCCGGCAGGCCCTCTATCGCCGCATGGAAAAACTCGGTATCAAGGAGTCCCCGGCCCCGAGGGCCTGATACCGAGTACGAGAAGGCTGCCTTGCCACGAAGATGGTCCATGGCCGGCTGGGCCACGCTGTGGCTCGGCGGCATCGCGGCACTCGCCGTCCTGCTGACGCTGGCGGCGTTCACCTGGATTCCCGTGCCCTGGCTCGCGGTGCTGCTGGTCGCGGCGCTGCTCGCGCCGCTGGTGGCCTGGAGCGGCGCCCGCCTGACTTCACACTGGAGCCGCATGGTGCGCGCGCTGAACGATGGCGTGCTCAGCCTCAAGGACCGCGACTTCAGCGTCAGCGTGACGGGCACCACCCGCGACGAAGTGGGCGAACTGGTCGACAACTACAACGGGCTCGGCGATCGCCTGCGCATCGAACGCCAGAGCCTGTACCAGCGCGAGCTCATGCTGGACACCGTGATCCAGACCACGCCACTGGCACTGGTGCTGACCAACAGCGCCGACGCGGTGGTCTACAGCAACTCGAGCGCGCGCCGCCTGTTCGCCGAGGGGCGCAAGCTCGAGGGCGAGCGTTTCGCGCGCTACCTCGACAGGTCCCCCGCGCCGCTGCGCGAGGCCATCGAACGCGGCGGCGACACCCTGTTCACGCTGGAGATCGGCGGCGAACCCGAGGTCTACCACGTTTCGCAGCGCAACTTCCTGCTGAACGCGGTGCCACACCGGCTGCTTCTGCTCAAGCAGCTCACGCGCGAGATCAACTCGCAGGAAGTCGCCACCTGGAAGAAGGTGATCCGCGTGATCGCGCACGAGCTCAACAATTCCCTGGCGCCGATCTCGTCTCTGGCGCACTCGGGCCAGATTCTCGCCAACACGCCGCCCGACCCGCAGCAGCTGGCGCGCATCTTCACCACCATCGAGGACCGCGCGCGGCATCTCGCGGGTTTCATCGAGGGTTACGCGCAATTCGCCAAGCTGCCTCAGCCGCGGCTGGCGCCGGTGTCCTGGCCGGTGCTCATCGAGCGGCTGCGCGTGGTGGTGAGTTTCCAGCTGGCAGGCCCGCTGCCGACGCGCAGCGCGAGCTTCGACACCGTGCAGATGGAACAGGCGCTCATCAACCTGCTCAAGAACGCGCGCGAATCGGGCGCGGAGCCGGAATCCATCGAGCTCGCGGTCAATCCGACGGCGCAGGGCTTCACCATCGAGGTGCGCGACCGCGGGCCGGGCTTCTCGGGCACGGCGCTGGAAAGCGCCCTCGTGCCGTTCTATTCCACCAAGGAAAGCGGCACGGGGCTCGGCCTCACGTTGTGCCGCGAGATCGTCGAGGCGCACGGCGGACGGCTGCGCATCGCCAATCGCGCCGGCGGCGGCGCCGTGGTGACGCTCTGGCTGCCGGACGGTAGTTAGCGGCGGCGGAACTCCACTACAATCGCCCGCCATGGCCCTGGTCGTCTTCTTCCTGGCATTCAATGTCCTGCTGGTTGCCCGCTGCCTGCGCCAGGAGTGGCGGCAGGCGAACGACCCGGATGCGCCGCCGGCGCCACGGCGCATGACTCCCGACAACCTGCGCGCCTTCGGCATCCGGCAGGTGCTGCTCGTGGCGGTGCTGGCATTCACCTTCCTGCAGGGCAGTTGGACGCTGGAGTCGGTGGGCCTGCTTCCTCCGATGATGTGGCTGAGCTCGATCCTGGTGGGCGAGATCGCCTTCCTCGGGCTGGTGTTGGCGTACGCGGGATTGCTGTTCGTCGCGCGTCGCATTCCGGCCATGCGCGCCGCGGCCACGCGCGGGAACCTGCGCGCCTGGCCCCGGAAACGTTCGCACAAGATCCTGGCCGCCATTTTCATCATGGTCTTCAATCCCTTCACTGAAGAGCTGGTGATGCGCGGCATCCTGGTCCACCACTGGTCGTTGCTGCTGGGTTCGGCCGTGGTCCCGGTCGTCGTCGGCTTCGTGCTGAACGCGGCGCTGCACTGGTACCAGGGCTGGCGTATGCAGCTGTGGCACGCCATGTACTACTGTCTCGCCGTGTACCTGCTGTTCAACTGGGACCTGGGTGCGGCCATCACCGCGCACGTGTTCGGCGACGTGATTCCCTTCCTGACGCTGCGCCGCGAGCTGCGGCGGGTCCGTGCGGCGCGCCGCGCGGCACGTGCCGCGCGCGCCCGGCAGGCGGTGCAGCCGGCATGAGCCGCGACATCTCCATCGCCGCGGCCACCGCCGCGGATATCGATCGCCTGCTGCCGCTGGTCGAGCAGTACTGGCGCTTCGAGGCCATCGAAGGATTCGACGCCCAGCGGCTTGCCGGCCTGTTGCGGCGTGTGATGTCCGACGCCTCGCTGGGCAACGTGTGGCTGGCGGAAGTCGACGGCAACGCCGCCGGCTACCTGCTGGCCGTGTACGTGTTCAGCCTCGAACACCAGGGGCTCACCGCGGAGATCGACGAGTTCTTCGTCGGGCCCTCCTATCGAAGCCTGGGCATCGGTACGCGGCTGCTGGCCGCCGCCGAGGCCACCTTCCTGGTCCGCGGTTGCACGAATGTCGCCCTGCAGATCGGCCGCGACAACGAGGAAGCACGCGCCTTCTATCGCCGGCATGGTTATGGCGATCGCGCAGGCTTCGACATCGTCGACAAGGATCTCGCCTGAGCCCCATCATCCCGTCCATGTACGACCTCTACATCGGCAACAAGAACTACTCCTCCTGGTCGCTGCGCCCCTGGGTGCTGATGCGAGAACTCGCCATCCCGTTCCGCGAGATCCTCGTGCCGTTCGGCGGCGCCCAGAACCCGGGCGCCTTCCGCGCCTTCTCGCCCAGCGGCAAGGTGCCCTGCCTGGTGGATGACGGCACGACGGTGTGGGACTCGCTGTCCATCACCGAATACGTCGCCGAGCGGCATCCCGAGGTGTGGCCTCCCGATGCGGTGACACGCGCCTGGGCGCGCAGTGCCGCAGCGGAGATGCACTCCGGCTTCCAGGCTCTGCGCAATGTCTGCGGCATGAACTGCGGCCTGCGCATCCGGCTCCACGCCGTCGACGCGGCGCTGCAGCGTGACCTGCGACGCCTGGAAGAATTGTGGGCCGATGGCCTGGCGCGCTTCGGCGGCCCGTTCCTCGCCGGCGCGAAGTTCACCGCGGCCGATGCGTTCTTCGCGCCGGTGGCGATGCGCATCCAGACCTACGACCCGCCGATCGGCGCCGAAGCACGCGCCTACGCGGCGCGGCTGCGCGACCTGCCGTCGATGAAGTCGTGGTACCAGGCGGCCCTGGCCGAGACCTGGCGCGACGCGGAGCACGAGCAGGAAGTGCGCGCGTTCGGCACCTGGATCCAGGACCTGCGGGCCGTGTAGTTAGCCCATGCTGTGGCGTGCGCTGCTGGCCTTCCTGGCGCTGCCCGGCATCGTCGCCATCGCCGTGCCGGCCTGGTATGCGGCGCGTGCGCTGCGTGCCGGCGGCCCGTTCCATGCCGTCGGCCTGCTGCCGCTGGTATTCGGCTTCGCGCTGCTGCTCTGGTGCGTGCGCGATTTCTACGTCGCCGGCAAGGGCACGCTGGCGCCATGGTCGCCGCCGCGGCACCTGGTCACCACCGGCCCGTATCGCCACAGCCGCAATCCCATGTACGTGGCGGTCACGCTGATGCTCGTCGGGTGGTCACTGAGTTTCGCGTCGACGGCACTGGCGCTTTATGCCGCCTGCGTGATCGTCGCCTTCCACCTGCGCGTGGTGTTCGGCGAAGAGCCCTGGCTGGCGCGCACCTTCGGCGCCCGGTGGGAGGAATACAAGGCGCGCGTGCCCCGCTGGCTGCTGTGAGCGCAAATCCGCTAGGCTCTCGAACCGCCGGCCAACGCCGGCGCGAGGGGGACCGAATGTCGAGGAAATTCCTGTCAGCCGCCCTGGTCAGCCTGGGCCTGCTCACTCCGTTCGCCAGCCTGCCCGCGCAGGCCGACACGCTGCGCAATGGCTTCTCGGTGGAACGCCTGGCGCGCGTCGATGCGCTGCTCGAGAGCTACGTGAACCAAGGCCGCCTGGCCGGCGTGGTCGCGCTGGTGCTGCGCGATGGCAAGCCGGTGTACCAGCGCGCCGTGGGCTGGTCCGACAAGGAAGCCGGCCGCAGGATGACCATGGACACCGAGTTCCGCATCGCCTCGCAGAGCAAGGCGCTCACAAGTGTCGCCATCCTGCAGCTCATGGAGGCAGGCAAGCTCACGGTGAACGACAAGGCCGGCAAGTGGATCCCGACCTTCGAGAAGACGCAAGTCAGCGTCCGCAACGACAACGGCGTGGGCACGACCCTCGTGCCCGCCAGGCGTCCCATCACCATCCGCGACCTGCTCACGCACACCGCCGGCATTTCCTACGGCATGGAACCCGAGATTTCCGCGCTGTACGAGGCCAAGGGCCTCGGCCCGGCCACCGGCCATGGCTACTACTTCTCCGACAAGGACGAACCCATCTGCGTGACCATGGAGCGGCTGGGCACGCTGCCCTTCGTCGCGCAGCCCGGCGAGGAATACGTCTACGGCTACAACACCGACATCCTGGGTTGCATCGTCGAGAAGGCGTCCGGCATGCCGCTGGACGAGTACATCCGCACGCACATCACCGGCCCGCTGGGCATGAACGACACGCACTTCTTCCTGCCGGTGGAGAAGCGCGACCGCTTCGCCGTGGTGTATGGCAGCGACGCCGACGGCAAGGCCGTGCGGCAGCCGGAAGGCCAGAAGGGCCAGGGCCACTACGTCGACGGCCCGCGCAAGAGCTTCTCGGGCGGCGCGGGAATGGTCTCCACCGCGCGCGACTACGCCACGTTCCTGGAAGCGCTGCGCAACGGCGGCGCCCTGGGCAAGGTGCGCATCCTGTCGCCGCATGCCGTGCGACTCATGACCACCAACCAGGTCGGCAAGCTGCGGGGCGAAAACGCCAACGGTTTCGGCTTCGGTTTCGAGACCCACGACCGCTACGGCGCGTCGGGCATGGAGTCGGTGGGTTCCTGGGGCTGGGGCGGCGCCTATGGCACCTACTACCGCGTCGATCCCGAAGAGCGCCTGACGACCGTCTTCATGATCCAGCTGCTGCCCAACACCACCGATTTCAGGGACAAGTTCACGGCGGCCGTCTACCAGGCGCTGCTGCAGTAACCGGACCCGCTACCGGCGCGGACGGTAGCGGATTCCGATACTTTGCGCCGCCGCTTGTTAGTTAGTCACCGCCGCAGCTAACTTCCGGCCCGTCCCGCGCAGCGGCGCGGAGAGGGAGGACGACATGTACAAGAAGAATACCGCGGCCATCGCCGCCATCACGATGCTGATCGCGGGCATCGCCCATGCCGGCGACGGCGACCGCGGGCAGTTCCAGCTCACGCCCTACGTGGGCCATGCACAGGTGCGGATCGACGGCCAGTACCTGGAATTCGGCGACAGCGAGACCTTCGACCAGTGGATCGCCGGGATCTCGGCCGGCTACCGCGCGCCGTTCGGCCTGGTCGCCGAGCTCGGCACGGCCGCATCGGGCGAACCCATGTTCGGGTGGGCCGTCGGCGGCGAAGTGCGCGAAACCTACGTCGCGGTCGGCTGGGACTTCGAGCTCGGCCGGGGATGGAACATCACCCCCAAGCTCGGCTTCACGAACTGGGAACTGCAGGGCGGAGACCTCGAGAACGTGGTCGACGGCTCCGGCCAGTTGCGCGACCGCATCGATGGCGAGGACGCCTACCTCGAAGTGGCCGTCACCAAGCACCTGAACTCGCACGTCGGCCTCGGCTTCTCGCTGCGGCACGCCGAGGTCGAGTTCGGGCAGGTGAGCTCGGCGGCTTTCAGGTTCGTCTGGTCGCTCTGATTTCGTGCTGGATCGTCAACGCTTGCTGGCGATCCAGCGGTCGATCTTCGATTCCAGGACTTCCAGCGGGACGGCACCGTCCTTGAGCACTTCGTCGTGGAACTCCGTGATCCTGAACTTCGGACCCAGCGCCTTCTCGGCACGCTTGCGCAGCTCGACGATCTTGAGCTGGCCGATCTTGTACGCCAGCGCCTGGCCCGGGATGGCCGCGAAGCGCTCGGCTTCCGACACGGCACGCGTCATCTCCGCCGGGGAATTGGCCAGCATGTAGTCGAGCGTCTGCTGGCGCGTCCAGCCCTTGTAGTGGATGCCGGTGTCGGTGACCAGGCGGATGGCGCGCCACAGTTCGGCGTCGAGCGCGCCGAAGCGCGCCACCGGGTCCTTGTAGATGCCCATCTCGTAGCCGAGGTATTCGGCGTACAGGCCCCAGCCTTCGATGTACGCGGTGTCGCGCGAGAAGCGGCGGAACATCGGCAGGTCCTTGAGTTCGCGCTGCAACGAGATCTGGAAGTGATGGCCCGGCGCCGCTTCGTGCAGCGACAGCGAGGCCAGCGCCGAGCGCGGCCGCGCCTTCAGGTCGTATGAATTCACGTAGAAGATGCCGGGACGCTTGCCATCCAGCGACGGACCCTGGTACTGGCCCGACGATGCCGAAGCCTCGCGGAACGGCTCGACCAGCCGCACTTCGTAGTCGGTCTTCGGCCGCAAGTTGAAATACTTCGGCAGCACGGGCGCGACGTTGGCGCCGAAGGCCTGGTAGGCGGCCAGCAGTTCTTCCTTCGACTTGAAGTACATGTCGTCACGCGACTTCACCCACTCGAAGAAGGCCTTGAGGTCGGCCAGGGTCTTCGTCGGCCTGGGGTAACCGAGGTCCTTCGCGACCTGGCGCATTTCGTTCTGGATGCGCGCCACTTCCTCGAGGCCGATCTGGTGCACCTGCGCGGGCGTCATCGAGCGCATGGTGTTGTCGCGCACGTTGTGCGCATACCAGTCGGCGCCGTTCGGCAGCCCGCCGCGCCCGAAGGTTTCGCGGCACTTCGGCAGGTACTCGTCGGCCACGAAGGCGCGCAGCTTGCGATAGGCCGGCGTGATCTGCGTGCCGATGAGATTGCGGAACGCCGTTGTCAGGCGCTCGCGGTCCGCGGCGCTGAAATCGGCCGGCATCTTCGCGACGGGGCCCCAGAAGATGCTCTTCTCGACGTCATCGGCGATGTTGGCGTCCAGCTGCGGCAGCACCTTCTCCATGAGCACGCGCGGCTGCACCAGGCCCACCTTCATGCCTTCGCGCATGTTGACGATGGCCTGCTCGAAGATCACCGGCGCGCGCGCGGCGCGCTTCAGCCAGTCGTCGTAGTCCTTGACGGTGGCGAACGGCTGCGCACCCGCGCCTGAGCCGAGCTGCGCGAAGAGATTCGCGATGTTGTAGAACTGGTCGATGGGCAGCAGCCGCTCGGGGAACTTGAACTCCTCGAGCGCCGACTCGCGGTTCAGCGTGAAAATCTCGAACGACAGCTGGTCCTGGCCGGTGAGGCCCTCCGGGCCGATGGCGCGCGCGCGATCGAGGTACTTCTGGTGGAAGGCGCGCGACTGCTCGTGGTACTCGAGCGACAGCATGTTGGGCAACTCGGCGTTGTAACGCGGGTCGCCGGCGAAGGTCGCGGTGAGCGGGTTGAGCTTGAGATTCTCTTCCCAGAATTCGTCGTAGAGCTGGCGCAGTTCGGTGGCACGGTCCGCCGCGCCGGCGAGGGAGGAGATGGCAAACAGGGAGGCGAACAGCAACTTGCGCAGCATACTAACTACCTTCCATGTCGAAAAAGAAAGACCCGCCTGGAAGCGGGTCTTTCGTGTTGGCTGGGGGACTAGGATTCGAACCTAGGTAAACGGAGTCAGAGTCCGTTGTCCTACCGCTAGACGATCCCCCAAGAAAAACCTCGGCCGTCTGGCGCGCAATACTACTGAAACGACTAACGCTTCGAGTACTGGGTTCCGCGGCGTGCCTTGCGGCGGCCGACCTTCTTGCGCTCCACCTCGCGCGCGTCGCGCGTGACGAAGCCGGCGACTCGCAGGGGCTTGCGCAGCTCCGCGTCGTACTCGATGAGCGCGCGCGTGATGCCGTGGCGGATGGCGCCGGCCTGGCCGGTGATGCCGCCGCCGGCGACCGACACCGTGATGTCGAACTTGTTGGCGAGCTGCACGAGTTCGAGCGGCTGGCGCACGATCATGCGGCCGGTCTCACGGCCGAAGAACTCGTCCAGCGGACGGTCGTTCACGGTGATCTTGCCGGTACCCGGCTTGAGGAAGACGCGGGCGGCGGAGGTCTTGCGACGACCGGTGCCGTAGTTGGCTTTGGCGGCTGCGGGCATGAAAACGATTCCTTAGATTTCGAGCGGCTTGGGCTGCTGGGCGGCGTGCGGATGCTTGTCGCCCGCGAACACATGCAGCTTCTTGTACATCTTGCGGCCGAGCGGGCCCTTGGGGAGCATGCCCTTCACCGCGAATTCAATGGCGCGCTCGGGATGCTCCTTGAGCAGCTTGCCGAGGGCAATGGACTTGATGCCACCGATGGCGCCGGTGTGATGCCAGTAGATCTTGTCGTCGAGCTTGTTGCCCGTGACTTTGATCTTCTCCGCGTTCAGCACGACGATGTGATCGCCGGTGTCGATGTGCGGGGTGAAGCTGGCCTTGTGCTTGCCCTTGAGGCGCATCGCGATCTGCGTGCACAGGCGGCCCAGCACCTGGTTGGTCGCGTCGACGACGTACCAGTCGGCTCGCACGTTTTCGTTCTTCGCAAAGACAGTAGACATCACTCGAACACTCCAACCGATTGGGACCCACGCATCGACCGCCAAAGGACTTGGCGGAGATCTGGCTGGCGGGCCCCTGGAAAAAGGGGCGCAAGTGTACTCAACGACCCCCGCCATTGCAAAATTCCTGATGCCCTAAAGGGTTAGGAACCTCGCAATCCGGGCCTATAATCGCCCCCATGGCCACAGGCCCTTCCCTGGACACCTTGATATCAGCCGCCGACCGGGCCCTGCGGGCCCTGCTGGCACCCCCGGCGGCCGGGCGGCCCACCCCGGGTGCCCCGCCTCCCGCCTCCCGGGACAGCCGGGAAGCCGACGCGGCTCTGACACCTGATGAAAAGCGCGAATCCGCGGCGCTCATGCGGGTGAACCATGCGGGTGAGGTCGCGGCCCAGGCGCTGTACCACGCGCAGGCCCTGTTCGCCCGCGACCCCGAGGTCCGGGAATTCATGCTCCACGCCGCGCGCGAAGAGACGGATCACCTCGCCTGGTGCGAGACCCGGTTGAAGGAGCTGGGCAGCCGCCCCAGCCTGTTGAACCCCCTGTGGTATGCGGGTTCTTTCGGCATCGGCGCCCTGGCCGCGGTTTTGGGTGACCGGGCCAGCCTAGGATTCGTGGCCGAAACCGAGCGACAGGTCGAAGGCCACCTCAAGGGCCATCTCGATCGGCTGCCGGAGGGCGACCAGCGCAGCCGCGCCATCGTCGAGGCCATGCGGCACGACGAGGTCGGCCACGGCGAGCAGGCCATGAGCGCCGGCGGAGCACGCCTCCCGGCGCCCGTCCGCGAACTCATGCGGCGCACAGCGAGGGTGATGACGCATACTGCGTACCGAATTTGAAGGGCGGCTGTGACGAGAGTCACTGTTAGCCCGTGGCCTTTTGCTTGCGACAGCAGTAAGTTATGTAATACAACTTAATGCAAAGTCGCAGAAAGAGGCGAACTGATGCAAGCAGCAAGGGAGAGTCAGATGGAAGAGGCGGTCAAACCCCTCAGCGACATTCCGGCAATCAACCGCTTTCTGAGTTACTGCCGTATTCGCACTGTTCCGTCGAAGACGGTCGTGATTCATGCGGGCGACTTGCCCGATGTCCTCTACTACATCATCAGCGGCTCGGTCGAAGTGATGGTGGAAGACGAGGAAGGCAACGAAATGGTGCTTGCCTACCTCAACAAAGGACAGTTCTTCGGCGAGATGGGACTGTTCCACGAGTCACCCCTGCGCAGCGCCTGGGTGCGTACGCGCAACCACTGCGAGCTCGCGGAAATGACCTATCCACGCTTCCGCCAGATCGCGGCGGAAAGCCCCGGCCTGGTGTTCGAACTGGCGACGCAGCTGGCGACCCGGCTCGATCGCACCAACCGCAAGTTGTCGGACCTCGCCTTCGTCGACGTCACCGGCCGCGTCGCGCATGCCATCATGGACCTGTGCGGCGAACCGGACGCGATGACGCACCCGGAAGGCATGCAGATCAAGGTGAGCCGCCAGGAACTCTCGCGTCTCGTCGGCTGCTCGCGCGAAATGGCAGGCCGCGTGCTGAAGGTGCTGGAAGACCAGGGCCTGCTGCGCGCCACCGGCAAGACCATCGTCGTGTTCAACGCACGTCCCAAGATGAAGACGCGCCCCGTCGTCGTCCCCGTGGCAGGCGGCAAAGGCGGCGGCAAGGTCAGCAACTCGCGCGTCGAAGACGACGACGATGACGACGACGACGACGACGAATAGATAAATGGGGACATTCCTCGTTTCCTAGCAAACGGGGACAGACCTTCCCACGAACGCCCGGTATCCCCGGGCGTTTTCGTTTCCGGCGGAGACCGAACATGCGCACTTCAATCCTGATCGCCCTCCTCCCCCTCCTGTCCCTCGCGAGCGCAGCGACGCCCACGGACGAAACCGTGCGCAATCTTGCGCTCCTGAAGCAATACGGCGAACTCGGCCGCCAGGGCGACTACGCCGCCCAGGCGGCGATGTGGGCGCCGGACGCCATCAACAACGGCCGCCCCATGAGCATCGACGAGATCCGCACGCAGCTCGAAGACATCCATCGCGTCTTTCCCGATCACAGCTCGCAGGCCATCGAGACCACCGCATCGGGCGACCTGGTCATCGTGCTCACACGTACCTCGGGCACCCACCGCGGTGTCGCCCGGACCGGCATCTACGGCGGCATGCTGCGCGGCGCCCGCCCGCTGGGCAAACACTTCGAAGTGCTGCGCGCCCACTGGTGGCGCTTCAAGGACGGCAAGATCGTGTGGCACCAGGTGGTGGCCGACGATTTATCCATGATGCGGCAACTCGGCCTGATTCCGGATACATTGCCGCCCGGCAAGCTCGTTCCCTCCCAGGACTGAACCATGCGCAAGGCCGCGTTGCTGATCCTCGCCTCCGCCCTCCCCGCGTTCGCCCAGCAAACCGCGCCGGCCACGCCCGCCCCGGCTTCGCTGGTGCGCGAGGGCGTCACCGAGAAACTCACCGATCACGTCTGGGCCATTCCCGACGGCTCGGCCTCGCTGGTGCCCAACGTGGGCATCATCGTCGGCAAGAAGGCCGTGCTGGTCGTGGACACCGGCATGGGCACGCGCAATGCCGGGACGGTGCTGCGCGAAGTCGCCAAGGTGGCCGCCGGCAAGCCTGTCTACCTCGTGACCACGCACGTGCATCCCGAACACGACATGGGCGCGCATGCCTTCCCGAAGGACTCGAAGCTGATCCGCTCGATGAACCAGGTCGCGGCCATTGCCGCCGGCGCCGGCACGAGCCTGGTGCCGCTGTTCGCCTCGCGCTCCGAGCTCAACGCCGAGCTGCTGAAGGATGCGCATCACCGCGATGCCGACATCCTCTTCCAGGACGAGTACACGCTGGATCTCGGCGGCCTGAAGGCGAACATCTGCGACATGGGCACCAACCACACGCTCGGCGACACCGCCGTGCTGGTCGACGGCGTGTTGTTCTCGGGTGACGTGGCCATGAAGCCGCAACCCGCCTTCGTGAATCCCGCCGCGAAGATTTCCCACTGGCTCCGCAGCCTCGACCGGCTGCAGGAGATGAAGCCGAAGATCATCGTCCCGAGCCACGGGCCCTTCGGCGGCGTGGAAATCATTTCCGGCTACCGCACCTACCTCACGCGTATCCGCGACCGCACCGCGGAGCTCAAGAAGGCCGGCAAGTCGCAGGACGAGGCGATCCAGGTCATCACGGACGAGATGGCCGCGCAGTACCCGGACAGGAACCGGCTGGCCGGCGCCATCCGCGCCGCATATGCCGAGGCTGGCTAGTTAGCCGCGGCCAGTTTCTTGCCGGCGATCTCGGCGCGCATGGCGTTGATGACGTACTTGTAATCGCCGGCGCCGAAGATCGCGGATCCCGCCACGAACGTGTCCGCGCCGGCGCGCGCGATCTCGCCGATGTTGTCCACTTTCACGCCGCCGTCGATCTCGAGGCGGATGGGCTTGCCGCCGGCGTCGATGAGCTTGCGCACGGCGCGCACCTTGTCGAGCACGGCCGGGATGAACTTCTGTCCGCCGAAGCCCGGGTTCACCGACATCAGCAGCACCAGGTCGAGCTTCTTCAACGTGTAATCGAGGCAGTCGAGCGGCGTCGCGGGGTTCAGCACCAGCCCGGGCTTGCAGCCGTGCTCGCGGATCAGCTCGATGGTGCGGTCGACGTGATCCGAGGCTTCGGGATGGAACGAAATGTAGGTGGCGCCGGCCTTGGCGAAGTCCGGGATGATGCGATCCACCGGCTTCACCATCAGGTGCACGTCGATGGGCGCCTCGACGCCGTGCTTGCGCAGCGCCTCGCACACCAGCGGGCCGATGGTGAGGTTCGGCACGTAGTGGTTGTCCATCACGTCGAAGTGGACCACGTCGGCGCCGGCCGCCAGCACGGCGTTGACCTCTTCACCCAGGCGCGCGAAGTCCGCGGAGAGAATCGAAGGCGCGATCCAGGGGGTCTGCATTGCGTGCAGTTTACCCTTGCCGCGTGGACTTGATCAGCTCATAGGCCTCGATGATCTGCTGGGTGCGCTGCTTGGCGTGTTCCAGCATGGAATCGGGCAGCCCGTTGGCCTTGAGCTTGTCGGGATGATGCTTGGAGAGCTGCCGGCGGTAGGCCTTGGCCACCGCGTCGTCGGAGGCCTTGGGATCCACCTCGAGGATCTGGTACGCCGCGGCGAGTTGCATGCCGCGGGGCGCGCCCTGCGGCCCGGCCGAACCGCCATTCCCGGCGCCGGCGCGGAATTGTTCGCGTTGCAGCCGCAGCACCCGCTCCATCTGCGCCAATTCCAGGCGCGAGATTTCGAGCAGGTCGGCCACTTTCTCGATGGCCTTGCGTGCCGGCCCCTGCATGTCCACGCCTTCGAGCGATGCGCGTACCTGGATTTCCAGGAACACGCGCAGGATGTCCGGGCGATGCGCGCAGGCGTCGGCCAGGTCCCGCAGGGTGGTGTCGAGGTCGAAGTCCGCGCTCTTGCCGCGCGTGAAATGCCCGATGGCGGCGTGGATCTGCGCACCGTTGAGCCGCAACTGCGACATGACCTGGCGCGCCGCGGCGATCTCGGCTTCCGAGACGCGGCCGTCGGACTTGGCCACGTGGCCCATGACTTCGAACGTGGCCTTGAAGAAGCGCACGCCGATCTCGAGCGCCTCGGCCGGCGTGTGGCCGCGCCTCGCGGCCATGCTCTGGTCGTAGAAGTGGCCGATCACCAGTCCGATGAGCAGGCCCCAGGGACTGCGGAACAACAACAATCCCAGGATCGCGCCGACGAGTTTTCCGGTCATGCGCGACGGATCGAATTGCTAATATGCATGCCAGCTATGCTACACGACACCGCGAGCCCGCCCGTCCATACCACGGCGCTGAAAGGCCTGAAAAAGATCCACACGGGCAAGGTGCGCGACATCTACGAGGTGGATGCGGGCTCCATGCTCATCGTCACCACCGACCGGCTGTCCGCCTTCGACGTGGTGCTGCCCGATCCGATTCCCGACAAGGGCCGGGTGCTGAATTCCATCTCGAACTTCTGGTTCGCACGCACCACGCACATCGTGCCGAACCACCTGACCGGCCGCGGCATCGACGAGGTGGTCGGCGATCCCGCCGAGCGCGCGCTGCTCGCCGACCGCGCCGTCATCGTGAAGCGGCTCAAGACCGTGCCGCTGGAAGCCGTGGTGCGCGGTTACGTCATCGGCTCGGGCTGGAAGGACTACCAGAAGTCTGGCGCCATCTCCGGCATCAAACTACCGCCGGGCCTGAAGCAGGCGGCTAAACTTCCGCAGACCCTGTTCACGCCCTCGACCAAGGCCGCGATCGGCGAGCACGACGAGACCATCAGCTTCGAGCAGGCCGCGAAGCTGGTCGGCGCGGAGCTCGCGGCGCGCGTGCGCGACACCGCCATCGCGCTGTACGAATTCGCCGCGAAACACGCGCGCGAGCGTGGCATCATCATCGCCGACACCAAGTTCGAGTTCGCGCTCGGTGAATCGGGCGAGCTCACGCTCATCGACGAAGTGCTGACGCCCGATTCGTCGCGCTTCTGGCCGGCCGACACCTACCGCGAAGGCACCAGCCCGCCCTCCTTCGACAAGCAGTTCGTGCGCGACTACCTCGAGACGCTGGACTGGAACAAGAAGTCGCCGGGTCCGCGCCTGCCGGCGGACATCATCGA
>DASUGK010000123.1:0-10599 GCA_036274075.1 Steroidobacteraceae bacterium | reverse complement strand
CCATTCTCGGGCTCACGTCTTTCGACGGCGAGCTGAAAGTGCTCGGTCGCGACCCGCGTACCGAACGCGACGCGCTCATGGAAGAAGTCTGCTTCATTGCCGACGTGGCGGTACTGCCGAAATGGCTCAAGGTCGCCAACGCGCTCGACTTCGTCGGCGGCGTCCACCCGCGCTTCGATCGCAAGCGCGCCGAGGATTTCCTGTCGCGCACCGACATCCGGCTGGACAAGCGCGTGCGCCAGCTCTCCAAGGGCATGGTCACGCAGCTGCACCTGGCGCTGATCCTGGCCATCGACGCCAGACTGCTCGTGCTGGACGAGCCCACGCTGGGCCTCGACCTGTTGTTCCGCCGTTCCTTCTACGACAACCTGCTGAACGACTACTTCGACAAGGAACGCACCATCCTGGTCACCACGCACCAGGTGGAAGAGATCGAGAACATCCTCACCGACGTGTTGTTCATACATCACGGCAAGATCGTGCTGGATTCCCCGATGGAGTCCCTGGGCGACCGATTCACCCAGCTGGTGCCCGCGCCCGGCAACGTCGAGCGCGCCCGCGCGCTCAAGCCCATCCAGGAACGCGACGTCTTCGGGCGCGCCGCGATGCTGTTCGACGGCGCCCGGCGCGAGGAGCTCCAGGCGCTCGGTGAAGTCCGCACACCTTCGGTTGCCGACCTGTTCGTCGCGATGATGAGTCCGCCCGACAGTGCCGCCGCCGCACGGAAGGAGGCCGCATGAACACCATGCTGCTGCTGGTACGGCGCGAATTCTGGGAGCACCGCTCGCTGTGGATCGCACCTGTCGTCTGGGCAGGCATCATCGTGGTCCTGTCTGCCTGGCTGTTCTTCTTCGTGCTTCCGAAGCATTTGCCCGACGGCGTCCTGCAGGCTCCCAACGTCGAGGCGATCGAGGGAATCAGCGACCGGGACCGCGAGGAAATCCGCCAGGCGCTCGAAGCGGCAAAGACTCACGACGTGCCGAAGACCACGGTCTCGATTTCGTTCCTCGGTATCTCGCAGCTGATCTCCGCGTTCACTTGCATCGTGGTGTTCTTCTATCTGATCGATTGCCTGTTCACCGAGAGGCGGGATCGCAGCATCCTGTTCTGGAAGTCGTTGCCGCTGTCGGACACGCAGGTGGTGTTGTCCAAGTTCGCGGTCGCGCTGGTCGTGGTGCCCATCGGCGTCGTGCTGCTGGCGACCGTCACGCAGTTCCTGCTGTATTCCCTGTTCTGGCTGCAGTTCCACGACACGGTGCTGGCCAAGGTCATGGCGGACTGGAGCTTCACCTCCTGGATGCGGGCCCTGGTGGTGGAATTCGCCGTGCTGTTCTGCGGCGTCCTCTGGTACGCGCCGATCGCCGCCTATTTCCTGCTGCTGTCGGTCTGGGCACGCAAGCTGGTATTCCTGTGGGCCATCGTTCCGTTCATCGCGATACCGGTGCTGGAATGGGTGTTCTTCCAGAGTTCCCATGTCGGGGAATTCATCGGGCAGCGATTCGGTGGTTTCGTCGAGCTCATGCATCTCGATACCGCGGCGTTCAACCTGGGCGTCCACGATTCCGAAGGACCGCACATCAGCGACGTGCTGGCGTCGGTCGACGTCTCCGGTGTGCTGACGTCGCTCGAGACCTGGATGGGGCTGCTCGCGGCCGCGGTGATGGGCTACGCGACGATCCGCATCCGCAGATATCGCGACGATTCCTGACAAGGCGTCGCGGCCGGGTGGACTAGCCCACTCGGCGACCCCGGGCACTGGCCGCCACGGCTTCCGGAGTCGTGGCGGCCAAGGCCATCGGCCTCGTGCCATGCCTCATGCCATACTTGGGGGGACGTCTCGGCCACCGGGGTGGAATCAAATTGCATCGCGGCAAGCTGGTAGGTAGTTAGCAGGCGGCGCTGGCTACGCATGTACCTCCAAACCCGCCGCGACGGCGACAAACTCGAAGCAGAACTCGCGGGCAGCTGGCGTGGCGCGGACCTGCCGGCCATCGACGCCGAGCTCGCCGCGTTGTCGCTCGACGGCGTCGGCACGTTGCGTATCTCGGTGCCGGACTCCCTGGAGCTGGATCTCGCCGGCGCCTGGCGCCTGCGCGAATGGATCAAGGCGGCCCGCGGGCAGGGTATCGACAGCGAGTTCGCGGGCGAGGAACCGGGACAGCTCGCGCTCATCAACGCCACGCTGGAAGGCAAGGTCCACGCCGAGCCGGCGTCGTCCTCCGAGCCCGCGTTCCAGCCGGTCAGCTCGCTGGGGCGGCAGGTCACGCGGCGCTGGGAGAGCGTCAAGCTGGCGCTCGAATTCCTCGGCCACACCACGATCACCTGGATGCGCGCGGTCACCAGCTGGCGCCGCCTGCGTCCCACCTCGATCACGCGCCACCTGTACGACACCGGCCTCACGGCCATCCCCATCGTGTCGCTGATCGCCTTCCTGATCACCGTCATCATCGGCTACATCGCCGCGCAGTACATGCGCGAATACGGCGCCGAGATCTACGTGGTGGACCTCATCACCATCAGCGTGCTGCGCGAGCTGGCGGTGCTGCTAACCGCCATTATTGTCGCCGGCCGCAGCGGCAGCGCCTTCGCGGCCGAGATCGGCGCCATGAAACTCAACGAGGAAGTCGACGCGCTGCACGCCATCGGCGTCGACCCCCACGAAGTGCTGGTCTTGCCGCGCGTGATCGGCCTGGTCATCGCGCTGCCGCTGCTCACCGTGGCGGCGGATCTCGTGGGCATGACCGGCGGCGCATTGCTGTGTTACGTGCTGCTGGACATGCCGCTGGTGCTGTTCCTGGAGCGCGCGCAGGACTCCATTGCGTCGACCACTTTCTGGGTGGGCGTCATGAAGGCGCCGGTGTTCGCGGTGCTGATCGCATTGACGGGCACGTATCGCGGCCTGCAGGTGCGTGACTCGTCGCGCGAGCTCGGGCGCCTGACCACCACCGCGGTGGTGCAGTCCATTTTCCTCGTGTTGCTCGCCGACGCGCTGTTTGCCGTGGCATTCTGGCTGCTCGACATATGAGCAGCGCCGAAATCATCGTCGAAGTCCGCGGTCTGGTGAATCGCTTCGGCGCGCAGGTGGTGCACGACGGCCTCGACATGACCGTCGAACGCGGCGAGGTGTTCGGCATCGTCGGCGGTTCGGGATCCGGCAAATCCGTGCTGCTGCGTTCCATCCTCGGCCTGCAGCGGCCGCAGGCCGGCGAAGTGCGGCTGCAGGGACGCGTCCTCGGGCAGCTCAGCGTCGAGGAGCTGCGGCGCATGAAGGCCACCTACGGTGTCACCTTCCAGCAAGGCGCGCTGTTCACCTCGCTCACGGTGCTGCAGAACGTGCAGCTCCCGATGCTGGAACACCTGAGCCTCGACCCGCGGGCGCTCGAAGAACTGGCGCTGCTCAAGGTCCGCCTCGTGGGCCTGCCCGACGAGGCGGCGCGCAAGTTCCCGGCGCAGCTTTCCGGCGGCATGATCAAGCGCGCCGCGCTGGCGCGCGCGCTGGCACTGGATCCCGTGCTGCTCATGCTCGACGAGCCGACCGCGGGCCTCGACCCCATCAGCGCGGCGGCATTCGACGAACTGCTGATGGATTTGCGCGGGCAGCTGGGCCTCACCGTCATCATGATCACGCACGATCTCGACACCATCTTCAGAACCTGCAATCGTGTCGGGGTGATCATCGACCGCAAGATGACCAGCGACACCCTGGAAGGCATCGCCGCCAATCCGCACCCGTGGATCCAGTCGTATTTCCACGGCGAGCGGGCCCTGCGTTTCGGCCAGGAGCGGGGAGGGGCACCGGATGGAGCGTGAAGCTAACTACACCGCCGTGGGCGCCTTCGTGCTGCTCATCGTCACCATGGCCGGGCTGTTCGTGTACTGGTACGCCGGCAGTTCCGACGCGCGCGACTACAAGCGTTACGAGATCTACTTCCAGGGCAGCGTGTCGGGCCTGAATCGCGGCAGCACGGTGCGCTACCTCGGCGTCGAAGTCGGCAAGGTGGTCGCCATCAGGATCGACAAGCGCGCCGCCGACCGCGTGCAGGTCATCGCCGACATCGACTCGCAGGCGCCGGTCTCCGAGACGACGCTGGCCTCGCTGTCGCTGCAGGGTGTCACGGGCCTGCTGTACATCGACCTGCTCGCCAACGCCGATCCCAAGCGCAAGATGGAACCGGTGCCCAGCGAGCAATACCCGGTCATCGACTCGGTGCAGTCCAATTTCGACCTGTTCCTCGCCAGCCTGCCCGACCTCGTGGGCCGGGCGGCCGAGGTCGCGGACCGCGCCTCGCGCGTGCTGTCGGACGACAACATCGCCTCGTTCACGTCGACCATGCAGAGCATCGAGAAGAGCGCCGCCACGCTGCCGCAGACCATGCGCGATGCCCAGGAGGTGGTCGCGCAGTTCAAGCAGACCAGCGCCGACCTGCGGGCCGCCGCGAGCGGCGCCCGCGCGCTCATCGACAGTTCGGGCCCGGATCTCGCCGCCGCGTCGGAGCGCATCCGCAACATTTCCGAGAACCTGGCGGCCACCACCGCCCATCTCGACAAGCTCATGACCGAGCATCGCGAAGACCTCGGCCTGTTCCTGCGTGACAGCCTGCCCGAGATGGAGCGGCTGGTGCGCGACAGCCGCCAGGCGGCGCAGGAATTCCGCGAGTTGTCGCGCAGCCTCAAGGCCGATCCCTCGCAACTTCTGTACGAACCGAGTTACCGCGGCGTGGAGATTCCCCGATGAGGCTGTTGTTGCTGGCGTGTGGCATCGCGGTCCTGCCAGGCTGCGGCAGTCTCCTCGAAACCACCCTGCCGGCGCCGCAGGCCTACGTGCTGCGGCTGGCGCCGGCCACGGTCGCCTTGCAGGCCGCCAACCCGGGCAGCCTGCTGGTGCAGCGACCCGAGGCGGGTCCGGGTCTGGCCTCCGAGCACATCGCGCTGCTGCGCAGCGGGCAGCGTTTCGATTTCTACGCCGCCTCGCGCTGGGCCGCTCCTTCGCCCGACCTGGTCGAGAGCGTGCTGGTCGACCAGTTGCGCGCCAGCGGCCTGTTCGCGGCGGTGTTCGACGACTCGTCGCCCTACGCGCCTACCTACAACCTGCGCTGCGGCCTGCGGCGTTTCGAGGCCGACTACACCTCCGGCGGCAACGCCCCGGTCGTCCAGGTGGCGCTGGATTGCACCTTCGGCCGGCACCGCGATCGCACCTTGATCGCGAGTTTCACAGTGCAGGGTTCGGCGACCGCGGCGGAAGACCGGCTCAGCGACGTGGTCGCGGGCTTCGAAGCGGCGACCGCGGCCGCCATCGCCGAGATGCAGCGCCAGGTGGCCGCGGCGCTCGCGTCCGAAAAACCCGTCGCGGCAGCCCCCTAGAAAGTGCTCATCCCCGTCGCCTCCATGAGGCGATAGAGCCAGTACGTGCCCTGCGCCGGATCGGCGTAGGCGCCGATCTCGCTGGTGTACTCGAGGTCCGGCGGGCCCTTGTTGGACCACAACATGTCGAACCAGGCATTGATCGACGCGGCCAGCGGCGAGTTGAGCGGAATGCTCGCGGCGACGTTGGCCTCGAGGTTGTAGTTGTCGATGTTGCGCCGGGTGAGGTTCGCAGAGCCCAGCGTGAACCAGTATTCGTCGGCGGTGCGTATCACCACCAGCTTGCTGTGGAATTGTTCGCCGTGGGTGCGGAACCAGCGCACCTTGATGGCGCCGTCCGAGGCCGCGCCGAGCTCCGCGGCCACCGAGCGGTTCGGGATGCCGTTCTTGGTGCGGCCGAAGGCGTCCTTGTTCGGGTCGAGGATGACGCGCACCGACACGCCGCGCTTCGATGCCGCGATCAGCGACTGGATCACGTTGCGTTCCGATAGATAGAACATCGCGATGTCGATGCTGTCGCCGGCGCGCGTCTGCGCGAAGTTGCGCAGGATGGCGGCGCCGATCTCCCCCTCGGTGAGCACCTGGACACGCGCGGCGGCGGCCGGGTCGGCGACCGGGGCCGACGGCGCCAGCGGCGGCGGCTGCCAGCCGCTTTGCCAGCCGGATTCGTGCGCCAGCGCCAGTTCGCTCTCGAGCAGCGGCAGCAGCGCGGCGCCGCGCACGCGCAGCGCCACGTTCGAATGGCGGCTGCTGGCATCGTGGGCATTCGCCGAGGTGACGATGCCGGTGAGTCCACCGTGGCCGTCGTCGGCGAGCAGCACCTTGCGATGGTTGGCCTTGAAGTTGAGCAGCCGCGCCCAGGCGCCCAGGCTCACCTGGTCCGGCCCGTTGTCGAGCGGATTCGGCAGCCACGCATCGCCCTTGCCATCCCCCGACCACCACTTCGTGGTCAGGCGCCAGAATGCCGAATAAATAAAGTTGGAATCACGAAGCGAGTCGAGATCGACGTCGACCACGTCGATGCCGGCCTCGCGCAGGGCCTTCAGGTCCGGGGACGGCAGGCCGCCGTAGACGTCGTTGATGGGGTCGTTGACGACCAGCACCATGAGCCCGGGCATCTCCCGCTTCCGCGCCAGCAGCGCGTCTCGCAGTTCGGCCGACAGTGCCCGAGGCGGCGGCGTGTCCACGAGCGCGCCACGCTGCCCGTTGAACAGGAATATGTCGACCACGATGTACTGGCGGGCCTCGCGGACGGTGGCCAGCATGGCGTCGAAGATCTGCTGTCGAACTACCGGCGCACCGAACACGTCGGCGCCGCTGACGTCGCTGAGGAATTCGACCTGCTCCAGCGGCGTGTCGACGACCTCACCGCGCACCCGCGTGCCGTCGGGAAGTGGTTTGAACACGTTCCACAGGGCGACCAGCGCCCAGGTGGCGAGGAAACCGTAGAAAACCAGCCGACGCACGTGCCAATTGCGGCGCTTTTCCGCCGGGGGCGGAGATGGATCTATCAGTGGCTCGTCGGGCACGTCGGCCATCGTCAGGATTCTAACCGCTCCGATAGTTCGAGCCAGCGTGTCTCCAGTTGCTCGACTTCGGCCACCAATGCCGCGTGCCGCTCGGTGACCTTGCGGGCGTTCGCGGCATTGCGCGCATAGTCGATTCCGGCGAGCTCGGCTTCGAGCCGGGTCCTCTCCTGGCCGAGCTTGGCCAGCGAGTTCTCGATGGACTTGATCTCCTGGCGCTTGGGCGCGAGGTCGCGGCGCGCGTCGGCGCCCTTGCGGCGTTGCTCCCGGCGGGCATCCTCGGTCCGGGGCTTCGGAGCGGCAGGTGTGGTGGCGGCACCCGAGCGCTTCTCGAGCCAGCCGGCATAGTCCTCGAGGTCGCCGTCGAAGTCGCGGACCACGCCGTCGGCCACCAGCCAGAACTGGTCGCAGACGCTGCGCAGCAGCCCGCGGTCGTGCGACACCACGATGACCGCGCCGGCAAAGTCCTGCAGCGCGGTGATCAGTGAGTGCCGCATCTCGAAATCGAGGTGGTTGGTGGGCTCGTCGAGCAGCAGCAGGTTGGGTCGTTCGGCCACCAGGATGGCGAGCGCCAGGCGCGCACGTTCGCCGCCCGAGAAATGCACCACCGGCTCGAACACGCGGTCGCCGCGGAAGCCGAAGCCGCCGAGGTGGTTGCGGCGGCGCTGCTCGTCCCATTGCGAACGCACGCCGAGCTCGTCGATGCGGCGCGTGAGCGCCACGAGCGCGGTGTCGCGCGAGTCCAGCCGGTCGACCTCGAGCTGTGCGAAGTTGCCGACGATGAGATCGGGAGAGGCGACACGGTCACCGCCGGACTGCGGCAATGCGCCGGAAATCAGCTTCATGAGCGTCGACTTGCCGGCCCCGTTGCGCCCGAGGATGCCGATGCGCTCGCCGGGGTTCACCGAGCGGTTCACGCCCGAGATCACGGTGCGTTCCCCGTAGCCGGCCGCGGCGCCGTCCAGCGCGACCAGCGGCTGCGGTAGTTTGTTCGCCGCCGCGAACTCCCACTCGAAGTTTTCCAGCTCCTGGTAGGTGGCGATGGTCTCGAGCTTGGCCAGTGCCTTGATGCGGCTCTGCACCTGGCGCGCCTTGCTGGCCTTGGCGCGGAAGCGGTCGATGAAGGAGTGCAGCCGCGCCACTTCGCGTGCCTGGCGTGCGGCCATGGCGGCCGTCTGCTGGATGCTGGCGGCATGCTGTCGCTGGAAATCGGTGTAGTTGCCGGTCCAGTGCGTTAGCTTGCCGTTCTCGAGGTTGACGATGCGCCCGACGATGTCGTCGAGGAACTCGCGGTCGTGGGACACCAGCAGCAGAGTGCCGGGGAAGCGTTGCAGCCATCCCTCCAGCCACAACACCGCATCGAGGTCGAGGTGGTTGGTCGGCTCGTCGAGCATCAGCACGTCGGCGCGCGACATCAGCGCCCGCGCCATGTTGGCGCGCATCTGCAGCCCGCCGGACAACACCTTGACCGGCCGCTCCACGTCCTCGGGCGAGATGCCGAGGCCGGAGGCGACTTCGGCTGCGCGGGCGGCCGAGGTGTAACCGCCCGCGAGGTCGTAGTCGCCGAGCAGGTGGGCTTCCTGCATGCCGTCGTCGGCAGCGCGCGCCTTCTCGAGCTCGGCCTCGATATCCATGAGCCGCGAGTCGCCGCTGCGGACATATTCGAGCACCGTGGCATCCGTCCTCGGCAACTCCTGCGACACCGAGACGAAGTTGAGCTTGCCGGGGACGGAGTAGTCGCCGGCGTCCGGGGCGAGTTCGCCGCGCAGCAGGGCCAGCAGGCTGGACTTGCCGCAGCCGTTGCGTCCGACGATGCCTATCTTGTCGCCGCGGAAAATCGTGAGGTTGGCGCGGTCGAAGAGGACCGCGGCGCCCCGGCGCAGGCGCACTTCGCGAATCTCAAGCATAGAGGTGTTCGAGCATGGGCCGCGGATTCTACAGACTGCGCCGCCGCATAACCCGCGGGGGCTACGGCGCCCGTTCACACATCCGGCACGCAGAATTGCGTGAACAGGAGAATCCCCATGTCATCAGCGTGGCGTGCCCTGGCGGTGGGCGCCGTGTGTTTGTCCGGCAGCGCACTTGCCGGCAATTTCCAGCCAGTGACGGTCGAGATCGTCGCGCCCGACGGCCGCACCTTCCGCGAATTCCCGGTGGACTCGAGGGATGGCGCGCTGCGGTCATACCTGGAAGCGGAAAAGGGCGCGCGTTACCAGGTTCGGGTGCGAAACCGCTCGGGCGAGCGGCTCGGGCTGGTGATCGCGGTTGACGGCCGCAACATCATCAACGGCAAGCGTTCGGAGCTCGCGCGCAGCGAACCCATGTACGTGATCGACGCCTGGGACACACAGAGCTACGCGGGATGGCGCGCCAGCCTCGAAACCATCAACGAGTTCTACTTCACCGACTGGAAGCATTCCTATGCCGAAGCCTTCGGCGACCGCTCGGCGCGCGGCGTGATCGCGGTCGCGGTGTACCGTGAAGTCCAGCTGCCGCCACCGGCATGGCGGCCCTTCAGCGAGGACGAGTCCGGCCGGGCCGAGGCGCCGGCCGCCAGTGCCGAAGCCGGCGCCGCGGACCGCGCGAAAGTCGGTCGACGCGACCAGTCGCCCGGCACGGGTTATGGCGACCGCCGCGCCGATCCGGCCGTGCGCGTGCAATTCGAGGCGCAGTCCAACCCGGACAGCCGGCACTTCATCAAATACGAGTGGCGCGAGACACTGTGCCGCAAACAATTGCTCGAATGCGGCGAGAAGAACCGCTTCTGGGATGAATCGGTGCTGGGTTTCGCGCCGCCGCCACCCGGCCGCCGCTGAACATCCAACAAACAGGGAGAAGAAGAATGCCAGTCCTGCGAATGTTGACCGTGGTGACGCTGGTCTCGCTGCCATTGGCCGGAGCGGCACAGGAGCCCGGGCCGAAGGAATCCCAGCGTTCCGCCGGCGTCCAGTCCCCGGAGCTCATCGAGGTCATCCAGGACTTCTCGAAGCGCACCGGCCGGAAATTCGTCATCGATCCGCGAACGCGCGCCAACGCCGTGCTGGTGGGCATCGATCCGGACAACATCACCTACGAGCAGTTGCTGGCGACGCTGGCGGTGAACTACTTCGCCACCGTCACGCAGGGTGACGTGACCATCGTGGTGCCGGACGCGGGCGCGCGCCAGCTGCCGACACCGGTCTACGCCGACGTGCAGTTCAAGGCGGCCGACGACGAATGGGTGACGCTGCTGCTGACGCCCCGGAAGGCCTGCGCGCCGCAACTCGTTCCCATCCTGCGGCCGCTCATGCCGCAGGCGGCGCACCTGGCGGCCGACTTCAAGAGCGGCTCGCTGGTGATCACGGATCGCGCGGCCAACGCACGCCGTATCGCGGCCCTGGTCGACAGGCTGGACAAGGCCGCCGGCGGCAAACCGGGCTGCGAAGCGGAGAAATCAGGTAGCTAGTCACATGAAATCAGCGACAGTACTTGCCGCCATCCTGCTGCTGGCCTTCGCATCCGGGGCGCCGGCGGCAGACAAGCCCGGCGCCGCGAGCACGCGTGCGGGCCCGGCCATCGAACTCGTCGACCTGATCGCGCGTTGCGAAGCGAACCGGCAAACAGTTCATCCTCGATCCTCGGGTCAACGCGACCGTGGTGGTGTCAGAGAGGGATTGTCGGGATTACCCCTGCCTGTTGCGGCGGATGCGAGAGGAGCGGGAGTAATCCCGAC
>DASUGK010000122.1:0-9947 GCA_036274075.1 Steroidobacteraceae bacterium | reverse complement strand
GGAAGACAACCTCATGCGCATCTTCGGCGACCCGAATCGCACGAAGAAGTGGCTGGCCATGGCCGGCATGAAGGAAGGCGAGGTCATCGAGAGCGGCATGCTCACGCGCCAGATCGAGAAGGCGCAGCGCAAGGTGGAAGCGCACAACTTCGACGTGCGCAAGCAGCTGCTCACCTTCGACGACGTCGCCAACGACCAGCGCAAGGTCATCTACCAGCAACGCACCGAGCTCATGGGCGCCGAGAACCTCGGCGACGCGGTGCGCGGCATCCGCGCCGAAGTGGTCAATGGCATCCTCGACCAGTACCTGCCGTCGAACGTCAGCCACGAGGAGTGGAATCTCGCGGGGCTCGCCGAGGCCATCGAGCGCAATTTCTCGACCAAGGTCGACCCGGCGCAGTGGCTCAAGGACCAGCCGGACCTCGAGGAAGAAGTGCTGCGCGGCCGCATCATCGGCGCCATCGATGCCACGTACGACGCCAAGGTGGCGCGCATCGGCAACCAGCCGAACGGCGTGCCCATCATGCGGCACATCGAGAAGGACATCATGCTCAAGGTGCTCGACCAGCAATGGCGCGATCACCTGGGAGCGATGGACTACCTGCGCCAGGGCATCCACCTGCGCGGCTACGCGCAGAAGGACTATCGCTACGAGTACAAGCGCGAGGCCTTCGAGTTGTTCGCCGCGATGCTCGAGCGCATCAAGTTCGACACCGTGACCATCCTCGCGACGCTCGACGTGCAGATCAAGACACCGGAGCAGATCGAACGCGAAGAGGAAGCGCGCCGCGCGCGCCTCAACCGCGCGCTGCAGTTGCAGCACGCCGAGGCCGCCTCGCTGTCGCAACTCGGCGCGGCCGGCGAGCCAGCGCAGCCCCAGGCACCGCCGCCCGGCATGGGCCAACGCCAGCCCCCGAACCAGGCGCCGCCGATGCCCCCGCAGCGCCCGGTGCGCGTCGCCCCCAAGGTCGGCCGCAACCAGCCCTGCCCCTGCGGCAGCGGCAAGAAGTTCAAGAACTGCCACGGCGTCCTCGAAGGCGTCGAATAGGAAATGGGTCAGACCCCATTTCCTAGCAAATGGTGCCAGAGCTCGTTAAGCCGCATCTTCGCGTGGTGGCCGCCGCGTTGTTCGACGACTCTGGGCGCGTGCTCATTGCGCAGCGTCCCGAAGGCAAACACATGGCCGGCTGGTGGGAATTCCCCGGCGGCAAGGTCGGTGACGGCGAGACGGAGCGCAGCGCACTGATCCGCGAACTGCGCGAAGAGCTGGGCGTGGACACTCACCCCGAAGCCGAAATCATGCGCCTCACGCACGACTATCCCGACCGCATCGTCGAATTGGTGCTGTGGCGCGCCTCGATCACCTCGGGCGTGCCGCGTTCACTCGACGGCCAGGCCCTCAAGTGGGTGGATTGTCAGAATCTCGGGCAAGAGCGCCTCTTGCCGGCCGATGCGCCATTCATCGATGCATTGCAGTTGATATCATCCAGCGCCCCAGCTTGACGGAAATCCCCCATGGCCCAGGACCAGCAACTCCCCGAAATCAAGCTCGACGCGACACAGTTGTATCGCGAAGAGATCTTCACCGACCGCAAGGCCGGTACCCTGCGCCGCCTGGTGCCCGTCAAGAGCGACGGCAGCGATGACTCCTCGCGCCCGGTGCTGTACTCCGGCCAGACGCAGCTGCTCACGCCCGCCGGCGTGTTGCCGCTGGCCTTCGAACTCGAGGCCGGCTCCCTCGAAGACGCCTGCAACAAGTTCCCCGACGCGGTGAAGGTGGCCATCGAGCAAGCCATCGAAGAGGCGCGCGAGATGCGCCGCGAGGCCGCCTCCCGCATCGTGGTGCCGGGCACCGACGGCGGCATGGGTGGCCCGCCTCCCGGCGCTGGCCGCATAAAGCTCTAGAAAATTCGCCGCACCAGTCCGCGGCCCGCCCGCGGATGCGCATACTTCATCGGAGGTGATGAAGCCGTGCCGACGCCGTGGCGCTGGATACCGCAGCTCTCGGACCACCGGGATATCACGCCGACGCAGACCGCGCTGGCTCTCGATCTCATCACGCGCATGGACCTGCTGCGGCTCAAGTCCATCGCGCGCCTGTACGCGCGCGGATTGCCGCCCGACGTGGCCTGGGATGATCTCCTGCAGGAAGCCATCACGCGCATGCTGACCGGCAAGCGCCTCAGGCCCGAGGCCGTGCCCATGGTCGCCTTCCTCGCCGGCGTCATGCGCAGCCTCCGCGCCGATCACATCCGGCGGGCGCGGCACGGCGAGCGGCACGCGCGCTTCGAATTGCTGGATCCCGCCGCCGGCCCGGAACGCGCACTGATCGCAGCCGAGGAATTGGCCAGGATCCGGCAACTCTTCGCCGAAGACGCAACCGCCCTGCGCATCATCGACGCCCTGGCCGCGGGCTGGACCGCGGACCAGATCCGGACCCAACTCGGAATCTCGAAACGCGAATACGACACGGCGCGCAAGCGCATGCGCCGTTGCCTGCTGCGGGAGGGCCTCACATGCGGAAGAACCTGATCACCATGCCGCCCGAGCTGGCGCTGCATCGCGTGCTCGCCGGCCTCGAGCCGGAGCTGGTCGAGGCCACCGACGAGGAAATCGAGCAGGCCGCGCGGGACCTCGGCATGGACATCCACATGAAAGGCTCCGCCGCCTTCGCCGGTGTGGCCTATGAAATGCCGAAAGGCGTCGAGGACATCTGCGACCCCGACGAGCTTCGCCGGGCCTACGCCGAGTTCCTGCGCCTCAAGTGAGGCGCACGCTCAGCGCCCCCGTTCCACGCCTTTCAGCTCCCGGTCGAAGAACCGCACGATATTGGCGTGCGCGTGCAGGCCGGCGACGTTCTGGCGGATCAATCCGTGCTTGCCGCCCGGATAGGTCATGAGGTCGAACGGCTTCTGCGCATCCTGCAGTTTCTTCATCAGCGCCGTGCTGTGCGCGAACAGCACGTTGTCGTCGGCCATGCCATGCACCAGCAGCAGCGGGCGGCGCAGCTTGTCGACGTAGTTGAGCACGTTGCTGTTCGCATAGCCCGCGGCGTTCGCCTGAGGTGTGGATAGATAGCGCTCGGTGTAGTGCGTGTCGTACAGCGCCCAGTCGGTCACCGGCGCGCCGGCGACACCCGCCGCGAAGGCATCCGGCGCCTGCATCAGGCACATGAGCGTCATGTAGCCGCCGTAGCTCCAGCCGAAGATGCCGATGCGCTGCCCATCGACGAACGGCAGGCTGCGCAGGAATTCCACGCCCCTGACCTGGTCCTGAACCTCGACGCCGCCCAGGCGGCCGTCGTTGCCATCCACCAGGGAAGTCTCGAACTTCGTACCGCGGAAACCGCTGCCGCGGTTGTCGAGCGAGAACACCACGTAGCCCTGTTGGACCAGGTACTGGTGGAACAGGTTGCCCCAGACATTGCTCACGCGCTGCGCACCGGGCCCGCCGTAGACGTCCACCAGCACCGGGTAACGCCTGCCGGGTTCGAGCACGCGCGGCTTGAGGAGCTTGTAGTACAGCACCTGCCCGTCGTCGGCGGTGATCGTGCCGAATTCCGGGAGCACGTGTTCGTCGACGAAAGGCGCGTAAGGATGCGAGCCGTTCAACTCGTTCGCCGAGAGCCAGGTGATGAGCTTGCCGCCGGCCTGGCGCAGCGCGGTGCGCGGCGGTGTCCCGACGTTCGAGAACGAATCGACGAATACCGTCGAGTTCTGCGACAGCGTCACCACGTGCAGCCCGTCGCCCTCGGTCACGCGCCGTGGCTCGCCGGGCTTGTCCAGCGACACCCAGAACAGCTGCCGCTCCAGCGGCGAGGGCAGGTTGGCCGTGAAGTACACGCGCCGCGCACGCTCGTCGACGCCGCGCACCGCGGAGTCGGAGGAGGCGCCGATCGCTTCGAATTCACCCTGCGTGAGCCGGCGGATCAGCTTGCCGTCGTTGTCGTACAGGTAGAGATGCTGGAAACCGTCGCGCGACGACGCCCAGATGAACTGCCTCGAGTGCTGCAGGAAGGTGAGCTCGCTGTGCAACGGCACCCAGCGGTCGCTGCGCTCGGTCAGCAATAGGCGGCTGCGTCCCCCGAGTGCGTCGTAACGCAGCAGCTCGAGGGTCTTCTGGTCGCGGCTCTGGCGCTGCACGGCGAGGCTGCGGCTGTCCGGGAACCAGTCGACGCGCGGTAGATAGATGTCCTGCGAAGGGCCGAGGTCGAGTTTCAACAATCGCTCGGAGGCGAGTTCGGCGACATAGAGATCGACGTGCGCATTCGCGGCGCCCGTGGCGGGATAGCGCTGGCGCACCACGGCAGCGCCCGTGGGCCGGATCTCGAAGCGCTCCACCTCGGCGACCGGGGCCTCGTCGACGCGCGTCAGCGCGATGAGGCGCTCGTCCGGCGACCACCAGTAGCCCGTGTCGCGGTCCATCTCCTCCTGCGCGATGAACTCGGCCATGCCGAAGCTCACCAGGCCGCCGCCGTCGCGCGTCACCGCGCGCTCCGTGCCATTGGCGAGGTCGATGACGTAGAGATTCTGCTCGCGCACGAAACTCACGAAGTGCGAGCGTGGCGAGAAACGCGCGTCGGTTTCGTAGGCGTCGGTGCTCGTCAGCCGCTGCACGGCCGCGGCGCCGCTGCGCGCCAGGTCATAGACGTACAGGTCGCCGTTCAGCGGAATCAGCAGGTGGCGGCTGTCGGGCGCGAAGCTGTATTCGACGATGCCGGAAAAGGCCGAGGTCCGCTGCCGCTCGCGGCGGGCTTCTTCCTCGGCGGACAACGCGCGGTCCGCGCCGGCGAGCGTGCGCGAGTCGACCAGCAGCCGGTGGCGCGCGGCCGGCACGTCGTAAGCCCAGAGGTCGAACCGGTCCTTGTCGTCGTCGCGACCCTTGAGATATGCCACGAGCTTGCCGTCGGGCGAGATCTTGACGCCGCGCAGCGACGGCCCCGAGAGGTCGGGTGCCGAGAACAGCCGTTCCAGTGGGAGTTTCCCCGACTGGGCCGCAGCACCCGGCAGCCACAGGAGTGCCGCAAGAATCAGGGAGAAGACTGCGCCGGGACGAATCGAAAGCGCGTTGCGCCGGACGGGCGCAGGGGCGCCGTTTGTTACACTGCCGATCAATTTCATCTTCGGAGTTTAGGGATGGCTCTTCGTCCTCGCTACCTGTGCCTGGCGCTCGCGAGCGCATTGACCGTTCTGCTGGCCGCATGCGCCGCCAGCAAACCCACGGCGATTCACGACGCTCCCGCCGAGCCCGCCGGGTTCCAGTACCCGCCGACAGTGCGCGGGAATGTCGTCGACGAATACCACGGCGTCCGCGTCGCGGATCCGTATCGCTGGTTCGAAGACGTCTCCGCGCAGCAGACCAGGGACTGGGTGACCGCGCAGAATGCACTGGCGCAGCCGTACCTCGAAGGCCTGCCGCAGCGCGCCTGGCTCGGCAATCGCCTCAAGCAGCTCTGGACCTACGAGCGCTTCGGCGTGCCGCAACGAGAAGGCGGCCGCTATTTCTTCATGCGCAACGACGGCACGCAGGACCAGAGCGTGTTGTACGTGGCCGATGGCCTCGACGCCCCGCCGCGCGTGCTCGTGGATCCCAACGGCAAACGCGAGGACGCCACCATCGCGTTGTCGCAATGGTCGCCGAGCCCGGACGGCAAGATCCTCGCCTACGCACTCTCCGACGGCGGCACCGACTGGAACATCTGGCACTTCCGCCATGTCGAGGACGGCACCGACCTGCCGGTGGCGCTCAAGTTCAGCAAGTTCTGGGCCGTTTCCTGGGCCAGCGACAGCTCCGGCGTTTACTACAGCCGCTACCCCGTGAAGGCGGGCGAGAGTGCCGAGACGGCCGAACGTGGCGACGACGGCGGCCGGCCCGACGTGTACTTCCACAAGCTGGCCGAGTCCCAATCGGCGGATCGCATGGTCTACCGCGTGACCGATCACCCCGCGCGCGTGCCCGCCGCGCAGGTCACAGAGGATGGGCGTTATCTCATCATCAACCAGTTCGACGGCTATGAATCCAACGGCGTGCTGGTGCAGAACCTGCGCAAGGCCGGCGAACAGCCGCTGCCGCTGTTCACGGCCTGGGACGCGATCTACAACTTCATCGGCTCCAAGGGCGACGACCTCTACTTCCAGACCACCAACGGCGCGCCGCGCGGCCGCGTGATCGTGGTAAATCCGGCCAAGCCCGAGCCGGCCGCCTGGCGCACCGTGGTGCCGCAGGGCGACGCGGTGATCAACAACTCCGCCTACATCGGCGGCCGCATCCTGGTCGAGTATTCGCGCGATGCGCACAGCATCGTCAAGCTGTTCGAGACCAGCGGCAAGGAAGTGGGCGAAGTCAAACTACCCGGTCTGGGCACGGCGACCAACTTCCAGGGCAAGGGAAACAATGCGGAGGCATTCTTCTCGTTCTCCGGTTACCAGTCGCCCACCAGCATCCTGCGGCTGGACGTCGCGACGAATACCGTCAGCGAGTTCCGCAAGCCCAAGGTGCCGGCGGACTTCACGCCCTTCGTCACCGAGCAGGTGTTCTACCACTCCAAGGACGGCACGCGCGTGCCCATGTTCATCATCCGCCGCAAGGACGCGCCGCGCGACGGCAACCAGCCGGTGATGCTCTACGGCTACGGCGGATTCAACGTGACGCTGTCGCCGTCCTTCAGCCCGGCAATCCAGTCGTGGCTCGAACTCGGCGGCATCTACGCCGTGGCCAACCTGCGCGGTGGCGGCGAATACGGCGAGGAGTGGCACCAGGCCGGCACCAAGCTGAAGAAGCAGAACGTGTTCGACGATTTCATCGCGGCTGCGGAGTTCCTGATCCGCGAGAAGTACACCAACCCCAAGCGCCTCGCGATCCTTGGCCGCAGCAACGGCGGCCTCTTGGTGGGCGCCGCGCTCACGCAGCGCCCGGACCTGTTCGGCGCGGCGCTGCCCGGCGTCGGCGTCATGGACATGCTGCGCTACCAGACCGCGAGTGCCAACGCGCGCCAGTGGTCGAGCGACCTCGGGCTCTCCGAGGATCCGGCCGAGTTCAAGGCCATCCGCGCCTACTCGCCGGTGCACAACGTGAAGCAAGGCACCTGTTATCCGCCCACGCTCGTGACCACCGCCGACCGCGACGATCGCGTGGTGCCGTGGCACAGCTACAAGTTCGCCGCCGAGCTGCAACACGCCCAAGGCTGCGCGAATCCCGTGCTGATCCGCATCGAGACGCGGGCCGGGCACGGCGCGGGCAAGCCGGTGTGGATGCAGATCGAGGACATCGCGGACCAGTTCGGGTTCGTCGCCAAGGCGCTGGGGATGCCGGCGCCGGCGGGGTGAAAAGCTCGCCGCGCGGCACGCCTGTCTACTGAATCGACGGTGGATCCTGCTCTGCCGGAACTTCGACGGCGTGTCAGGTGCAGCAGGTCAGCGTAAACGGCACGTCGTCGGTAGTTTGCTGCGGGCGCTGGTTGAGCCCGTTCCACGCCAGCAGGCGCACCGAGCAGCGGTAGTGAGACCCGGAAGTCTCGGGATACAGCCCCGCTCCCGCCGGCAGCGCGATGCGCACCAGCTGGATCGGCGTGTCGCGTTCGAAGGTGATGTGGTACACGCCGCCGCGCGCGATTTCCTGGCGCGGCTTGCCGTGCTGGCGCGTGATCCACAGCAGCTCGGCGATGGCGTCGCACAAGGGGCGCAACGTCGCCAGCCACTCGTTGAACGAACGCGCGCGCTGGTCGGTCGCCTGGTTGAGCCAGAAGAAGAAATCCGGCAGGTCGAATTCGCAGGTGCCGCCCGGGATCGCCGAGCGGTGGCGGATCGCGGACAGGAACTCCGAATCCTTGAGGCCGCCGAGGTAGTTAGAACCGCAGGCCACGAGGTCGGCGCGCAGGCGCAGCAGGTTGCTCATCACGGTGCGCAGGCGCGCCGAGTCGACGCCCGGCTTGCTCTGGAACACGTTGAGCTGCGCGAGGTGGCGCTCGAGTTCCTTCTGCACGTCGGCGCGTACGTCGCTGCGCGCGGCGATGGCGAGGATGTCGAGCAGGCTGCCCATGGCGGCGCGGCTGCCCCACTGGCTCTGCATCTCGTTGTGGTACAGCGCCTGGTTGTAGAGGAAATCGAGGCGCAGGAAGGTGCGCATCCGCTCGTTGAGCGGCTGCTCGAACACCAGCGGCGCGGCTTCGGCCACGGGCGCTTGCTGAACCTGGGCTTCCTCGGCCATCGGGCTATTGTGCGCGAGCGCGGCGGCCCGCGTAAACCACGCTGCACGGCCCGTGGCGTGATCGATCGCTCACTTCGAGCTGCCGTCCGATTGCGCCGAGGCCAGTTTCAAGTAGTGGCGATGCAGTTTTTCGACCTGCTCGCGCAGCGTCGCGAGGTCTCCATCGTTCTTGACCACGTCGTCGGCCACGGCGAGCCGTTGCTCGCGCGAGGCCTGCGCGGCCAGCATGCGCTCCGCCTCGGCGCGCGTGGTGCCATCGCGTGCCTGCAACCGCGCGAGCTGGATCTCCGGGCTGCAATCGACTACCAGCACGCGGTCGAAGAGCTCGGCGCCCGCGGTTTCCACCAGCAGCGGGATCGCCACGATCACGTACCGGCTGGTGGCCGATTCGCAACGTTTGTCGGTGAGCTCGCGGATCGCCGGATGCGTGAGCTGCTCCAGCCACTGTCTTTCAGCCGCGTTGGCGAACACCCGCGAGCGCAGCGCTGCGCGATCGAGACTGCCGTCCTTCTGCAACACCTCGGCGCCAAAGTGCTCGGCGATCCGCGGCAGGAGCGCCGAACCGGGCGCCACCACTTCGCGCGCCAGCAGGTCCGTGTCGACGATGGTGACGCCGAGCGCCGCGAACAGGTTGGCCACCGTGCTCTTGCCGCTGGCGATTCCGCCCGTCAGACCGATTCGATACACGCCGGGCACGCGCTCATTCCTAACGGGAATGGGGGAACAGGCCGAGATATCGCTCGACGGCCTGGTGACCCACCATGAGGAACAACCAGCCGGCGGCGGCGAGGTACGGCCCGAACGGGATCTTGGTGTCGAGTCCCTTGCGCTGCCGGTACAGGATGAAGACGCCCACCAGCGAACCGACCACCGAGGCGAACAACAGGATGGGCAGCAGCATCTTCCAGCCGAACCACGCGCCGAAGGCGGCGTACAGCTTGAAGTCGCCGTAACCCATGCCCTCGACCCTGCGAACCAGGTAGTACAGCCAGTGGAAGCTCCACAGCACCATGTAGCCCACGACGGCGCCGATGATGCTGTCGCGTGGCGTGACGGGATCGGCGCCCGTTGCCCACACGGGATGCGTGAGGCTCAGGAGCAGGCCCAGCCACAGCAGCGGATAGGTGAGGTCGTCGGGCAGGTACTGCGTGTCGAAGTCGATCATCGTCAGCGCGATCAGGATCCAGGTGAACACGATGCCGGCCAGTGCCAGTAGCGTGACGCCGAAGTGGGCGGCAACGATGCCGGTGAGCAGCCCGGTAGCGGCCTCCACCAGCGGATAACGCGCGCTGATCGGCGCCTGGCAGTTGGCGCACTTGCCGCGCAACACCAGCCAGCTCACCACGGGAATGTTCTGCATCGCCGTGATCGGCGCCTGGCACTTGGGGCAGGCCGAGCGCGGCACGACGAGGTTGTAGGCCGGCCGCGGCTGCGGTTCGACGCCCGGATTCGTCATCTCCTCGCAGTCCTTGCGCGCCTCGTTGTCCAGCATGATGGGCATGCGGTGAATGACGACGTTCAGGAAGCTGCCGACGAGCAGGCCCAGCACCACGCAACAGCTGACGTACAGCCAGGGCTGCGCGGCGAAGGTGTCGTACAGGGGCTGGAGGAAGTCGGGCATCTACGTCCTGATAGAGAAACGCCGCCCCACCTTTCTCAAGATGGGCGCGGCGTTTCCGTGTCGTTGTTGTTGGCGGGGGCCGGCGGTGACCTTACACCACGGCGCCCAGCTTGAAGATCGG
>DASUGK010000121.1:0-5388 GCA_036274075.1 Steroidobacteraceae bacterium | reverse complement strand
TCGTCGCGCAGCCGGCAGGCGGTGCGCGCCACGCTGATGCTGCGCGCCGCGAAGAAGCAGCTGGCGCCGCGTTCCTCGCGCACCGGCAGCGCCCCGCAATGCGCCAGCTCCAGCAGCTCCGCGCGCGTCAGCCCCGACACCTGCGCCAGTTCCTCGAGGCTGACGAGTCGCTCGTCCAGCCACAACACTTCGGTCTCCTGGCTCATGCGGACTCCGCGAATCGATCGCGCGGAGCGGCGCCCGAGGCCTGCCGCAGGCTTTCGTAGAGCTCGCGTTCGCGTTCCGACAACCGGCCCGGCACCACGATCTGCACCACGGCGAACAGGTCGCCGGCCCCGCCGCGCGGCATCGGCAGACCACGGCCGGCCAGCCGCAGTTTGCGGCCGGAGTTGGTGCCCGCCGGTACCTTGAGGTTCACCGCGCCGGCCAGCGTCGGCACTTCGACCGAGGCGCCGAGCGCCGCCTCCCACGTCGCGAGCGGCAGGTCGACGTACAGGTCGTGCCCGGTGGCGCGGTACAGCGGATGCGGCTTGAGCGCGATGTCCAGGTAGAGATCGCCATCGCGGCCGCCGTTGAACCCGCGGCCGCCCTTGCCCGGCAGCCGCAGGCGCTGGCCGTCGACCGCCCCGGGCGCCACGCGCGCCTTCACGGTGCGCGGCACGCGGCGCAGCCGCCCGGCCTCGTCGTACTCGGGCATCTGCAGTTGCAGCTCCAGGGTGGTTCCGTTGAAGGAATCCTCCAGGCTGATCTGCACCGGGATCTCGAAATCCTGGCCCGGCATGCCACCGTCGTGGCGGCCCTGCGCGCCGCCGCGGCGCGCACCGAAGCGCGAGAACAGGTCCGCGAAATCCATGTCCTCGAATGAGAATTGTCCATCGCCGGCGCCATGCTGGCGGGTCCAGTCCGGCGGCGGACGGAACTCCTCGCCCGGCGGTCGCTTGCCGAGCTCGTCGTAGGCGGCGCGTTTCTCGGGATCCTTCAGCGTCTGGTACGCCTCGGCGATTTCCTTGAAGCGCGCCTCGGCTTCCGGCTCCTTCGAGACGTCCGGATGGTATTTCTGCGCCAGGCGGCGATACGCCTTCTTGATCTCGTCCTGCGAAGCGTCGCGTTCGACGCCCAGCGCCGCGTAGTAATCGCTGTACTTCATCGCACTCCGTCAGGTTTCAATGCGGCCCCATCGGCAGCTGCTTCTGCTTGTAGCCGGCGGGGATCTCGAACATCGAGGCCGGGATCGCCTCCTCGCGCCACACCTTGACCAGCGTTTCTTCGTCGATGAGCTTGCCGTTTTCATAGGCGCGCGAACGCACCGGGAAGCCTCCGGCCTTGGTGCGCGCTTCGAACTCGTTGCCCATGGCGCCCGCCAACATGGGGACGGACTTGGCCATTTCATCGTAGATCTTCGCGAACTTCCCGAACACGGCGCTCAGGTCTTCCTTGCCCGGCGCCGACGCGTACGGCACCACGCAGATCTGCTCGTCGAGCACGCCATTGCGCGTCACGTCCCACAGCCGGCACTTGCGTCCATCCACGGTGTCGGACTTGCCCGTGTCGGCCACGTCCACCTTGTGCTCGCCCCCGAAGTTGGCGCCGCCCATCATCTGCTCGGCCTGGGCGCGCTGTTCGGGCGGCAGCTTGGCGAGCTGTTCTTTCGCCTGCGCCATCATGGCGCTCATCTGTGCGGCCAGCTTTTCCATGGTGGCCTTGTCGAGTGCGACGTAGGTCTTGTCGCTGTCGTCGATGACGTACATCGAATCGCCCTTGATGAGCGATACGTGGCCGTCACGGTCGACGATGCGACCAGAGCCTGCCTGCACGTACAGCTTCTGTTGGGGCTCGGTGGAGTTGGTGGCGAGGTTGTGCGTCACCATTTCGATGTAGACGCCCGCGGAGACGGTGTGCGCCGCGACCAGGCCGACGAGAACCATGGCAATGCGTTTCATGAAATGCCTCTCGGTAGTGAGTGCGGCGACTGTATCACCGGTTTTGTTCCGGCATAGACTTGGCCCCCAATGATGAAAGAACGCCGCAAGCCGGTGCTTGGGCGCGTGGTCCCGGGCGTGACTCCTGCGGTGCAGCGCAGGCTGCGGGCCTTCTTCGCCCTGGTACAGCGTTTCAGCAGCTCGCTCGCCGGCAAACTCGCCTTCCTCATGTTCCAGATGCCGCCCCGGCGCAAGGTCGAAGCCGCCGACGCGCCGATCATCGCGCAGGCGGTGCGCAGCACGCTTCGCTGCCAGGACGAGCAGTTCACGGTGTGGCGCTGGGAGCATCCCGGCCCGACGGTGGTGCTGCTGCACGGCTGGGGCTCCCATGCGGCGCGCTTCGCCGACTTCGTGGCGCCGCTGCGCGCGGCCGGGTTCGCGGTGATCGGCATCGACGCACCGGCCCATGGCACCTCGCCGGGACGTTTCTCGGGGCTGCCGCTGTTCCGGGACAGCCTCGCCGAGGTACTGCGCGCGCACGAGCCGATCCACGCGGTGATCGGCCACTCGCTCGGGGGCGGCGCGGTACTCACGGTGCTGGCGGAAACCGCCGATCACCATCCGAAGAAGATCTGCCTGTTCGGCGTGCCATCGGACATGGACTACATCCTCGAGTCCTTCGCCATGATGTTAGGCCTGCGCCCGCCGGCGCTCGCCAACCTGCGCGCGCGTTTCCGCGCGAAGTTCGGCCGGCCGGCGAGCGCCGTCGCCGCCTCGGCCGCGGCGCCGAGCGTGCGCATTCCCGTGCTGGTGGTGCACGACGAGGACGACAACGTGGCGCCCATCGCGCAGGGCGCCGCGCTCGCGGCGGCGATCCCGGGCGCGATCCTCTGGCGCACGCAAGGCTTCGGGCACAGCGGCAACCTGCGCGACCCGGCGACCATCCGGCGCGTGGTGGAATTCCTGCGGGAGTGAGCGCGCGCCGCGCGCGAGCTACATCGGCTTCGCGGCGCAGTTCTTGCCGATGAATTCCCAGTGGTCGGGAATCTGCGCGACGCAGTTCTGGATGACCGTGTGGATGTTGGTCATGCGTTCGCGCAGCTCGGCTTCCGGCATCACGTCCGCCAGCGGATCGTAGCTGCGCGGCCAGATGCCCTGGCCGAGGAACACCGAGAACCAGCTGTTGTCGCTGAACAGCTCGTTGTTGTCGCGGAAGATGCGCCCGCGCCCCTGGAACAGCGCCATCTTCTCCGACAGGTAGTCAGGCACCTTCATGTTGCGGCAGTAGTCCCAGTACGGCGTATCGCTGCGCTCGGTGGCATGGAAGTGCAGCACCAGGAAATCGCGGATGCGATCGAACTCCCAGTCCATGAGCTTGTTGAAGTGCGCCATGTCGGCGGCTTCGAAGCCGCGGTCCGGGAATACCGTGAGCAGCCGCGCGATCGCCGCCTGGATGAGCCAGATGCTCTGCGACTCGAGTGGCTCCATGAATCCGGCGGACAGCCCGATGGCCACGCAGTTCCTGTTCCACGATTTCAGGCGCTTGCCGGTGTTGAAGCGGATCAGCATCGGATCCTTGAGCGGCTTGCCTTCGAGGTGCGAGAGCAGCGTGTTGGCGGCCTCGTCCTCGCTGACGAACCGGCTGCAGAACGCGTAGCCGTTGCCGATGCGATGCTGCAGCGGGATGCGCCACTGCCAGCCGGCGCTGCGCGCGATGGCGCGCGTCACCGGGTGGCGATCGCCGGCCTTCTCGCAGGGCACGGCCCAGGCGCGGTCGTTGATGAGCCAGTGAGACCAGTCCTCGAAGCCGGTCTTGAGCGTCTGCTCGATCAGCAGGCCGCGGAATCCGGAACAGTCGATCCACAGATCGCCCTCGACGCGTTGCCCGTCGGCCAGCTTCACCGCCTCGATGTAGCCGCTCTCGCCGTTGAGCTGCACGTCGACGATCCTGCCCTCGGTACGCTTCACGCCGCGCTGCTCGGCGAACTCGCGCAGGAAGCGTGCGTACAGGCCGGCATCGAAATGGAAGGCATAGGCGATGGCGCTGAGCGGCGAGTTGCGCTTGTCGATCGGGCGCATGAAACGCGACTGGCGCGCCGCGGAGCACTCGATCGAATAGTCGATGAGCGGCGGCGCCTGCCCCATGGCGTGCAGCTTGAGCCAGTAGGCGTGGAACGACACGCCTTCCATGTCGAGGCCGTAGGGCCCGAACGGGTGCAGGTACGACTCGCCGATGCGCTTCCAGTCGCGGAATTCGATGGCGAGCTTGAAGGTCGCCTGCGTGCGGCTGACGAACTCGTTCTCGTCGAGCGCCAGCATGCGGTTGAACACCCGCATCTGCGGGATGGTCGACTCGCCGACGCCGACGGTGCCGATCTCCTCGGACTCGACCACGCGGACTTCGCAGTATTCGTTCTTGAGGAAGCGACCGAGCGTGGCCGCCGTCATCCAGCCGGCGGTACCGCCGCCCACGATGACGACCTTGCGAATGCGCTTGTCCAAGAATCCCCCGCCCGATACGCGCCCCGGCGCGCCGCGGAAGTTTACCTGCGCTCAGAAACTGGCGCGGAAGAACAGCTCGGGGCCGTCGGCCTTCAGGTTGAACTGACCTCCGCCCTGGCCTTCGACCAGCAGATCGTTCTCGATCGACGAATAGCCGAGGCCGACCGCGAAATTCTTGCGCCAGCGGTACTGGACGTCGAAGTGGTAGTCGTACATCTCGCCGCGCCAATCGCCGTCTTCGTTCGAGTATTCCTTGCCGTCGTAGCCCTGAGCGCGCAGCGTGACCGCCCAGCGCTTGGAGATGCGATAAGCGGCATTGATGGCGGCGGTGGGAACGATGCCGACATTGTCCTGCTTCTGCATGGAGTTCGTGCCGGGAGCAAAGCCCGAGAGATGACCTTCGAGCAGGTGCATGCCGATGCCGACTCCCGCCTCGAAGCGATCCGACTTGAAGAACGAATAGGTGTAGGTGAGTCCCAGCGTGCGCCAGTCGAGATGCGTCCGGAACGTGACACCGGTTCCGAACAGCGCGTCGCCGAACAGGATGGGCTCCGCCAGCACGACCTGCGCGAATCGATCCACCTTGAAGTAGTCGACGCGCACGTGGTTGCGTTCACCGAGGCGGAAATCGAACTCGATTCTCGCCTGGTCGATCTGGTCATCGAGTCCCAGGTCCTGCTCGCCGCTCAGCAGGCTGCCGGGGGTGTCGATGACGGTGGGATCGATTCGTACCAGCGACTCGACCTTGGCATTGAAGTAGGTGCCGCGAACGTAGAAGCGATCCGAAACCGGGCTCGCGAGCCTCAAGCCCCTGGGCTTCAGCACGTCGCTCGGCTTCTCCTCGGGCTTGGCCTTGTCTTCCTTGCGCGGACCCTGGTTGTCGACGGGCTCCGCCTGGTCCTTGCGCCAGATGGCGCAGCCCGCGTTCAGCAGGCACAGCACAACGATGAGCGTGAGACGCATCCCG